>JBCDES010000061.1:0-6489 GCA_039179295.1 Chlamydiota bacterium
GAAGAATCCGAGTCTTTAAAGGCGTCAAGTTCGAAGGGTTGATTCGGTTCCTTGGGCGATGCGATTGAGCTCCGTTGAAAAAGGCTTTTTTTCCGGAGCTCATGATCGGGATTCGAGTCTGCGGCATTCTCATCGACTTCTTCTTTCCTCTCGTTTTCGTTAGGAGATTTATCGGCCGGGATTTCTCGATCTTCGATCTCGGACGATCGGATAAGAACCGAGCAACCAACTTTGGCGACTTGCTTAGATTTATTATCGAAAGATGGTCGGTTGCGTTTTTTATCATTGCAACCCGCTTCGTTTTTAATTTTGTCAAGCCGTCCGTTGTCTTGTTCGTTCGATTCCGAGTCTTCTTTGCTTGAATCGAAAAAAGCTGTCGTTATTAAGGTTTTAAGGATGGTAACGGAGGCAAAGAGAAAAGTGAGTTTGACATTGCTCTTAAGGGGAAGGGAGACCCTTCCTTTTAAGGTTCGAGCGATGACATCGGAGAGGAGGGAGGAAAAGGCTACGGAAGCGATTTTATAAAGTTTTTTATCGGGATTGACGATGTAGGTGACGATTCCGGTGATCAGTCCTTGCAACAGTAGCCCTTTACTTGTCGCTCCCGGAAAGAATCGACCTAGCCGATTGGTGGAAGAGAGAACTGCAACGGCTAGAAAAGCAAACGAATCGGTAGCGGATTTAGAGCTGAAATCGTTCATATCGGTTAAAAGGGCGGTTTGTTTTTTCTTAAGATAAATGATAGGGTTTTTGTGGTATAAATAAAAAGAAAATCTGTAAGCTCGATGAGAGATCGGATAGGAAAAAAAGAAGGTTTCACTTAAGTTTTCGTCCTAAGAGCGATCTCGCGGCTACGTATACGATTTTAAGGGGAGAAGGGAGACCTTAAAAAATGTTGGAAAAAGAGTTGTTAAAAAAAAAGTTAAAGATTTATTGCTCGGTTGCAATCAGTGGGGTTTTTCAAAATTTAAAGAACCGTTGTCCTATCGATCTTTTTTGCAACTATTGGGTCATAGGTATTTTGGGACTATCCTTAACGGCTTGTTGTTTGTATGGTGCCGGCGGGACCGATAGTCGCGGTCATTTCGCAGCGCCCCCCTCGACAAAAGTCTCCGGTAAGCCTTTGATCGTGATCGACCCCGGACACGGAGGTTCGGATATCGGTGCCGAGGTTAAATCGGTACAAGAAAAAGTACTGGCCGTTAAAACCGGAACCCTTGTTAAACAATACCTTCAGCGAAAGGGATACCGGGTGATTCTCACCCGCAGTCGAGACGTTTCCGTCTCTCTTACCAAGCGGACCGCCATTGCCAATCATACAAAGAGCAAGGTTTTTGTCAGTATTCATTATAATGCGTTTAAAAACCCGCAGGCAAAAGGAATCGAGGTTTATTATTATAATCGGGGATCTAAGTGGAGACGGAATGCTTCGAAGAAGCTGGCCCGGCTTGTTCTCGATAGGATGATCGCTTCGACCGGAGCGAAAAATCGTGGGGTAAAAACGGCGAACTTTCATGTGATTCGGGAAACGAATATGGCTGCGATTCTCATCGAGGGAGGATTCATCACCAACCCCCATGAGCGCTCCGATCTTTCCGATCAAAAATATGTGGAGAAGCTGGCTCTATCGATTGCCGCCGGTATTGAAAACTATTTAAAAAACTGCTGATATAGGGAAAAGTCGTTCTACTTGAGCGCTCTTCGGGAGGCAAAACGCTCCAATCGCCCGCCACCTGAGCGATGGGAGCAAAACGGCGGTTTGATCATCACTTAAATTTCGAGCTGTTGCTCGATAAATCGGAGGTCGTTTTGGCAGGAAATAGGGATATCGGATTGATCGGACTGGCAGTTATGGGGCAAAACTTAGTCCTTAACATCAATGATCACGGATATAAAGTTGCCGTTTTCAATCGGACGACATCGAAGGTCGATACCTTTTTGGACGGACCTGCCGGGGGGAGCGATATTATGGGGACCTATTCCTTAAAAAAACTGATCGAGGCTTTAAAACGGCCGCGAAAAGTCATGCTGATGATTCGTGCCGGATCGTCCGTCGATGAAATGATTGAACAGCTCCTCCCGTTGCTTGAAAAAGGAGATCTGATTATCGATGGAGGAAATAGCCATTTTTCCGATAGTGAACGACGTTTTAAAGAGCTCAAAGACAAGGGGATTCTCTTTGTCGGGATGGGAATTTCCGGAGGAGAAGAAGGGGCAAGACACGGTCCTTCGATCATGCCCGGAGGCGATCCCGGTGCTTGGGATCAAGTGCGGCCGATCTTCCAAGCGATTGCCGCTAAATCGGAAGATGGTGAGCCTTGTTGCGATTGGGTAGGAGAAGGAGGTGCGGGTCATTATGTTAAAATGGTCCATAACGGGATTGAATACGGCGATATGCAAATCATTTGCGAGGCTTATGAACTTCTCCGTTCCGAGCTTGGAATGGAGGCCGAAGCGCTTTCCAAAACGTTTGATGAATGGAATCGAGGGGAACTCAATAGTTACTTAATCGAAATTACGAGCAAAATTTTTGCTTTTAAAGATAGAGACGGAGCGCCTCTGGTTGAAAAGATTCTCGACGTTGCGGGTCAAAAAGGGACGGGGAAGTGGACGGCGATCAGCGCTTTCGAGCTGGGGATTCCCGTCACTTTGATCGGAGAAGCCGTTTTCGCCCGCTGTCTTTCCGCTCTCAAGGATCAACGTCTTGAGATGAGTCGACACTTTAAAGGACCGAATAAAGGGTTCGAAGGGGATAAAAAACAGCTATTTAGCGACATTAAAGACGCTCTTTATGCTTCAAAGATCATCAGTTACGTCCAAGGGTTTATGTTGATGCGGGGCGCCGCTGCCGCATTTAAATGGAATCTTAACTACGGCTCTATTGCGCTCATGTGGCGCGGGGGATGTATTATCCGGAGTCGTTTCTTAGGAGAGATTAAGAAAGCGTTTGATAGAGCCGACGATCTTGAAAACCTCCTTCTCGATGATTTTTTCAAAGGGGAGATGATTAAAGCCGAACGAGGTTGGCGTCGCGTTGTCTCTCATGCGGCCGAGTCCGGCATTGCCGTTCCGTGCTTTAGCACTTCGCTGTCCTTTTTTGACGGTTACCGTTCTCACCGACTTCCTACCAATCTGCTCCAGGCGCAACGGGATTTCTTCGGAGCTCATACCTATGAGAGGGCGGATCGACCCCGCGGGACGTTCTTCCATACCGACTGGACCGGAACCGGAGGAGATGCGAGCTCTTCAACCTATAATGCTTAGGTAGAGTTTCGGAAACCGCTCTTTTTCGATTTCTTCATCCTTTTTATCGGGCGGTGCGAGGAACGGCGGTTACTCTTCGGCGCGGAGGACTTCCATGAAAGCTGACTGGGGGATGGCTACCTTTCCGATCTCTTTCATCCTTTTTTTCCCTTTTTTTTGCTTTTCCCAGAGCTTCCGTTTCCGGGTAATGTCTCCGCCGTAACACTTGGCGGTGACGTTCTTTGAAAGGGGAGAAATGGTTTCACGGGCAACGATCTTTCCACCGATTGCTGCCTGGATGGGAACCTTGAACTGTTGGCGAGGAATGACATCTCTGAGTTTTTTACAGATAGCACGCCCTTTTGCTTCCGCCTTGGTTTTATGGACGAGATGGGAGAAAGGATCGACTATTTCCTCATTGACCTTGATCTCGAGTTTGATGATCGATCCGGTAGCATACCGATCAAACTCATAATCGAAGGAGCCGTATCCTTTAGTCACCGATTTGAGCTTGTCGTTGAAGTCGGTAATGATTTCATTCATCGGAAAGCGAAAGGTCAAAAGGAGGCGACTCGATCCTATCGATTCGGTTCGATCTAGGATTCCCCGTTTTTCCGTTCCCAGAGTGATAATGGGTCCTAAGAAATCGGCAGGGGTCATAACATGAGAAACCACCCAAGGCTCTTCGATAGATACGATGGTTGCAGGGTCGGGGTAATGGGCAGGGTTGTCGATCGATTTTTTTTCGCCGCTGGAAAGGGTGACTTTATAGATGACGCTTGGAGCCGTAGTCATGATATCGAGGTCGAATTCTCTTTGAAGGCGTTCGGAGGTGATCTCTAAATGTAGCAGCCCGAGAAAGCCGCAGCGGAAGCCTAACCCTAGGGCTAAACTACTCTCTTGTTCGACATCGAGCGCCGAATCATTCAGCTGCAGTTTTACAAGAGCTTCTCGAACGGCTTTAAACTCGGACGAGTCGATCGGATAAATCCCGGCGTAAACGACCGGTCGGATCGATTTAAAGCCGGGAAGGGGCTTTGGCGCTCCTCCGCGGAGGGTCGTAATGGTGTCTCCGATCTTTACATCGGAAGTTTTTTTAATGTTTGCGATGACATAACCCACTTCTCCGGGACGGAGGAGATCGATCGCCTTTTCAGTGGGAGAAAAGATTCCCACTTCAAGCACATCGAAATTTTTATCGGTGATCATCATCTTGATTCGGGTTCCTCGCTTGATCTCTCCACTTATGATACGGGTGTAGATCATGACGCCGCGATAGGGGTCGTAGTGGGAGTCGAACACCAGGGCGCGTAAACGATCGTCTTCCGGAGGCGCCGGCGGTGGAGTGTCTGCAATGATGCGCTCTAGAATAGCGCCGATTCCTTGCCCCGTTTTTGCCGAACATGGGATGGCGTTTTCAGCTTCAAGACCGATGACCTCTTCGATTTGAGTTTTTACTTCGTCGGGGTTTGCTGCCGGCAGATCGATCTTGTTCAAGACCGGGATGATTTCCAAATCACGATCGAGGGCGAGATGAACATTAGCCAGTGTTTGTGCTTGAACGCCTTGAGCTGCATCGACGATCAGGAGGGCTCCTTCACATGCCGAGAGCGAGCGGGAAACTTCGTAGGAGAAATCAACATGACCGGGGGTGTCGATGAAATTAAATTGGTAGGTATGACCATCCTTTGCATTGTAGTACATCGTGACGGGATGAGCCTTAATGGTGATCCCTCGCTCTCGCTCGATTTCCATATCGTCGAGGAGTTGCTCTTGCATCTCTCTTTCGGAAACCGTTCCGGTGATTTGAAGGAGGCGGTCCGAAAGGGTTGATTTCCCGTGATCGATATGGGCGATGATCGAAAAGTTACGGATACGGTCGGAATCGTAATCGAATGCCATGGCTTAACTCTAAATGATCAAAGCCCCTCTTGTCAGGAAGTTTTTTCTTTTAAGTTATCGAAGCGGGTTCGGTGGGAGCTGCCACTTTAGCGGTAGGCTCTTTTTCTTCGACTTCTTTGTTTTCTCTCTTTGTGGTGAGTTCGAGGAACTGCTTGTTAAGAGAGCGTGCGGCGACGATCCAAGCAAAGATGATGGCGAGAAGGATCACCGCTACATAAGGAGCGATCACACCGACGACGGCGGTGTTGAGGGCGAGGAAGAGACCTTGTTGGATCAGAGAGCCGCCCGATTTACCCAATCTTGCACCGACGACGTCGATTGCCGCTTTGCCTTTAACCTTCTCTTCTTGACCGAGAGGGATGTAAGCCATTTCTTTTGTAGGATCGAAGAAGGAGTATTTGGACGATTTACTCGCAATATTTTGGGTAGCACCGAAAATAACGGCAAGCATCAGGGGCGTCGATCCCAAGGCTTGGACCATCGCTTGGAGACTGCCGCCGAAGATGATGAATGAGAAGAAAGCTACCCCCGTCACCATCAGCATCACCGGAGTGATAAGGGCCGTTTTACCCCAGCCGAAGCGGCGGGCGATGTTTCCTCCGAGGAAGAAGGTAACGAGGATGGTAATGTATCCGGTCATTTTTGAGAAATGCCCCATAAAGGCTTGATAATCGTTATAATCGGGATATTGGTGATGGAGTTGGTCTTTCCAGGTGACCTCGACAAGGTTGATCGAAATCCCGTATGCCATCACGAGAATCGCGATACATCCGAGGTATTTCGACCGGATGAGATACATAAAGCTCTCTTTCATCGACAGTTTCGGCTTGGATTTCTTAGCGACTTTCTGTTCGCCCGGATCGTAGAAACGTTTGTCCGTTAAGACATACTTATTGATCCACCAGTAGATTCCGAGAACCAAAAGTCCTGCGATTACAACCATCGACATGGTATAATTGAGGGTCACTTGCCACGGATCGGCGGCGGTGAGCTTTTCGCGGACGGTTGCCGCCCATTGGATAAACGTTCCCGAGATAATCAAAGAGATATTTGCAAACATCGAGAAGATTGTGTAGAACCTTTTGGATTCGGAAACCTTATTGATATCGTTGGCAAATCCCCAGAATAAAAGGGAGATCGCCATACTTCCCCAAAGTTCCGACATCATGTAAAACAGCGAGAAGGTCCAGTTACGAATCACGTCGATCAACCCTTTTGCACCGGTCGGTAGAGTCGTGTGGTTCCAAAAGCCGAAAGGATTGGGGGGTATAGATTATATAAGGGGGTATAGGTAGGTGGCGAAGAGTACGAAAAAATAGAAGAAAGGGATTTAAGGGGGGTAAA
>JBCDES010000081.1:0-4591 GCA_039179295.1 Chlamydiota bacterium
CCGATTCGAGGTTGAGAAAATACAAATATAATCTATTTATCTTAAAAGACTTAATACAAAAGTATGCAATTTCAAGATGCGAGCTTGAAATTGCATGTTTTTATGATGGAACAACCGTCTGAATCTTTAGGAAAGAATCGGTTGTGTGAAGAACGCTCGACTCTCGAGTTATCAGCTGAAAATCGCGGTTCGGACCGGTTTCTACCCGTGTCGGTATAAAGGCTTAAATTCTTCATTTTCAATTCTTTTTTTTTTTGCTTTCGCCGGCGATTACCTCGCTCTGAATATCATTTGAAATACCATGACGACGGAGGGGGCGTCTTCTCTTCCGACCGATTCGAGGTTGAGAAAATACAAATATAATCTATTTATCTTAAAAGACTTAATACAAAAGTATGCAATTTCAAGATGCGAGCTTGAAATTGCATGTTTATCATGATAGACTGAGAGAATGAAAAACTATATCAAGAGAGCTATAGAAGGTCTGCTCAAAAAGGTGATCGAGCAATTTCCCGTAGTCTTGGTAACCGGACCGAGACAAGCGGGAAAGTCGACCCTATTGCGGCGGCAATTTAAAGATTACAGCTATGTATCGCTCGATGACGGGCTGGCGAGAACTCTTGCCAGAAAAGACCCCTCGCTGTTCTTAAAGGCATACGAACTCCCTTTGATTATCGATGAGATTCAATACGTTCCCTCATTACTCGAGCAGATTAAGATAGAGGTGGACCGGAATAGGAGGAAAATGGGGCGGTATCTTTTGACGGGATCTCAAATCTTTCCTTTGATGAAAGGGGTATCCGAAAGCTTGGCGGGAAGAATCATGATCTTGCAGCTGTATCCTCTGAGTTGGAAAGAACTGTCGAAACCGGACCCGAAAGATAAGCAACCGATGATGGATCAAATGCTTCGAGGTTTTTTTCCGGAATTCCAAGTGAACCCGCAGCTTGACCCTCGACTTTGGCATGACGGCTACTTATCGACCTATTTGGAAAGAGATCTCAGACCGATCCGAAATATAAAGGAGTTGGGCGAATTTCAACGATTTATGGTCCTTTTAGCGACCCGTACGGGGCAATTGCTTAACTTAAGTGCGATCGGAAGGGAGTGCGGAATTTCTCAAACGACGGCAAAAGATTGGATTGAAGCGCTTCAGCTAACCTCGGTGATCTATTTGCTCGAGCCGTTTCATCGAAACGTTACGAAGAGGGTGGTTAAATCTCGAAAACTCTATTTTGTAGACACGGGACTCCTTTGCTACTTGCTCCGGATCCGCAATAAGGAGCAGTTGGTTTATTCCCCTTTCGTAGGTCATATTTTTGAGAATATGGTGATTATGGATAAGATCAAGGGTTTTGCTGAACAAGGGGAAAGGCGTCCTCCCTGTTATTTTTATCGTTCAAGCAATAAGGTCGAGGTCGATCTTTTGATCGATTACGGCGCTTATTCGGATGCATATGAAATTAAATGTTCCGCTTCTCCGAACAAGAATATGACGTCCTCGCTCAGACTTCTTAAAAAGGATTTATCGATTAAAAATGCCGAGCTTTTAACCCTGAGAGAGGATCCGGTCGTATTGGGCGACGGGGTGATCGCTAAACATTGGAGTGACTAGGGCGTTTTTGCTAAACTGCGGCTCCATCGATTTAGCGACATCTACCCCGGAATAGGGGTGGAGAAAAGATTTAAGAGTCGCTTAAAACACAGAGGGAAGTATCGATCGGATGACCCCGTATGCGCTATGATGACCGAAGCTACATGGGGTTAAAACGGAGAGAAAAAAGCTGCTCGGAGATTCAAGATGCAACAAGTTAAATAAATCCTTTAATTAAGAGCCGGGCTCTTGCTACACTCCAGGCATGACCGATCGAGACACAAAACGCCTTCTTTTCGGCTTCGAGGTCCATACTCCGCCGACCGAGATACTTCGTGATGAAAAGACTTTGAAGACGAAAAAGCACTATCTCACCCTCCTTTTTTTCGGCAATATTTCTTACCAAACGATCCATGATCATATCCGCTATATGCCTAAACCCCCTTTTCGTGTAGGTCTCGTCGCTATCGCCGATTCTCCCCTTCGCCTTCCGAAGCGCTCTCCCGATATTCTGACCTGCCGTGTCGAAGCTTTTGGTGAAAATCCGATCGATGCTTATCAGCGACTGATCTATGACTACTTTGAAGAAAAAGGGTATGATTTGGAAGGAAAAAAGTTTGTCAAACACATTACTTTGGGAAAAAGTCTCTCAATCGAAGAGGCAAAAAGAAATTTTCGTCCGCTACCTTTATATTTCTCAAACCTCCATCTGTATGAAAAGCACCGAGGAGATCATTATGAACCCATTTGGACCTATGACCTCCTTCCCCCTTTCGAAGAGAAAAAAAGGGGGCACTTTCTCCTACATGGAGAAAGTTTTCAGCGACTCTTTCTCAATGCTCAAATGGCTCTGGCATTCGAATGTCCCGCCCTTGTTCCCTTTTTGGATCAGAGTTATGTAGTGCGCAATCTTCACGATGGGGGAATACGTCTCAAAACGCTTATCGATCAAGCATATCGGGCGGTTAAAACTCCGATCAAACAAGCAATTTTTTCCGATCGGGGAGATGAAGAAAAAGGGCTTCTTAGCTGGAATCTGTTTGTGGAGTCCGAGTGACGGTGTTTTCAATTTATATAACCCGACCCCTCACCCTTACCGGATCTCTTTCCTACGGATTTTTTCCGTCTCCTCGAAATCTTTTTTCAAGCGCCGGAAATTTGAGATCAATATCCCGAAATCTCTCTTTTTAAGGGCTAAAACGTCAACGGGAGAAAGGCAATGGATCGTTGCCGTTCGGAGCTGTCGATTGAGAAGGGCCATCTCTCCGAAATATTCCCCCTTTCCCAATGTAGCGATGACATTTTTGCTTCCCCCCCGTTCTCGGTAGACCTCGACTTTTCCGTTGACGATGATATAGAGGTAGTCACCGACATCACCCTCTTGAAAGATGATCTCGTCCGTTTCGAAATGGAGTTGGGCGATTCCTTGAGAAGTAGCGGTTTTGAGCTGAACGGTTTCAATGGGAATCATCGTATCCAGCATCCAGGTTAAAGCGACCTTCACTTTTCGGCTCATTCCCGGAAGTTTGATCCAATAAATCATCCGCCATAATATCCAGGCAAAACGGCCTGAAAACTTAAATTTTCCAAAGAGTTCCGCTACGGCCGATCGGTGACCCAAAGCTCCCATCATTCCCAACGCTTTAAAGCGGAAGTCTTTTTTATCCCGACCGGAGAGGGTAGCGGCGATGTTGTAGGCAAGGACTTTTGCTTCTCGAATTGCAAATTGCGCTGTCGAAGGACAAATCCCTTGCCCGACAAGATGAGGAATGGCGGCGCAATCTCCGATCGCCCAAACGTTCTCGCGACCTGCTACTTGCATCTTGGCATCGGCTACGATTCTTCCCCGCTCCAGTTTTAGCGGCAGGGTTTCGATCAGCGGACTGGGTCTGGAAGGAACTGTCGAAATCACTATTTTAGTAGGGATATGTTCTCCGGTATCTAAAATCGCTTCTTCCGGAGTTGCCGTTTTTAAGTGGGTCCCGAAACGGAACTCCACCCCTCGTTTTTTTAAGAGTTTTTCGGCATAGCGACCTAAGGATTCAGGCATCTCTTTATCCAGCAAGCGATCTTTACTGTGAACAAGGATGACACGGATCTGATTTTTATCGATCTCGGGGTACTCTTTTGCAAGTTTATGGACGAGGTCATTGAGTTCGGCAACCACCTCCGTTCCCGAAAAACCGCCTCCTCCGACGACAAATGTCAAGAGTTTATTCTTAGCCGTCTTATCATGCGTTCGCGCTGCGGTTTCGATCACATCGATGACTTGATTGCGGATCGCAATACTGTCTGCTAGGTTTTTGAAAGGGAAGGCATGTTCATGAAGACCGGGCAGTCCGCGGAAGTCGGTGACCGTACCGAGAGCGATCACTAAGTGATCATAGGAGATGTCTAGAATTTTATGGGAGAATTTCGGAGTTAAGTAGATTTTCTGTTTTTCAAGATCGATCGAATCGATTTCTCGAAAAAATAACGTTGTCTTTCTTAAGAGTTTTCGGAGCGGATTGATTGTATCCAAAGCGCCGAGAGAACCGCCGACAACTTCTGCCAGCATCGGTTGGAAAACAAAATAGTCTTCCCTGTTCACAACTGAAATTTCAAAGGGTTCCGTTGTTTTTTTTAGATATTTTTCCAGCTGCATTGCCGTGTAGGCACCCCCAAATCCTCCACCCAAAATCACAACCTGTTTGACCATTGCGTCACCTCCCTTTTTTTCTACTCTAATCGTCGGTGGGATACAAGGGAGAAAAGATGGCGAACTTTCGTTGACGTTTCGGTTTCGGAAAGAAAGTATTTAGAAAAAGAGTCCGATCCAAACAAATGACCCCCCTTTTTTTACGGTTGCCGAACCTAACGGCAACTTTCTACCGGCGGAAACGGCATCCTACCCGATTCCTTGGAGAAGGGTGAAATAAAGAGGATGTTTTTCGATCCCGACAACAAATCGTTTCATCTTCTTACCTTATCGTCGACGTTATGAAAAAAAAGGCTTTA
>JBCDES010000112.1:0-1796 GCA_039179295.1 Chlamydiota bacterium
AGGTTTTGAAGTCTTCCGAAAAGGTATATGTTTCGGCAATAGCTAGAGCTATATTTCCTTCCTCATCTCTCCGAACCAGCCCGTCGAAAAGCATCCGGATTAGGTGAGTTGTCGGATTCTCTCCTCCAAGCCTCGGATCCAATGTGCGTACTTGCTTGCCGAAGGAGAGCTTCAAAACTTTTTTTTGAAGGATATCTTGTTTACCGCAACCGATTAAGAATAGGGATAGGATAAGGGTGACTGAAATTTTCATCGGGTATCTCCAAAGTAATGGGATAATCGTACTTCTTATGAAGATTTTTGTGCCAACCTTTAAAAGCTTTTGAACCATTTCCGTTCCCTTCTCTTCTATTGGGAAAAGCTAGCAAACTTAAAGTCGATAGCTCCCGTCGGCGGGAGAATAACCCCCTTAAGCTCGGGTTTTTTCGAAAACTTTATGCCCGAGTAATAAATGGGAATAATAGGCATCTCATCCATCAACACTTTTTCAGCTGCGATCAGTAAAAGCCGCCGCTTCTCGGGATCCATTTCATGATCCGAGGCTACGATTAGATCGAGGTACTTCTGCGATTCCCAATTACTCATATTGACCTTATCGCCTTTATGTTTAAAGGTTTGAAGCATATAAATAGGATCTTGCATGTAAGGGACCCATCCCATGATCCCGATCTGGTAGTCTCCATTTTGAAGTGCGGTGAAATGAACGGGCCAATCCGATTGGGATAAGGCGACATCGATTCCGAAAGTTTTTTCCCAAATCTGCTGAACTACTTGAGAAATACGGTTCGCCGTTTTAGAGTCGGCTGGGGATTTAAGTGTTACACCGGGAAAGGTTTGAAGGGTTAGCCCCTCCTCCGTTAAAGCTTCATCGAAGAGCCTTTTCGCTTCATCAAGCTGTCTATCTTCAAACCAATCGGGCTGTTCTAGCCCGAAACAGGGTGCGATAATCCCATATGCCGGAAGAGCATTTCCGGTTAAAATATGATCCACGATTGCATTTCGATCGATCGCATAAGAAAAGGCTTGTCGCATTTTTTTGTTACTGAACGGAAAGGTTTCGCTGTTGAGAAAGAACCAAGTCACTTCCGGACTGGTCACGTAGGAGTATGTCTCCTTTTTTTTCAGGATATCCAATGCTTCCGGAGGAGGGAAACTGATAGGATTTCCAATCCAATCGAGTTGATCCTTCTCATACATATAAAGCTGCGTCATTCCGTCTTCAAGGAGACCGATCCTTATTTCTTGAAGACGTACATGTTTTCGATCCCAATAAGAGGGGTTTTTCTCAACCGTTACCGATTCCGCTTGTTTCCACTCTTTTAATTTAAAGGGTCCGTTGGAAACAAAAGGTCGACCTACTTGATAAATCCAACCCGGACCTTTTTGATCCAAGTGTTTCGGAATAGGGTAGAAAAAAGTGGAATCTAAGATATCGATTAAATAGGGAACGGCGAATTCAAGTTCGAATTGGAAGGTGTAAGGATCGAGAGCTTTTATCCCCACTTCACTTACGGGACATTCTCCTTGCACCGCACGTTCTGCGTTCTTAATGAAATAAAAATTCTGTGCTCCGTGACTGACGGTTTTCGGATCGAGACACTTTCGCCATGCGTATTCGAAATCATCGGCGGTAAGGGGCGTGCCGTCACTCCAGAAGGTTTTTTTGAGATGAAACGTGTAGGTTTTGAAGTCTTCCGAAACGGTATATTTTTCAGCAATCGATAGAGCTGCATTTCCTTCCTCGTCTCTCCGAATCAGCCCGTCGAAAAGCATCCGGATTAGGTGAGTTGTCGGAT
>JBCDES010000089.1:0-3709 GCA_039179295.1 Chlamydiota bacterium
AACGACAGCGCAACCTTTACTTAAGAAGCTTCGTGATGCCAACATTCTGATGATAACTCGTGAAGGTAAAGGACGGGCGCAACAGGTTTTATGTTTTCCAGAACTGATCAATATTGCGGCAGGAAAAAAAATTATATGAATGTTTGTGAGTCGATGCGTTACATCCCATACGTTTTTGTACCTTGCAAAATAGTCACAAAATCCTTTGTGACTCGTATTTTCGGTTTCAACATCCACAAAATAGATTGTTCACTCTTTCATAGCCGATTTTATAATCTTAAAAGTCGGGTTAAAAGTCGTTTATGTAAAAATAAAGGGGAAAGGTATGAAAATACGATTTGACCCCGATCTGGCCTATCAACGACAGGCGATAGAGGCCGTATGCTCCGTATTCAAGGGGCAACGGCCAGGTCAAACAACCTTTTCGATCGCTCGAGAAACGGAGCAACACTACCTTCCGGGACTGGAGAACGATTTAGGGCTGGGAAATCGACTCGAACTTTCGTCCGGAGAGCTGTATGAAAATATTTGCGCCGTGCAACGAAAAAACGGCCTTCCCGTTTCTCAACCTTTTAATCCCGAAGCGGGGCTCCATCTTTCGATTGAAATGGAAACGGGAACGGGGAAAACCTATGTCTATCTACGGACCGTTTTCGAACTGAACAAGCGGCACGGTTTTACAAAGTTTATTATCGTCGTCCCTTCGGTAGCGATTAAAGAGGGTGTCTACAAATCTCTCGAAATGACTGCGTCTCATTTTCATGCCCTGTATGAAAACGCCCCGTTCGATTTTTTTATCTATGACTCTCAAAGGCTTTCCGATGTTAGAAATTTTGCTACCGATTCGACGATTCAAATCATGGTGATCAATATCGATGCTTTTCGAAGTAGCTTCAAAGATCCGGACAAGGAGAGTAAAGCCAACATCATCCACCGTTTTCATGATAAGATGTGTGGAGCTAAACCGATTGAGTATCTTCGGCAAACCCGTCCGATCGTCATTATCGATGAGCCTCAAAGTGTCGATAAAACGGATAAAGGGAAAGAGGCTGTCGAGTCTTTAGATCCTCTTTGTACGGTCCGCTACTCGGCAACCCACATCGATAAACATCACATGCTCTATAAACTCGATGCCCTCGATGCTTACGAGCTTCAATTGGTCAAACAGATCGAAGTGGCGGCAATAGAGGTCAAGAATCATCACAATCAAGCCTATATCAAGCTTGTGAGTGTCGACAATAAGAAAAGTCCTATAACGGCGCGGATCGAAATCGACTGTCAGGATAAACGGCGAAGGGTCAAAAGAAAAACGGTTACGGTGAAAGGGGGCGCGGATATCTTTGAAAAAAGTGGCGCTCGCCCCCTTTATGCCGGGTACGTTGTCGAAAGAATCGACTGCAAGGAGGGGGAGGAATCGATAACCTTTATCAATCACCCCGAACCTTTGCGGCCGGGGCAGTCGATGGGAGAGAAAGGTAGCGCCGGCTACAAACGGTTGCAGATACGGAAGACCATTGAAGAGCACTTAGATAAAGAGCTGCGCCTCAAGCCTCTAGGGATCAAAGTTCTCAGTCTGTTTTTCATCGATAAGGTCGCTAATTATCGCTCTTATGACCGAGAAGGAAAAGCCCGAAAAGGGGAGTATGCACGGATTTTCGAAGAGGAGTATATCAGAGCCGGCAAAAAAGCTGACTATCGTGAGCTCTTTCAAGAGCTTGACTTAAGAGCGGAGGCGTCCGTTGTCCATAACGGCTATTTTGCCATCGATAAGAAAAAAGATGCGGCGGGAGAGGCGAGAGTAAAAGATAGCTCCGGGACCGCCTTAGCCGATGAAAGCGCCTACCATCTGATCATGAAGGATAAAGAAAAACTCCTCGGTTTCGAGTCGAGGTTAAAATTTATTTTTTCTCATTCGACGTTAAGGGAGGGGTGGGACAGCCCCAATATTTTTCAGATTTGCACCTTGAACGAGACACAATCGGTGCTGAAAAAGCGGCAAGAAATCGGTCGCGGACTCCGACTGGCGGTTAACCAGCAAGGGGAACGGGTCCGTGGTTTCGAGGTCAATACATTGACGATTATGGCGAATGAATCCTATGAAACCTTTGCTGCAAAACTGCAACAAGAAATTGAACGGGAAACGGCGATTCGATTCGGACGGGTCGAAAAACACCTATTTAACGACCTGACCGATAAAGATGGAAAATATTTAGTCGATAAGGGGTCGATGACCGTTTGGGGATACTTATTCGACAACGGTCATATCGATCGGGAAGGGATGGTTTCGGACGGGCTGAAAAAGCTTCTGGCGCAAAATGATCTCGACCTGCCGAAACGGTTTAAGCCGTACGAACCGGAAATTATTGCGCGATTAAAGAAGGTCTGCGGCAACCTACAGCTTAAAAATCGAGATGCCAGAAAAAAAATTGCTCTTCAAAAAGAGGTTTTTTTAAGCGAGGCGTTTCAAGAGCTTTGGGAACGGGTGAAGTATAAAACCAGATTCCATATCGATTTCGATACCGAAACGTTTATCGAGCAATGCGCGGCGAGGATTAAAGACGATGTCAAGGTCGATACCGGTTGGTGGATTTATCGAAAAGCCGAAGTCGATATCGATCGAGGGGGGATTAAAGCGCGCGGCGTATCGGAAACGACGACGAGTCTTGAAAAGAGCGCCTTCCCCCTTCCCGACCTCATCACCTATCTCGAAAGTCAAACCCATCTAAAGCGTTCGACGATTGTAAAAATTCTCGTTAACGGAAGGTGCCTGGAGTCGTTTAAAAACAACCCGCAAACATTTCTGGAGAAAACCGCTGCCGTGATCAAAGAGCAAATGCGTCTTTTGATGATCGACGGGATAAAATACCGAAAAATCGGCGATCGCCATTACTACTCTCAAGAGCTTTTTAAAAATAGCGAATGCGTCGGCTATATCGAAAAAAATATGATCGAGAGCAAAAAATCGGTGTTCGATCATGTTGTCTACGACTCTGAAGTCGAACGGCGATTTGTGCTACTCACCTTGAAAGGCGGGATGATGTTAAGCTCTACGCAAAACTCCCTAACTGGTTTAAAATCGATACGCCCCTCGGCAGCTATAACCCCGATTGGGTCGTGTTAGTTGAAATCGAAGGGGAAGAGCGGCTCTATTTCGCTCTGGAAACCAAGGGAATTCCAACCGATTTGCGCCTTTCCGAACAAGCAAAGGTCAGCTGTGGCAAGAAGCACTTCGAAGCGCTGCAAAGCGGCGTTTTATTTGAAGTTATCGATACGGTCGATTCGCTGCAAGAGCATCTGTCGAGTCTCGAAAAGAGCCGGCTTGCTCCCGTCCCGTAGGGTTTTCCGTCTCCCCGCACCTCGCATTAAGGGAGAGAGATGTATGTCCCTTCGGCTTTTAAGTGTTCGGCGGTAATTTCTTCATACCGGAACGCTTTTTCATCGGGTTGCTTTCCTTCAACCATGATGGCGATTCTGTTCGGATTTTTGCGGGAAAGGAATGTGTCGGTCTCTTTCTTAAAGTCTTCGTAGGAGAGATTTTTTAGGGCGGCAATCGATTTTCGTCTTCGTTCGAAATCCCCTTTGTAGGTAAAAGCCAGGGTGTGGAGTTGATCGGTCATCCGTTCTAAATTTGTAGGAGGGGTTTCCAAAAGGGTGATGACATTGCGCTTAATCAGTTCGAACCGCTCTTCCGATAGGATTGTTTCAAACT
>JBCDES010000017.1:0-21485 GCA_039179295.1 Chlamydiota bacterium
CCGCCATAGAATGGGATATGGAAACCTCTTTTTCCCGTCATTTAAAAAGCAAAGACATCGTTTTGACTTTTAACCAAGGATCGACCGTTTATGAAATGCTAGGCAAAGCTACGACCTATCGTTTGTTGCCCGAACACATTATCCCTTATAAAAACTTGCGTCCGAGTCTTATCGCTAAAAATTTAGTAAGGTTTCGCGATACGTGTAAAAAGCTGGGGGCAAGCGGGCGATCGTTCGAATCGAGGTTTGGACAGGTCATGTCTGATATGAACGGGTCGATCGGACATAATAAGCTCGGCAGCAGTCAGAAGAGTCAGTTCTCCAATGCTTTTATCAATTCTTTCGAGATGGTCCGCTACGGATTTAACATGTCGGTATTGCTACGAAAGACGGATCGGAATATTCCGCCGGAATACAAAGATTGGTTTGAAGCAACCGGAGAAGATGCTCGATCGGTTTTAACGTCAAAACTGTTTGAAACGGCTTTAGCTTTTGTTGAAAAGACCGTTTTCGCTTACCATTCCGTTAGAAACGATCGATGTTCGCTTGCATTTCAATCTTCGGTTCGAGAGCTTAGAAATGCGCAACGAGAGTATTTAACAAAAGGGAGTCTTATAGTCCCTCCTGCCGAAGCTTTCCAAGCGATGCGACAATCGATGGTAGAGTTGATCGAAAAGCTTGATCTATTTCCGGTTGCGGCTTTACCGGGGCTTGTCGAGCTGGAGACGAACCGCTCTTTTTTCATCCCTCTTGTGATCTGGAATGCTATAAAAGCCGATATGTATGATGAACTCGGCGAGCGGGGGGTGCAAAGGTTGTCCCTTGCAAGCAGCTCAAGAACCTTATATTTAACCGATGCAGACTTAAATATCTTTTTTGCCGATCCGGCTCGGAGGGAGATGTTTAGCTATCGGATAATCGACGCTTTGGAGCGGGTTTCCGGCGACTACGACGGCACTCGAATGAGACGGTTTCTAGGCTATGGCAAAGGGAACGACAACGGTTCGATTAGAACTGCAACCGCTGCCGATGGCAATCGCCGGTCCGTGAATGGAAACGATAGCGATGATGAAGCTGTGCAGCGAATAGTCGATAGCGTAAACGAAGACAATCTTGAAATGCAACCGCAAGATCGAAACCTCTTTCGTCGCACCTTCGGTTACATCTTCGGTCGAGAGTCACCGGCTGCTTTCGCCAATCCGGCACCTCCTTATTTTAACCCTATCAATCAAAGCTATCAGTCCTTTGGAAGAAATATTTCAAGTTAACGAGCAAATTCGGAAGAGATTTATTTAAAATTAGGTAGTATGAAACTATAAAACATCCGTTCCCGTGCCGATGCGGGTGTTGAAGCGCTCTCTATCGGAGTGAGCCGCTCACCCCGTTAAAGCAATAGATACGAGCTTGGAAACAACATGAATTCGGAGAACCTAAACAATGTCATCCATACCAAAGGAAATCATTTTTGAAGAAGAAGCCAGAGCAAAGCTGAAAGAAGGGATCGATAAGCTTGCAAATACCGTCGGTGTGACCCTGGGACCCAAGGGGAAAAATATCGGAATCGAATCGAGTTGGGGAACGCCTACGATTACGAATGACGGGAACAGTATCGTTAAAGAAATCGAACTCAAAGACCCTTACGCCAATATGGGTGCTTCGCTGGGCAAACAGGTAGCGCAAAGGATTAAAGAAGAATCGGGAGACGGAACCACGACAGGTCTGATCCTTCTCCAAGCTCTTGTCAAACAGGGGATGAAAAATATCGCCTCCGGCGTGAGTCCGATCCATCTAAAACGGGGGCTGGAAAAAGGGGTGGAAACGATCCTTACAGAACTCGATACTTTAGCAATCGCCGTTAAAAACCCGGAAGCAATTGAAAAGATTGCAACCGTTTCCGCTGCGGGAAATCAAGAGATCGGCAAGATCATCTTCGATGCGATAAACAAAGTGGGGAAATCGGGAGTCATCATGATTGAAGAGGGAAAGGGAACGACGACAACGATCGAAATGGTTGAAGGGATGCGATTTGATCGAGGGTATGCAAGCCCGTACTTCTGTACCGACGGTGAAAGGATGTCGGTTGAAATGGAACGAGCGGCCATTCTGATTACCGATAAAAAACTATCGTCGATCCAGGAAATTCTCCCGCTGTTAAAACCGCTGGCTTCTACGGGAAAAGGGCTTGTAATCATCGCCGAAGAGATCGAAGGAGATGCTCTTTCGACACTGGTTGTCAATAAGCTGCGCGGAACCCTTAAAGTTGTAGCCGTCAAAGCGCCGGGGTTCGGTGATCGACGTCAAGCGCTACTTGAAGATATCGCTGCGCTGACGGGCGCTACCGTCGTTTCCGAAGAAAAGGGAATGCAACTTAAAGAGGTCGGAGCCGAAGTATTGGGAGCGGTCGAAAAAATCGAAATTTCCAAAGATGACACGACAATCGTCGGAGGAATGGGGCGACCGGAAGAGATCGAAGCACGTTTAAAACGAATCGATCGGGAGCTTGACAATACTTCCGGTAGGTATGATAAAGAAAAGCTTCAAGAGAGGCGGGCAAAACTCCAAGGCGGAGTCGCGGTGATCCGTGTCGGTGGACCGAGCGAGCTTGAAATGAAACAAAAAAAACAAGTCTTCGAAGATAGTTTACATGCAACACGCGCCGCTCAAGAAAGCGGCTTTGTTCCCGGAGGGGGCGTCGCCCTTCTCCGCGCCTCTCAAAAACTTAAAAAGCTGCAGCTTGACCCCGAAGAACGAATCGGATGCGAAATCGTTTTCACCGCTTGCCAAGCCCCCTTCAAACAAATCGTCGATAACTGCGGAAAAGACGGCTCCCTTTACCTAGAAGAAGTTTTAACTAGCGATCAAACGTTCGGCTTTAATGCTCTTACCGAAAAAGTGGAAGATCTGGTTAAAAGTGAAGTGATCGATCCTACCAAGATCGTCAAAAACTCCATCAAATATGCAGCTTCGGTCGCCGGGATGATTTTAATTTCCGAAGCCCTCGTAACCGATGCTACGGCGGGTGAGGAAAAGCGACGATGAAAAAGGCCGCCCTTTGTTGCGCATCGGGAATAGGCGACGGTCTCCTGATGATGATCGGAGCCCGTCACCTGAAACTGGCCGGCTATCTCCCAACAATCTTTCACGACGCCGCAGAGGAGCTCTCCCTTTTATTCGAATCCGACACCTTTATCCCCCACGTTCCGATCGAGGATTTGGAAAACATTCTCAATCGGTACGACCGGGTCCTCGTAGAAAACGATAACTCCGAAAGAGCGTGGCACCTCTTCAACCTTCGAAGTCGGGGAAGGCTAAAACATCTGACCTTTTTTTTCCCCACCGATTCAAAAAATATCCGGGAGGGAGACTTCCTCTTTAACCCGAAACTCACCGTTGCGCTCAATCTTTCCCTTGCCTGCCGAAAAATACTGGGAACTCCCGCAACGAAAGAAAATGATTTGCCCCTTCCTAAGGATAAAACATTCAAAAAGTATCTCAAACGGATCATCATCCACCCTACAAGCAATGATGCGAAAAGGAACTGGAAACGAAAGCGGTTTCTCTCTCTAGCTCGAAGGCTGGAAAAAGAGGGATTCTCGGTCGTTTTTTGCGTCGGTCCGAGCGACAGAAGCCGTTGGGAAGGTATAGAAGGGATCTCTCTGCCCCGGTTCGGTAGCCTTAAAGAGGTCGAAGAGTATATCTATGAATCAGGGTTTTTGATCGGAAACGACTCGGGATTGGGTCACCTTGCCTCAAACCTCGGAATTCCCACTTTAACGATTTCGGGAAACCCTAAGCGGCTACGCCTATGGCGTCCCGGCTGGACGATCGGCAAAGTGGCGACACCTCCCTTTCCCTTGCCGAACTTCAAAGGAATCAACCTCCGTATTCGAGAAAACTTCTGGCAAAACTTCGTCTCCGTTTCTCGCGTCTACCAAGCCTTTATCGAGCTTGCCAATGAAAGCTGCCGTCATATGTTCTGAAGGGATCGGTGACGGTCTCATGATGATGGTCGCTTCCCACCGACTGAAACTCGAAGGCTATGAAGTCACAACCTTCCAAGATACCCTTGGAAATCTCCGTGATTGGTTTTCCGACCATTCTTTTGCCGAGCGATCAACCATTCAAACTCTCGACGGGTTCGATTTTATCCTCCTTCAAAATGACAATACCCCCTTTTCCTTTGACCTGATTCGGCGCTACCGGGAAAAGATCCGTGTCTTTTATGCAAGTTATGAAGCGGGAAAACACCATCCGCCGACTCCCGATGACTATCTCTTTAACCGGCGCTACTCTATGGTGACCAATATCGCAGCCGGGATTGCTTCCCTCTTAGGAAAAGTCGATCCGATTGCGGAGAACGGAATCACTATTCCCGACGGGTTGAGCCATCGAAAATATAAAAAACGGGTGGTTATTCATCCCACAAGTACGACTCCAAAACGGACGTGGACGGCCGAGAAATTTATTCAAGTCGCTCGAAATCTGGAAAAAAAAGGATTCGAGCCCGTTTTTTCCGTAAGCCCTGCAGAAAGGGAAAAATGGCTTCCCCTTCTCAAAAATCGCTTCCCTCTCCCGGAGTTTGCAACGATCGGCGAACTCGCTACCTATCTCTACGAATCCCATTTTTTGGTGGGAAATGAGTCCGGAACGGGGCATTTGGCCTCTAATTTAGGAATCCCGACATTGATCGTTGCCGGGTGCCCCAAACAAATGATCTTATGGCGTCCCGGTTTTCTTTCGGGTCAAGTGATCACCCCTCCTCCTTACATCCCCAATTTTAAATTCCTCCGTCTTCGTGAAAAAAAATGGCAGACATTTATCTTCCCCCGCCGTATCCTAAAAGTCTTCGATAAAATGCAGGGTCGATCGTGAAGTGGTCTTTACTCCTCCTTATCCCCTGTACCCTCTTTGCAAAACTCAATAGTCATCGAGACTTTCAGGTGTGGAACTGTGACGGGATGACGATCCCCTGCTCCGGAAAAGTATCCTTTTCGGGAAATGCCGAGTTCCGCTACGGCAATCGGGGAAAAAAGCTTTATTACAAACATTATCAAGGAGGGTTTCGTTTCGATCGATCGCCCCATACCCATTTTTACCTTGCTTACCGCCATAGCTATAGCCGCCTCAAAAAAAAATGGATCGCCGAATATAATCCCCTGATCGATCTCACCTTCCGGTTAGGGAATCGACGCGGTTTTTTGCTCTCGAATCGCAATAGGGTTCAATACCGGATCCTCGGACAAAAATTTGGGGGAAAAAACCGCTGGCTCTATAGAAACCGGACAGAGTTCATCCCTTTCTATCGCTATTCCGACTACCGAATCTCTCCCGTATTTGCCGAGGAATTTTTTTGGCAAGAAGGACGAGGTATCGATCAAAACCGCTTAGAAGCGGGGCTAAAGATTCCCTACCGTCAACGGCTCCATTTAAACCTCTCCTATTTCCGGCATCTTATAAAAAACCCGCAAAAGAAGTGGCTCGAGCGCAACGTTATCCGAGTCGATTTCAACTGCCGTTTTTAGATTTTCCTACCGGAGAAAAAGTCTTTAGCTTCGATTTAAACCGCTGATTGCCATCTAGTCTTCCGCATGGGAAGTTTTTTAAAGAGATCCGCTTAAAAAATTTCTTAGCCGACTCTCATCTATAAAAACGCACCAATAGAGCCGAAAACCGTCTCGATTCCGTTCCGCGTGAGAAAATGCTTTAGATTTTTATAGCGAGAATGCTTTCTTTCGGCATTTCCCTTCCATTGGAAAGGGGCTGCATATTCGGCTCTTTTTCCAAAAAATCTTCGAGAGCATAGATCGGTATATGCCTTATCTCCGACCGATATAGAGCCCGCCGGAAGATCGATGCCGAGCCGATGCAATCGACCCTGGACGGAAAACCTTCAAAAATTAAATTTTCTAAAAAAGAAACGATCGCCTTGGTATATTGATAGCGATGAAACCGATTAAAATCGCCCATATCTCAGACCTCCATTTTTCAAGATTCTCTCCAAACCCCGCTCAATTTTTTTCAAAGCGGTGGCTGGGAAATCTGAATCTGTTGTTGAATCGAGCAAAAGAACATCTGAATGAGCGCCCCTTTTCTTTGATTCCTATTTTTAAAGAAAAAGGAATCACCGATGTCATCATTTCCGGCGATTTGACGACAACCTCGACCGAACAAGAATATAAAATCGCAGAAAGATTCGTCGCTTCCCTTAAGGATCTGGGTATGGCCGTTTTTACGGTCCCCGGCAACCATGATCACTACACCAAAAAAGCAGGTCGAAGGAAAGTGTTTTATGAAAGCTTTCCCTCACCGAGAAGGAAGCCTTTTTCCCTTGCGACACATGGGGTGACAACCCTTCCCTTAACCGAGGGATGGCATCTCGCTTTGATGGATACGACCTATCCCTCTTCTCTCGTTTCCTCTAACGGCTACTTTTCCCCTACCGTTGAAGAGAACTTGAAGAATCTTTTGGGAAAGATCGATCCTGAAGAGAATATCATTCTTGTAAACCACTTTCCCTTTTTCCAGCATGATCGTCCCCGACGACGGTTGATTCGAGGCGAAAAACTCCGACGAGTGATCGCTTCGCACCCCAATATTCAAATCTATCTCCACGGACACACCCATAGAAGAACCGTTGCCGATCTCCGCCCGAATCAACTTCCGATCATCCTCGATAGCGGCTCGACCGGTCATCTGAAAGGATCGTGGAACGAACTCCGCTTAGAGGCGTCCTCGCTCGAGTTGACCGTCCATCAATGGGTCGACGGCTGGAAAGCGATCGATCGCCAATCGTTTTCTTTCGAACCCGAGCCTTGGTACCGAAAAGGTCTCCGTTTCAAATGTACGGGCTGCGGCAAATGTTGCACGAAAAAAGGACATGTTTGGCTCGAACAAGAGGATATCGCGGTATTGGCCGAACACCTTCGGATGACCGAAGGAGCCTTCATCAAACGATATACTCGAAATTATATCCATGATTTAGCCCTTCTCGATCACCCCCATTCCGACGATTGCATTTTCCTCGAAGACAAAAAATTTTGTAAAGTGTACGCAGCACGTCCCAAACAGTGTCGTACTTTTCCCTGGTGGAAACAAAATCTGATGAGCGTCAATGAGTGGGAAAAAGTAAAGGGCGAATGTGAAGGAATCGACCACCCCGAAGCCCCCACCGTCCCCCGTTCAAAAATCGAAGAACAGCTGGAGAACTAAGAGGGGTCTATCGATGAAACTGTTGTTCCGTTCGATCATCATCGCATTATGGATCGGTCTCTTTTTTGCTTTTTTAACAACAACGGACTACCTCAAACCTATCAAAGGTGGAAAACAGAGCCTCAACATCTTTAGTTGGCCTGAGATTTTAAACCCCGAGATTGTGAAACGATTTGAACGAGAAACGGGAATCCGAGTGATCCGTCACTATTATACCAGTAATGAAGAACTACTCGTGAAGTCGAAAGCCGATCGGGGAAAAGGGTACGATCTGATTATTCCTTCCGATTATGCCGTCATAAAACTCGTTGAGGAGCAGCTTTTACAACCGATCGACCATAGTCAACTCACCTTTACGGATCACCTGAACCCCAAGCTCATCCGCCAGGACTTCGACCCTAAAAATACCTATTCCATCCCTTTTATTTGGGAAATTCTCGGCTTCGGAATCGATAAGGAGCAATATCAAGAGATTCCGTTCGAACCTACTTGGAAAGAGATCTTCTCCACTACGCACCCCAATACGAAGATATCGATGGTAAACGATCCTATTGAAGCGATCGACATCACGGCGCATTATCTTTTCGATCGAAAAGAGCTCCTCTCTCCCCGAGAAATTGCCCTTATCCGTTCAAAACTGTTGCAGCAAAAACCGCTGGTCGAAGCTTATGCAGGTATCCGTGGCGACTACCTTCTCATGACAAAAAACGTTGCCGTTGCGGTTATCCCCAGCTCCTATGTCCTCCGCGCCGCCACCGACTACCCCCATATCGATTTCGTCCTTCCCGATGATTATTGTTTTATCTCTATCGAGAATATGTGTATCCCCAAAGGGTCCGAAAATCAAGATCTGGTCTACACCTTTCTCAATTATCTCTACCGACCTGAAATCTTTGCTTCGGAAACCAATACCTTCCAAAACTTTCCGGCAACGACGAACATTCGCCCTCACATCGATAATGCGCCCGTTCTGATCAAGACTCTCGATGCTCTGAATGCTTATCAAGGAACCTTCTTCTACACCCGCCAACTCCTTTCCGAAAAAGAAAGCCGCTCCCTTTGGATAGAGCTGAAATCTTCTTAATTCAACCGATAACCGACAATGAGATAAAGCTTTCAATAAAAAACTAGGGTTTTTCCCCTCGCCGGTGTAAAAAAGAAAAGTATGACAAGCAAATCACTGCCGCCGGAAGTTAAACGGCGCGTTGCCGCATGGCTTGAAGAACCTTATGATGCCGAAACCCGAATGGAGGTGCGCAACCTGCAAGAAAAAGACCCTGACGCTTTAATCGATGCCTTCCATACCACCATCGCTTTCGGAACGGGCGGCATGCGCAGTCCGATGGGACCCGGTACCAACCGGCTCAATAAATATACGATTCAAAGAGCAACGCAAGGACTTGCCAACTATATCCTTTCCCGAAAGGTAGAAGCTCCCAAGGTTTTTATCAGCTACGATTCCAGAAACAATTCACGACTATTTTCAGAGGAGACCGCCCGCGTTTTAGCCGGGAACGGGATTGCCGTCTTGATCACCAAAGAGCTCCGCCCTACCCCGTTCGTCTCGTTCGGGTGTCGCCATCACCGTTGCATAGCGGCAGTGATGATCACCGCTTCTCATAACCCTCCGGAATATAACGGCTATAAAGTCTATTGGAGCGATGGCGCCCAAGTCGTTTCTCCTCACGATAGAGCGATTATTGCCGAAGTTAAAAAAATCCGACACCCCGACCAAGTCAAACTGACGGACTTCAAGAATCATTTAATCCGTGAAGTCGAAACTGAAGAGGATCAAGCGTATTTCGAAGCGTTAATGCCCCTTCAAAATCACCCCGATACCAATCACAACCGTGGAAAAGAGCTAAAAATCGTCTATTCCCCCCTCCACGGTTGCGGCATTACCACTCTTCCCGAAGGGCTCAAGCGGTGGGGATTCACTTCGCTTTCCGTCGTCGAAAGGCAAAAAACTCCCGATGGAAATTTCCCTTCCGCCCGCTTTCCCAACCCCGAACAAAAGCAAGCTCTAGAGCTAGGGATTCAACAACTGTTACAAGAAAAAGGAGACCTCTTTTTAGCAAGCGACCCCGATGCCGACCGACTAGGGGTTGTGATCCGCCACGGAGAACGGTCCGTCATCTTGACCGGCAACCAAATTGCCTCTTTGTGCCTTTTCTATCTGTGTCATACAAAATCCTTGCCTGAAAATAGCGCTGTCGTAACCACGATCGTTACAACCGAGCTGTTCAAAACCATTGCACAGTCTTACGGAGTGACACCGTTCGAGGTGTTGACCGGCTTTAAATATATCGGAGAAAAAATTCATCAGTGGGAAAATTCCAACAAGTTTTCGTTCCTTTTCGGCGCAGAAGAATCGCTCGGTTTTCTGTACGGAACGCACTCTCGCGACAAGGATGCCACCATTACCGCCTGTCTGATTGCCGAAATGGCGTTGCAGCTCAAACTCCAAAATAAAACCCTTGTCGACCTCCTGTCCGAAATCTATAAAAAATACGGTCCGTTTCTGGAAGGACAGCTCTCTGTAAAATTTAGCGACGGAAAAGAAGGGATGGAAATGATGGAACGATCGATGAAAGAGCTGCGCGCAAATCCCCCCACAGAAATCGAAGGAGAACAAGTGATCGATATAGAGGATTACCTCGACGGGAAAACCGCTACCTCCCTTCCGAAATCGAATGTCCTTTTGTTCCGCTTACAAGATCGGTCTAAATTCGTTATCCGTCCGTCGGGAACCGAACCCAAGATCAAAATCTACGGCTTGGTTCGTCGCAGAGAAAAAAAGTGGCTGGAAACCGCTTTGCATCGGCTCAAAGAGACCTATCTATCTCTCTAGCCTTATCGGAGGAATCGTTTCGGTCGAAATGCCGGCGGTTCGGTAGGATGAAAAAAGTAACGGTTTGGGTAAATATTCATACCTTCTTAAGTAGGTTAAAAAGGGATTAAGCTCCTCTGTAGAGGTATTTGGGACGGACGATCGGAGTCCCTTTCCCGTCGCGAGCCTCGAGTCGTTCGTAGACGATTTGAATAGAAATCCCTACCGAACGCGCTAAGCCGAAAAGGACCGTATAGTATTCGGGATAAGGAAACCCCGCAGCCGTAAGAACGGTTCCCGACACCGCATCGACATTAGGGTAAGGATTTGAGATTTTAGGGCTCTCCTTCAACACCTTAGGTCCGACCGTTCGAAGATGCATCGCGACCTTGACAAGAGGATGGTCTTTAAAGTGCTTCTCAGCATAATCATAGAAAATAGCGGCCCGTGCATCTTCCGCTTTAAGAACCGCATGCCCGAAGCCGAATACCAGTTCTTTGTTATCGATTCTTTTTCTTAGCAGCGCTTCGACACCGCTTTCCGAGATATCATCTCCGAGTTTGTCCAGGATATCCCGGACAAAAGTCAAACAATCCTGATTAGCCCGCCCGTGTCTCGGTCCTGCTAAAGCACACATCGCCCCGCAAATCGACCCATACATCCCTTCCAACCCCGAAGCGATCGCTTTACCGACGAAGGCGGAAAGATTGCCTCCCCCATGATCATAATGGAGGATATTAAACAGGCGGAATACCTCTCCCAGCTCTTTGGGGTCGGCATCGGGAGCTTGAATCATCTGAGCGAAATTCTCCATATATCCAAGTTTCGGATCGGATCGAGGGGTCCGTCCCCAACCGGCATGATGATTGATGACGGTTGCAACCAAGTGAGGAAGTTTTGCAACCAGATCGATGCAATCTTCACGGTAATCCTCCCGTCCTTCAAGCATCCCCAGAATCAAAAGAGCCCCGTTGAAAAGCTTCATCGGATGTCCTTGTCGAGGTAGAGACTCGATATGTTTAATGACCGCACTCGAGCAGTTTCCCCGTTTTTTAAGCGCAGCGCTAAACGTTGCGATATCTCGAGAGCTCCCCTCTTGTCCATGCATTAAGAGGTAGAGAACCCTCTCGGGTTCCCACCGATAAAGCTCGCCGATCGGACGCCCCCGATAGAAAAGTCCTCGAATCGGATCGACCGAAGAGGTGGTACAATAGCCGACGGGGAAACCCCTCATCCCCGTTTCCAGTTGATCGTCAGTAATCTCGAACAGAACTTCACTCATCATCGATCCCTATTTTAGTAAATGCGCAACCGCATCTCTCTCTTCTAACAATTCTTTTTCCGTTGCCGCAAGTTTTTGTTTTAAGAAGGGGGTGATTTCAAATCCTGGAACGATTTCAACCTCACCGGATTGCGTCAGCTTGCATGGGAAAGAAAAGACGAGACCTTCACGAATCCCATAAGGATTTCCATCGGAACAGAGGGAGGAAGAAAACGTCGGTCCCGTAGTATATAGAGCATCGATTCCGTCTAAGACGGCATGGGCTGCGGAAGCGGCGGAAGATTTTCCTCGAGCTGCAATCACCGCAGCTCCCCTCTTCTGCACCATTTCAATAAATTCTCCTTCAAGCCAATTCCGGTCCGTAATCACATCGGTAGCCTTTCTGCCGCCAATCGTTGCGTTCACAAAATCGGGAACCTGGGTCGCCGAATGATTGCCCCAAACGATCACGTTTTCAACGGCATCGATAGCAACAGCCGCCCGCTTCGCCAGTTGATAGTGCGCTCTGTTTTGATCGAGGCGTGTCATCGCATGAAAATGCTTTCTGGGAATATTCGGAGCATGATGCATGGTGATCAAACAGTTCGTATTACAAGGATTCCCTACGACAAAAACCTTCACATCCTTCGAAGCCGCATGATTTAGCGCTTGACCTTGAACGACGAAAATCTCTCCGTTTTCGCTCAGAAGATCTTTTCTTTCCATCCCGGGACCACGCGGTTTTGCTCCCACAAGGATCGCGACGTCAACGCCGCTAAAAACCTCTTCCGGATCACTACCGATCTTAATGTTTTTCAATCGAGGAAAACCGCAATCTTCGAGTTCCATGACAACCCCCTTAAGTCCCTCCAATCCTTGGGGAACTTCTAAAATATGGAGGGCAATCGGCTCGTCGTTTCCGAATAATTCACCGCTTGCAATCCGAAAAAGAAGGCTATAAGCAATCTGCCCGCCGCCGCCGGTTATCGCTATTTTCTTGACCATCTTATCACTCCTAGTCGATAGCGTTTACCAATAAGGTTTAGTCACTATTTCTTTCAAGTAAAATTGTAGCCGGTGATCATCGACAAACATAAAACCGCCACCTTTACATCAAGCTTCAGACAGCTATTTCGTAAAAATTTGAGTCAAAGGGTTCTCAATAACCTCTCTTTTCCCTATAGTGGTTAAGGTATGATTGAAGTCAACCAAATGATCGAAGCAATCGAATCGACGCTCCAAGGGGCGGAAGTCCGCGTCATGAATCCTCGAAAGGACGGTCTCCATTTCGATGCTATCGTGATCTCCCCCCTCTTTAGAGGGAAAAGCCTGATGAAGCAGCACCAAATGGTGCTGAGCCCCTTGAAGGGGCTCTTTGATTCAAAGCTACATGCTTTAAGCCTGAAAACCTACACACCCGAAGAATGGAATGAAGGGAAGAGATGAGTACCATGCAAGAAAAAATTCAAAAAGAGCTAGAAAACCACCCCATCATCCTTTTCATGAAAGGATCCAAACCGATCCCCCTTTGCGGCTTTTCTGCGCGAGTGGTCGATGTCCTGAACCGATATGGCGTTGAATATGAAACGCGCGATGTGCTAAAAGACGATGCTCTTCGCTCGGCGATTAAGGAGTTTTCAAACTGGTCCACGCTCCCTCAACTCTATGTCCGAGGAAAGTTCGTCGGCGGTTGCGATATCGTTCTCCAACTCCATGAGGAAGGGAAACTGAAAACGATGCTCGAAGAGTTGTAGATCGAACTCCCCCTCAACGCCCCGATCGCTATCCTCCCCCGTTCAAATTCAATTTAGAGTAAACCGATGCAGCCCTCACATAAACGGCAATCCTTACCGAAAAAAGTTCGGTCAATCTCCGATCGATCACACGATCGGAGATGGCGCACCTATCGCCGCCCTTTTTTGATGCAACCCGATAACCTTAGAGCCTCGGATTAAACATGGATCGGGAGCGAGTAGCAATCGTCGGTATCCCTTTTTCTCTCGGTTGGACCATCCCCATTCTGGTGATCGTCGTCCTAGCCCTTGCCGTCCATTTCGTGATGAGTCATTTTTACAAGCGGGTTTATCGCCGTTTAGAACGGACCGACCCCGCTTGGGACTCCGCTTTGCTAAAAGCCCTCATTCGGCCGTTAAAACTACTTCTTTGGATCCTCGCCCTGACATTCTCCGGTCGGATCTTTGCGCTCCGGTCGGATGGCGAAAACCTTACGAACTTCTTCAGACCTTTTAAAGGTCTGCTGTTCGTCTTTACCATCCTCTATTTTTTCCTCCGTTTCATCAAGAATATGGAAATCGAATACTTTCGAAAAAACAGGCGCCGTAAAAAGCGTTTCGATAAGACGACGGTGCGCGCCGTTTGTCAAATCTCCAGGGTAATCGCGATCACTATCGCAATTTCGATCTTCCTTCAAACGCTCGATGTCAACCTCTCGGCCGTTCTAGCCTTCGGAGGTGCCGGCGGTTTGATTGCAGGTCTTGCGGCTAAAGATCTGTTGGCAAACTTTTTCGGCGGCCTGATGATCTATTTGGACCGTCCCTTTGCCGTCGGCGACTGGATCTCGTCTCCCGACCGTGAAATAGAAGGTTATGTAGAAAAGATCGGCTGGCGACTGACAACGATTCAAAGCCTTGAAAAACGTCCTATCTATGTTCCTAACGGCGTCTTCTCAAACATCTCCGTCGTCAACCCGTCGCGGATGTCCAACAGACGGATTAAAACACGGGTCGGAATCCGTTACGGCGATGCTTCAAAAATAGGAGCCATCGTCCGAGAAGTGGAACAGATGGTCCGAAACCACCCGGCAATCGACACCGATGAATCGTTAATGGTCCGCTTCGACGAATTCGGTCCGTCATCCCTAAATTTTCTGATTTATTGTTTCACAAAAACGACGAAGTTGGCCGATTACACGCTCCATCGACAAGCTATCTATCTGAAGACGATCGAAATTATTGAAAAACACGGCGCCGAATGCGCTTTTCCCACAACGACCCTCCACATTCCGGAAGGGATGGCGATCAAGCGATGAACGAGCTGATCTTTTTTGCCCACATCGCTATCTTGATCGGCTTCATCTTGACGACCCTTCGGCTGGGAAAAGAGGCGCTCATCGCAGCTTTGGCGGTTCAAGTCATCTTGGGAAATCTTTTTGTAACGAAACAGACGGAGCTCTTCGGTCTCGATGTAACCTGTAGCGAGGTTTATACGATCGGAGCGATCTTTTCTCTCAACCTTCTCCAAACCTACTTTGGAAAAAAAGCTGCAAATAAAGCTCTTTTAACGATCTTTTTTCTCCTCTTCCTAGTGATCGTCATGTCTCGATTTCATTTGCGTTATATTCCTTCAAAATATGACTTGATGCACAATGCCTTTGCAGCCGTCTTGGACCATACCCCTCGCATCATGACGACCTCTTTTTTCTCCGCTTTAGCGATGCAAAAACTCGATCTGGAACTTTTTGACCGGCTCAAACAAAGATTTGCAAAGCTTTTTTTCTTCATCCCCTTTGTCTGCGCATCACTGATCACCCAACTGCTCGATACCGTCATTTTCAGCTTGATCGCCCTATACGGCATCGTCCACAATCTCAAGGAGATCATTTTAATGAGTTATCTTGTCAAAATCGCCGTGATTTTTTCGATTGCCCCTTTTACAATCCTGGTAAAACGGTTGATAGGTCATGAGTCCGTTCAAGTTTGAACTCCTCCATACCTCCTCAAAGTCTCGGGCACGGGTGGGAAGAATTCACACCCCCCACGGAATCATCGATACCCCGAATTTCGTTGCCGTCGGAACGAACGGAACAGTAAAGGCGCTCGATAACGAAACGGTCGGCTCTATCGGTTTACAACTCATGTTTTGCAACACCTATCACCTCCTGTTGCAACCGGGACCCGAAGTGATTGAAAAAGGAGGCGGCATCCACCGTTTTATCAATAGAGACATGCCGATCATTACGGACTCGGGAGGGTTTCAGGTTTTTAGCTTAGCTTACGGATCCGTAGCCGACGAACTGAAAAGCAACGGGGCAAAAAAACAGGGTAGCTCGGTCGTTAAGATTACCGACGACGGCGTTCATTTCCGTTCTTACCTCGACGGACGCCCGCTGTTGCTCACCCCGGAAAAAGCGGTGGCGGCACAAAAAGCGATCGGAGCCGATATTATCATCCCCTTCGACGAACTCCCTCCCTATCATATCGGCGACGACGACCTAAAAAAGTCGCTGAACAGAACACATGGTTGGGAAAAACGGTCCCTCGAAGCTCACCTTAAAGATCCTAGAGATCAAGCGATGTATGCCGTCATACACGGCGGCGTCGACGACTTCCTCAGACAAGAGAGTTGTCATTTCCTGCGTAGCCTCCCTTTCGACGGGTTTGCGATCGGAGGGAGTATGGGAAAAAGCAAACGGGAAATGGTCTCGATGCTTGCCGCTCTTATTCCGAAACTTCCTCCGGCGGCTCCCAACCATTTGCTCGGGATTGCCGATTTAGAATCTCTCAATGCTTGCGTTCCTTTGGGGATCGATACTTTCGATAGCTCTTATCCGACAAAAGCTGCCAGACACGGAACTTTATTCACCTCAAACGGACGAATGAAACTAACACGCGGCAGACATAGAGGGGAATTTCAACCGATCGAACAGGGATGCGACTGTTACACCTGTCGGCACTACTCTCGAGCTTATATCCACCATCTCTTTAAAGCTAAAGAGGTTATATCGATGAGCTTAGCTTCGATCCACAATCTTCACTTCATGGTAAAGCTGATGCGGTCATTTAGAAATAACATTTTAAAGAATAAGATATGATTATTCATAACACTATATAAACCGATTGAGCGACGTTTTAAGAATGTCTCCCTATAAAAGTAGATCGATTCTTTGACGCAATTGTCTCCGACTGATACCATTCCTCGAAAACGGTCGTTTCGAAGGCTTTTCATATGTCTATTTTTCTAATCATCTCCATGTACGGAATCTGGTCCAGTATTTTTCCTCTATGCAAAAAGACGCTTGAAAGTAGCCCCCCCATTTTTTTAACCGGTATTCGGATGCTCTTTGCCGCAACGATCCTTTTAGGCTACCTGTTTCTAAAAGATAGACGGAGCCTCAAAATAGGAAAAAGTCAGATTCTCCCCCTTTTAGTCCTGTCGGTTTTCAGCATTTACCTAACAAATATTTTAGAGTGTTGGGGGCTCCAACACCTGACAGCGACAAAAGGGTGTTTCATCTACAGCCTCTCCCCTTTTTTTGCAGCCGTTTTCTCCTACATTCATTTCGGGGAAAAGATGAACAAGAAAAAGCTGATCGGAATGCTGATCGGTTTCGGGGGATTCGTCCCGGTTTTCATGATGGAGACCGGAGATGAAAACCTTTTCCGAGCGTTTAGTTTCTTCTCTTGGCCCGAGCTTGCGATTATGTGCGCCGCTCTATTCTCGGTCTACGGCTGGGTTCTCCTCAGAATCATGGTCAAAAAGCAAACTTTATCTCCGACGTATGCCAACGGATACAGTATGCTCCTCGGAGGAACGGTCGCTTGTATTCATTCTCTTTTCGTTGACCTGTGGAACCCCACTCCCGTTGCAGCGGAACAGATAGCGCCCTTCACTCGAGGGATTGTTTTGATGACTCTCGTTTCAAATATCCTTTGCTATAACCTTTACGGTCACATGCTCAAGAAATATACGGCCACCTTCTTGTCCTTTATGGGGTTGTTGAGTACCCCCTTTGCTTCACTGAGTAGTTGGATAATCTTAAAAGAATCCCTTTCCTGGCAAATCCTCCTGTCGACGTCTATCGTGTCATTCGGTCTCTTTATCGTCTATCAAGCCGAACTCAAACAGGGATATATTGCCGTCAAGGATAAAAAAGGTGCCGGTCGCAAAGAGGTTGCGGCACGGGTTTAACCTCCTCCGTGAAAGCCCGAACCGATCCGTAGCGTTTTAATCCCGATCTTTAAAAGCAATAGCCGTCGCCGTCCTATCCTCTCCTTCCCCTCCCTCCCGTTTTATCGGGTCGCTTACTATTTCGGACGGCTGCAAACGGTGAGAAAGTCAATAGATGTGCGGTTACCAAGACTTGAACTTGGGACCTCAACATTATCAGTGTTGCGCTCTAACCGACTGAGCTATAACCGCAGGATTGTGGAGGCTAGGAGAGTCGAACTCCTGACCTTCTGAATGCAAATCAGACGCTCTACCAACTGAGCTAAGCCCCCGCACCAGTAGAAATAAAGAGTTAAAATGTACTGGATCGATCAATAATTCTCCAGCAGAAATCCTTATCTATCCAAAAAAGGGGAAATGAAAAAATTTTCCCATCGATTTTTTTATTTTGTTGACGCCAACACACCCTCCATAGCATCATCGCACCTTTAATGGAGGAATTGGAAACAACACCGTTTGATCACCAAGCGAAATTCCGTCCGTTTTTACCGGTCTCATAATATGTCTACAAATGCAGTCTGCGACGGATCCATTAGGCAACTTTGGAAAGTTTCTTCAGGATTAATGGTCTCTTTTCTTTCTATGATGGCGATGACATTCGTCGACCGACTCTTTCTGTCATATTATTCGACCGATGCGCTCAGTGCGGCGACAAGCTCGGGAACCCTCTTTTGGGCGGGAAGTTTCATGTGGGTGACTTTGGCCGGAATAGCAGAGGTGTTCGTTGCACAGTATAACGGCTCCAAGCAGTACCGAAAACTAGGAGAACCCGTATGGCAGATGATCTATCTGTCGGCAATTGCCTCGATCTTTTTTATTTCTCTCGGGAGTTTGGGGAGTCGATTTTTCCTCAAATCGACCTTTATGAACCAAAATGAAGTCGAGTATTTCCGTTGGAATAACTACTTTGCCCCATTTTTAACCCTTCTAACGGCTCTTTCTGCCTTTTATATCGGTCAGGGGAAGACAACGATGATTAAGTGGTTAGGAGTCATCGGCAATAGTGTCAACGTCCTTCTCGATCCGCTGCTTATCTTCGGTTATAAAAATTACATCCCTTCCATGGGAATCAAAGGGGCTGCAATCGCAACCGGAATCGGCATCGTCGTTCAAATTTTTATCCTAAGCCCGATGTTTCTCTCCAGGAAAAATCAAGAACGGTTCGGCACAAATGATTACCGGTTTAAACCGGCCGCTTTTATCAAGTGTTTAAAAGTGGGAACCTCTCCTGCAATTTTTGTCATGTTCGAACTTCTCGGTTGGGCAATCTTTTATAAATTGATGGAAGGGATAAGTAGCAAACACATCCTGGTAGCAAGTGTCACGCAAAATGTTCTTACCCTTTTTCTCTTTTTCGGATTGGGACTGGAAAAAGGGGCCACTGCAATTTCCGGTAATTTAATCGGAGCAAGAAAGGTGGGAGAGGTCCATAGACTCTTTCGTTCAGGGGTAAAGCTTTCCCTAATGTTCGGAGGGGTCGTTATTCTCTTCTTAGGTCTATTCCCCGATTTTTTTACCGAGCTATTTTTCAAAAATCCTAACGGATCGAACGGCTCTCATCTGGGGATTTCCCCCGACATGCTCCAAGAGATCAAGGTAACGCTGAGAGTGTCTTTTCTTATGGTAGCTCTTTACTTGACACTGGAAAGCGTTCGGTGGCTTTTAACCGGTCTCCTTACCTCCGGCGGCGATACTTTTTATCTCCTCGTCGTCGGCGCCGTCTCTATTTGGGTTTTCATGGTCTTCCCCACTTACTTTTTCGTCGTGAGACTAAAAGCTCCGATCGAAACGACGTTTTATATCCGGATTTTCTACTGTGCGACTGCGATAGGTCTTCTCTACCTTCGCTTTTGGCAAGGTAAATGGAAAGAAAACCGTTTAGTGAATCCGGGTCCGGACGCCGAGCGCGAGCCCGCCGGCGCATCGAGTTAAAACAGCCGGCAAAAGCTCTTTTCACCGACGACAAGACTTTCTTAGGCTTTCGGAAAGGACTTTTTTCCTCAGCCGAATATGATGGGGAGTCACCTCGACAAATTCATCGTCTTGGATAAAGTCGATCGCCTGCTCCAAGGTAAGAACGGTAGGCGGAGTTAGGATTAAACCTTCATCGCTGCCGGAAGCACGGACGTTCGTGAGCTGCTTTTCTCGAGTGATATTGACGACGAGATCGCCGGCGCGACTATTTTCTCCGATCAACATCCCTTCATAAACGGCATCACCCGGTTTGACAAAGATCGTTCCTCGATTTTGAAGGGTAAAGTATGCATAGGCCGTTACCTTTCCTCGATTCATCGAGATGAGCGCTCCATTTCTTCGCCCTATAATTTCTCCTCGGTAGGGACCGTAAGAGTCAAAAACCGATGTTAGAATACCGAGACCTCGGGTAACGGTTAAAAACGGATTCCGATAACCGATCAGCCCTCTCGTAGGGAGGGAAAATTCAAGGGTGGTGATACGATGCTCATCGGTGTGAAAATTGCGCATTTCCCCTTTTCGACGGCTTAGCTCTTCGATGACGGTCCCTGAAAACTCATCGGGAACTTCGATATGGGCATGCTCGATCGGCTCCTCTTTATTTTCTTTGAAGATCACTCGAGGTTTGGAAACGAGAAATTCATACCCTTCGCGTCGCATCGCTTCGATGAGAATCGAAAGGTGAAGCTCTCCTCGACCCGAAACACGTATAATATCTCCGCACCCTTCGATCTCTTCGACCCGCAACGAGATGTTCGACTTCTTCTCCTGCAACAGACGCTCGCGGATTTTATTCATGGTGACGTGCTTTCCATCCAGTCCGACAAAAGGACCGGAGTTCACCGAAATCTCCACGGCAAGGGTCGGCTCACCCAGTTCGATTAAAGGGAGTCGACGAACATGATCGGGATCGCAGAGAGTATCTCCGATCATGACATCGCCGGCTCCGGAAATGCTCACGATGTCCCCGACTCCGGCTTCCTCCAGCTCTAATTTTTTCAGTCCGCGATAACCATCGATACGTGTCACTTTATGGGTTGTCGGATGACCGCTTTTTTCAACCAGGGTGAAGCTATCTCCCTTTTTCACCCGCCCCTCTAAAATTCTTCCCGTAGCTTGCCTTCCCAAGAAATCGCTATGAGAAACCGTGCTGGCTTGCATCAAAAAAGGAGCATCCGAATTTCCCGGAGGATGGGGGACTTTCTCGAGGATCAAATCGAAGAGCGGACGCATATTTTCTCTCGGATCCCGCTCATCGATAAAGGCATATCCCCCGATGGCGGAAGCATAACAATGGACGAAATCCAACTGCTCGTCATCGGCTCCCAATTCGACGAAGAGGTCGAACGTCTTGTTAAGGGCATTGTCGGGATCGGCATGAGGTTTATCGATTTTGTTGAAGACGACAATCGGTCTAAGCCCCATTTTTAATGCTTGAGACAGGACAAAACGGGTCTGCGGCATCGGTCCTTCTCCAACATCTACGATCAGAAGCACTGAATTGACCATTCCCAGAACCCTTTCGACTTCTCCGGAAAAATCGGCGTGTCCCGGGGTATCGATCACATTGATCTTGTAATCATCGACAAAAAGGGAGGTATGCTTTGCAAAAATAGTAATGCCCCGCTCTTTTTCGAGCTCGTAAAAATCCATCACCCGCTTGGGAATTTCTTCGTTCTCATGAAAAGTCTCTGCTTGACCGAGCAGACAGTCGAGCAGAGTGGTTTTCCCATGGTCGATGTGGGCGATAATTGCAATATTACGAATCTTTTCCGGTTTATACATCTTTTCGGAGTGCACCGGATGACTCCTCACGATCAGCTGCAACAAGTTTGTTAGCGATTTGTTTAACGGTAGCCGAATCGATAGGTTGACCATGAGGCGGGAAGTCGGGGTACGTTTTGCTATTCGTCAAGATCACTTTTCCTTCCCCAATATTTACACCATTTGCAAGAGCGACTGCCGAAGAAATCACCCCGTCGTGAACAACTTCCGACATCTCGGGATCTCCCCACTGCACGATCACGTGTTTCCCTCGAAACGTTTTTAAAGCTTCCTCCGAATCATAATTCCAGCCGAGAAATCGAATAAGAAACTCCCCTACCGATCCTAATAGCTCCCTTGCAAATGAAGCGGTCGAACTAAATGTCTGATAATCGATCACCTTGCCTGTGACGGCGGCGAAACCCTTCAGCCGCACGATATCGTGCGCGCGAATGACCTCGGTCAGCCGTTGCTCGCAGG
>JBCDES010000020.1:0-17859 GCA_039179295.1 Chlamydiota bacterium
TAAAAAAAAACTTTTTTTCGATAGCTCTTTATCCGAGGTTACCAGTGTCGTATTTTTGGAATCCCATTCCAATAGCTCGAGAAGATATTGATCTGCGGAAAGGTTTTTGGGAGAGAAACTGACTTCAATATTCGAAAGAGGTCTTTTAGAGGCAAAATCTTTGCCGTTTCGATAGTGACTATCGAAAACCATCAGTACTTGGATTTTAAAAGTAGCGACGAACCGGTCGAGAAGATGGATAAACTCTTCCCTTTTTTCTTCTAACGGGAGCCGTTCTCCTTGCAGCTTGAAAAAAAGGTTGTAGCCGTCGATTAGGTAGCGCAAGTTACTTGGATGCCGATAATGTTTCTAAAATAGGTGAGAGTTTGTCGAGAGCCTTTCTTCTGTGAGAAATTTTATTTTTAGTCTCCTCGTCGATTTCGGCAAAGGTTTTGTTATAATCATATTTTAGAAAAAGCGGGTCATAGCCGAAACCTTGACTTCCTCGAGGGGTCAAAATCAACAGACCTTCACAAAGACCTTTGACTTGCATTTTGATTCCGTCCGGGGAAGCTAACGCCAGAGCACAAACATAATAGCCCGTTCGCTCGCTTTCTTGGATCGGATCCAGTGTTTTGATCAGTTTCTCTCGGTTTTCCTTATCGGACGATCCTTCACCTGCATAGCGAGCACTCTTTACCCCCGGAGAATCTCCCAATGCCGGGACGACAAGACCGGAATCATCGGCGATCACCCACCGCTTTAAGGCTTCTGCCGCACGGGTCGCCTTGATAAAAGCGTTTTCTTCAAAAGTCGTTCCCGTTTCTTCCGGGACTTTATAGCCCGTAAAATCCAGTAACGAGAGAAAATCGAAGGGGTATCGGGGCTTTAAAATCGCTTTAATTTCACGGATTTTATGGAGGTTTTTTGAAGCAATGATAATTTCCATTGGGAATCCTTGTAATTTGGACTCTATCTTATAGAGATTCGAAATAATTCCGCAAGTTCGAGATTGTAAGGGTTTTTCCCTGTATGGAAACTTTATCTCCTTTTTTATAACCCAGCAAACTTTGAGCCATTTTTGATTGAATCGAGAGGAGATGTTTGTCCGGATCGGCCTCCCAAGGACCCAATAGAGTATAGGAGACCTCTTTTCCGTTATCATCGATACAATCGATGATAACTCCAACCCCGACTTTATCCGTATCTACATCGTTTTTTGTGAGGATCCGTGCGCGGTTGAATTGGGAAGAAAGTGTTTTGAGTTCGCTTTGAAGCCGATCTCGCCGTTCTAAAGCAGCTTTAAACTCGGCGTTTTCCCTTAGGTCTCCGAGAGCCCTTGCTTCTTCAATCTCTTTTGCATTATCGACCGTCTCAACGGTGGAAATTTCCCGAATACGGGATTTAATTTTTTTATAACCTTCCTCTGTAGTCCAAATAATCGGTTCGTCTTCTTTTTGTTCGTCGTCATATTTATGCCCTATTTTTGTCAGTTCCGGATGAACGACTTCTGCAAGGGAGTGGAAAATTTTAATATCGCGATCGGTTAAACTTTGACATTTGGTCGCTAAAAGGAGAAATTCTTGAACGGCTTCTTTCGATGCGGGGTGGAAAATTTTTCGGACGTTATTATAACGACCGTTTGTGAGAAATGTCAGGATTTTTTTAACGGTATCCCGTTTTTCGGTTTCTTGCTCAATCTGACCGAGAAGGGTAAGAAGAGACTCAAAAAAGCGGTTTTTTCCTTCAACATCCGACAGGGGAAGTTTTTCACTTTTCATGATCTTTTGAAAATACCATAAAAGGACTTGAGGATGGCGATTGGGGGTAGTTAGAAGTTCTTCCAGTTTTCTAACGATCTCTCCTTCTTTTCGTGCTTTCAACAGTTCGGTAAGGATATAGTCTCTAAGAAGGTTTTGATCGATAATCAGGAAGAGGTTGAGGAAAAAGATGTCCCAGTCTTCTCTAAGTTTTCGGATGGCGTGAAGCGCTCGTTTTTTAAAAGCGATCACTTCGATTCCTTTATCGATATCTTCGGGAGAGGTGAAACGTCTGATAAGTTCTTTTGTCGGGCAATAGTCTTTTTTGCCGCTTAGGTCTTCTATGAAAAAGTGGAGTTGAAGTTCTTGAGCGTCGGTAAGCTCCCCCGTTAACAGAGCTTCTTTAAGTTTTTGTTCCAAATCTTCTCTAAACGCTTCATTTTTGATTGTCTGCGGAAAGTCTCTTAAGAAGGTGTAAACGATCTGAATCAGATGGTTTGCATCGGGTTTTTTTTCTAACGCCTTTTTTAGGTGTTCTTCATGAGTGACCTCGGATTCTCTTAATTTAAAAGGTTTCCGGAGTTCGTCAGGCGTTTCGATCATTGTATCTTTTTTGATTTTAGTACGCGCCGTTTGCCACCATCTGGTCCAGTGTTCTTTAGGGATAACCAGTTCGTAGAGCTCCTCTTTTATTTCGGCAGCCGTTAAGGGACCCAGATCTCTTAAAAGGATATGAATCGTTTCTAAGGGGTTTTTCTTTGACCGTTCTTCCAACGCATCGGGAGTTCCGAGACGGAGGGCTAAAAAGTGGTCGTCGGGAATAGGGATTAAGGTGTTGAAAGCATTTTCGAATGAAAGATCTTTTTTTCCTCCCACATATTCGAACTCGAGTTCCAATTGTTCCCGTAAAAAAGAGACATCGAGAATTTCACCGGCTCCCCACCCTCCGGAATGAAAAACGAATTTCCCTTTTTTCATATGGGTCAAGAGTTCGTAATTACTGACGGCTCCTTGGAAATCAACCATTTCGCGCAGTCTGATCAATCGAATTTTATCGTTGAAATAAGGATCGTCGGGGTTGCGTTCTTTTAAATAATTGAAAGCTAATTCGCCGAGCCGAGCAGTATTTGTGGTTTGAAGGTCAAAGATTAATTTAAAAATTTCGTGTCCGAGATCGGTCTCTTTGATTCTTTCCCAAAGGGGCAGGGCACTTTCCACATGACGTCCGAAGGGGGCGGATAATTCGGAATTTTTGACTGTCAGCAGCACCTGCTTAAGCTCTTCGCCATCGACCTCATCCCCCATACAATACTCTTCCCAAAGGGTGAGAAATGCAGGATAATCATGCTGACCGATATGTTTTTGAAATTGACCTAAATAACTCGTTGACATGCAGAAGAAATCCTTAATGGTTCCATTGAAAAAAGCATAGAATGTTTTGAAATTAACTTCAATCGGGTTTTATTCGGATAGATTTTTACAGCGTCCGGACTTATTCGAACGAGTTTATAGAGTCATTGGATTTTAGTTTTTTTTCGGCTTTTAACCGGCAAATTCCCGATTTCTTCGATCGGTAGACTTTAAACTCTAGTGTTTCTATCGATTTCAATCGACTTTGACGGTTCCTAAATAAAGGGGGGTTACTCATCTTCCTTCTTAGCGACCGGGGAAACCGCTGAAAGCGATCGGGGGAACAACCGCTATTACCCATAGAAAAGAGCTCTAATATAAGGCTGACGGTTTTGTTTCTTCGAACAGGTTTTGCCACCCCGTTTTTGTAATGATAATCATATCCTCGTATCTTATCCCTCCTATGCCGGGGAGATAGAGTCCGGGCTCGATTGTGATGACCATGCCTACTTTAAGCTTTCCCGTTCGAAGATCGGAGCTTATACGAGGATATTCATGCACATCCAGCCCTATACCGTGACCCAGCGAATGGACGAAATATTTTGCTTTTGATCCCATTGCGCTCCGGGCAGCTTTATCCAAGGATGCAATCGGTTTTTCCGGTCGACACTCCTTAAGAGCTGCTCGATGAGCTTTTTTTACAACCTGAAATAACTCTTCTATTTTTTTTGAAACGGTTCCAAAAAAAATAACGCGTGTCATATCGCTGGCATATCCGTTTAGAACCACTCCGATATCGATGAGAACCGCCTCGTTTTTCTTCAGCTTTCTAGAGCCGCTATGATGGTGGGGAAGGGCACTATTTTCGCCAAAAGCAACGATTGGGGGAAATGCAAGAGCTTCGGCCCCCTTTTTTTTGACGTAGAATTCGAACTCACGCACCAATTCGATTTCAGAGATTCCGACCTTCAGCTTGTTTCCGAGATAGATAAACCCTTTCCATAAAAGAGCCGCGCTTTCCTTGAGATAGGTAAGTTCCGTATCGTCCTTGATCGCTCTTAATCGAAGAGTCGGTTGATCCAGTCCTTTAAGTTTTTTTTTAGTTTTTGAAAAACTCGATTTGAGGGTTTTATATGCTGCAAAGGAAAGACTCGTATCAAAACCGAAGGTAGTGGAATCGTTCCATGATTTCAACACATTCTCGAGCTCTCCTCGCTCCAGTTTTTTTACGGGATAAGGGGACTTTTTTTTTGCCTCTGTAAAGTACCTGCCATCGACAAACAAAACGACGCTTCTTTTGGAAATTAAAAGTCTTCCTCGTGAAAGTCGTAATCCTGTGAAATAGATAAGGTCCGTCGGGTTCTCGATGATAAACCCGTCGAGGCTCGTCGGAGAGAATATTTTCCGAAGTTTAAGGATTCTTTTTCCGAAATAACTTTTTGATCGCATCATGGCTTAAAGCGACAATCGTTTTCATCCCTTTTGGACAACTGTAGCGGGAAGGGGTTTTAAGAAGGGCCCTCGTCATCTGTTTAGCTTCGATTAGAGTCCAGTCCTTTTTTCGAGATCTTGCACAATACGACACCGAAAGTGCAAGCTTTTTCTCAAGCTCTTTTCGCACTAAATTCCGATCGAAAAGAGGGGTAAGGCTTTCGAGAAGTCCTTGAAGCTTTCCTTCTTCTATATCGGGACTTAAAGCATCGACGATGAATGTGGTTTCACCAAAAGGACGGATAGCGATTCCCATAGCTTTAATCTCGTCAATGTGAATCAGTAATTGCTCTTTTTCATGGGGAGTAAACTCAAGAGTTAACGGAAATAAAAGGGTTTGAAAAGGCGCTATTTCCCTTTTTAAAAAGCGTTCGTATAAGACCCGTGCGGTAGCGGCTTCCAAATCGACAAGATAAATGCCCCCTTCACTCATAAGATCGATGAGAGCCGTTTGATAGAGAATTAGGTAAGAATCGAACAGACCGATAACGGGCAAATCTTTTTCTTGGGAATCAAACGTAAAGCTTCGGATCGGATCGTCAGCCGTTTCTTGAAGCTTAAAAGAGGAATCGAAGCTCCAGTCCATTTTCGGAGCGATGATCTTTTTTCCTTCTCCTTTAAATCCTGCTAAAATTGCTTGTCGTACCAGCATTTGGATTTTTTTCTCTTCGCTTAGACGAATTTCCCTTTTTTGAGGGTGAACGTTCACATCGAGCCATTCTTTAGGAAGTTTCATCCGGAGGACATAAGTGGGATGGAGATTGACCGCCAGTCGCGGTCCGTAGCCGTCGTAAATCGCCTGAGAGATTTGCGGACAAATAACGATCCTTTTGTTGACAAAAAGGTGTTGCCCTAACCGATTTCTTTTTGCATAGACCGGGGACCCTATCCACCCCGTTATAACGACATCTTTTTCTGAAAAATCAATGCGAGAGGCTTCATTGATAAAAGATTGTCCCAATATCTCTCGACATCTTTCTTTGAGTTCTCCCGGCAGGAGAGACATGATCTCTTTTCCGTCAGCAAAATATCGAAAGGTTTTTTCGGGATAAGCTAAAGAGAATTTTCCCATCAGTTTTGTGATCGCGTTTTGGCTCGTTTGCGCCGTTTTTTGAAACTTTAACCGTCCGGGAACATTGTAAAATAAGGAGCGTACTTCGATTGTTGTCCCTTGACTTCGTGCTACGACATCGGGAGCGGCTATTTTTCCCCCGTTGCAACAGACTTCATAGCCATGATCGAGGTTCTCTTGTGCCGTGAGAATTCTTATTTTTGATATCGCCCCGATCGAAGCCAGTGCTTCCCCTCGAAACCCCATGGTAAGGATCTGGATAAGATCGCCTGCCGTTTGAATTTTTGAGGTCGCATGTCGTTCTAACGATAAAAGGAGGTCCTGTTGTCCCATCCCGGTCCCGTTGTCGGAGACACGGATCAGAGAAAATCCTCCCTTTTCAATTTCAACGGTGATCAAATCACCCTTTGCATCAAGGCCGTTTTCGACCAGTTCTTTTACGACGGATGTCGGATTTTCGATCACTTCACCGGCGGCAATTTTGTTAATCGTTTCGTCAGATAATAACCGAATCGACATCAACGCTCCTTGAGAATGGGTTTGGCATCCCTTATTATAGAAGACCGAAATCGCAACGGGCAAGGATGAAATTTTCAATCGAAAAAACCGGTCACGACAGAGACTCGTAGCCGAAACATTTAGTCCGAGCAAAATTTGAAAAAATAGGAGACCGGTCCGTAAAGGTTCACCAAAAGTGTCCCGAACCCGAATCCGCCCCACGTTAAATCGATTGAGCTCCACTCCGATTCGTGTAACCCTTCGGGAAATCTTCATTTGGAAAAAAGGATTCCAATCGGTATGCTACCGGTCAAAATCATTCCCGAAAACGAAAATCTATGCGTTTTTTAACAACTTTTATCGTTCTTGGCGGTCTTGGCTATGGTATTTATTGGCTCAATAGCACCCAACCGGAGCTCAAGCACCGAGCGATCGAAATGATCGATACCGACAGATTCTACACACTGGAAAATCGGTTTACGGCCGCTCAAATCATAGAAAAAGAGAGGTTAAAAGAGTTTGATCATCGGTATCGTCCTCCTTCACTCCGCTTCCGTCCTTATCTTCTAATGGAAGTGAAATTTACGACTCCCGACCGTCAAACGGAAGAAGGGATGATTCTTTGGGACTTAATCGACGGTGAAATGGTACTCGATACAAAATCTTGGGATAAGACACACGGTTTTGCCGATTGCATCAATGCCGGTGCCGATAAATATGAATATAAAATTCTTGTAACCATTGCAAAAAACGGCGGTAAAGCAAACCGTCAAAGCCTGATGCGCTCTCTTAACCTTGAAACCCACTTTTTTGAGAAATGGGTCGAGCGAGCACGAAAGAAAAAACTCATCGTGCAGCATGGGGATGATTATCGGATTCATCTTCATCATCCGGTAGTCGATGTACCCCCTTCAACGATGACTACGGAACCCCTTGTCGCAAAAAGTTGCAGAAGCAGCGATAGGATCAACCGTAGGTATTCCCCCAAACAGATCAAAAAAGCGGCAGAAGCCGCTTTTGGCAATGATTTCGCTATCCGGAGCACTCAAGACGTTTCCCTTCCCATCTATAGCATTACTCTCCAAAATCGTGACGGCTCTCTCCGAACAACTCATTGGAATGCCTTCAACGGAAAACGGCTGAACCGGTCCAACTTTATTGAATAATAATTCGTAAACCGCTAAGTTCTCTTCAACCATTCGGTAGCGATACTTTTATCCCGGAAAGGTGGCTGAGTGGTCGAAAGCACGTCCCTGCTAAGGACGCGTACCCGCAACGGTACCGAGGGTTCGAATCCCTCCCTTTCCGCCATTCACCTAAAACGAATTTTCATATCCCCGAGACGACGGTAGCCTCAAAAGCCCGCCGTTTGCGAGCTTTTTCGCCAGATGCAATTGACTTCCTCTTTCTAAAAATACCCCGTTTTTCTCTAATTTCCCTCCTACCTATATATGCCCCTTGCCTGAAAAACACCGTACAGAGTTGATTACGGCTTGGAAAAAGACTTTGCGCACGCTTGAGCGGTCGATGAATATCTTAACCTCAAAAGACCATAGTTTGGTTTTCTTATCGGCTACAATTTTGGTGGTGGGCTGTTAGGCGGAAGCTCAAAGGAACGGTTCGACGACGGGTCGCAGAAACCGGGTTATACGCTGTTTATTAAATTAAAGTCATTTCAAGCTTGTGTTTCCGCTTCATCCAATCAGGCAATATCCGGTCGAGCAGTTTATAAAACTCTGTCCCATGGTTATGATGGATGAGGTGGCAAAGCTCGTGAATAACAACGTATTCAATACACTCCTTGGGCGTTTGAATAAGATTGACATTAAGCGTGAGCCGACCTTTTCTCGATAAGCTACCCCAGCGTTTATCCATTTTTTGCAGTTTCAAATTTGGTTTGTTTAGGTCTCCTTTTTTGAAACCGTCCCGGCAATCATCAAAGATTTTCGATAGATACGTTTTCGCCCGTCTTCTATACCAAGAATCCATAAGCTTCTCTATGTGCTCCGGTTTGCCGGAAGTCGCTTCGATACAGAAATAGCCATTTTTCAACACCACCTTATCTTTGTCGGATATCTCTGTCGGTATTTTCGACCGAGATAGAGGTGGCTTTCACCGCCAACATATTTCCTGTCCGGCGTTCTTGGATCAAACTGGTTGCAATAAGCGATTTGCCGCTTGATCCATCGGGCTCTTTTCTTGATCTTGCCCTCAATAGCTTCAAGCGATGAGGTTTTCGGCGCTTTGACCACGACTCTTTTGTCAGGGTGGACCGCGATTTCTAACGATTTACGGTTCACCATCAAAAGTTCGTAGTCAATTTCCGTTTTGCCGTAGCTGATGGTGCAGGCAATAGTTTTCATTATGAATGCCTCCCGCTTTTGGCTATCTGCATCGTTTTTTCAATGATCTCATCAATCTGTTCCCAGTTTAATGTTATATCAAACTTGTTTTTAACCTCGTCACAAAGGAAGTCGTCGATGCCGTTAACGGCAGATTTTTGAGCATCATCGTCGGTCCGGAAATCAACCTTCCAATGATCTTCAATGATGCGCTGAATGGCCAGAGATGTTTCTGCGGATACAGACTCAATCGCCCGTGTCTTTGCCTCATATTTCATGAAGTACGGCTTGATTACACCATAGTAAGTGCATGCTTCATCATTGCCGTTGATACTATCGGGGACATCATCATGCTTGTTCGAAACTACTGAATCACGAATATCGCTAACCTTGCTTAAGGTAATCGAGATCAGAGATGCGACGTGCTTTAAAGTCATCGATTGCCTGCTGGATCAGCTTTGAAAACTTCTCATAAAACGTAGGGTCTTCAGCCATTTTTTCGTTGATGACCTTTTTCGTTGCATGCGCGATGGTATCGGCTTTGGCAGCCGTTGATTTGCCAGAATGAATACCTTGACCTTTTTTGACGGCATCAAAATGCTGATCGTCAAAAATATCGACAGGCGCATTCAGCTGAACGACCTCATTGACCTGAATATGCGTGTCGAGCAATTTTTTAATTTTAGGCTCGTAATCACGGTAGTCGACGACCTCTGCGTAGCGCAGCTTTACCGATTTTTTTAGGTTCCGGAATCGTTTTAGATCTGCCTTATAGTTTCGCAGCTTGACCTCATCCGTTTCCATGATGAATTTATCGGTTGAAAGCGCGATACCGAGGGTCTTGCTATATTCGGCAAGCCGTTCGTAGAAATCCTCACGCAACTCATCATCCGCCAGAAGAACCTCGAAAGCCTCTTCATCATGCTTGTTTTTAACTTCTCGGAAGACATCCCATAAATCCGAGTAACGTTGCGGCAGCATTTGCACTTCTTCGTTAACCGAAGTCAGCGTACCTAAAAGGTCCTCCTCGTCAAAACCTTCAAACGGATCATACATGGTTAGCGCTTTATCCAGCTCACCTAGAACACTGGCATAGTCAACGATATCCCCGAAGTCCGAAGTCTTTACCTTTGGATGGCTTCCCGAATATTGGCTTCCGAGAAATGATAGTCGTTACCCTTGTAGTGGATGCGGTTGAATTTCTTCAGTTGCTCACGCAGCACGCTTTCCAGCAGCAGATTGCCGTTTTTGCCACCGCGGATCGCCGATGCTCGTTCCGGTGAGAGATACTCATACCCTAGAGCGATAAGCTCTTGCAACGCAAGAATTTGCGACAAATATTCTTCATTAAATCTAAATCCCGTCATAACTCACCCCAACAATGCTGCTGCTAAACTTTTTACTCCAGAAAGCTATGGCAGCAGTTTTTTAATTTTATCTTCAGCCGGTGCAGGATATCCTTTATCTTCTAAATTTTTGACTTCAGCAATGATACCTTTTGCAAAATTTACTTTGTTTTTATTATTTTCAGTCAGAGGAGGCTCTATGCCAAGCTCACCTATACATTGAAAAAAATATTTTTTAAGGTTAGGCGTATGAACAGAGGGGTCTAAAAAGCGCTCGGTGAAATATGGAGGAGAAAGATCGACGCCTGAAAAGTCGCGCTCGATAATCCATTTCTCGAGTTCAAAAGAGTCATAAATATAACCATTCTGTGCATTCCAATATTTCATGAGCCGGATTACTGGCTTTACAAGGGATTCATACTTTTTATTTTTTTCGGTCAAGTCATCGTTGAAATCATTTGGATCAGTATCCATCCAGTCATCACCACGATCACTAAGTGTTGGAATTTTATACCCACTCCGGCATTTTTTTAATGCCGGAACCAGCTCAAAGGTAATATGGTTTAAATCAAGCTTGATTGTAGGATGTGATTGTTTTTTTTCCGATGATGGATACCTTTTTTTTACAAAACTTTTTAGGCGACTCAGATAAGATTGCGGCATAACATCGTCATCATTGAATACAATCATATAATCAATATCAGATTGCTCATCCATTGAGCGCGGTAGGATGGTATCTCGAGTGTATGACCCAAAGATAAATTGCTCTTTGATTTTATCGCCAAAAGCACTATCCAGCCTTTGTTTGATTGTGGCAATTGAGGTCCGTATGAATTCCTTCTCTTGGTCACGAATAATTCCTTTCTTACTCAGATTCATTAAATAGCTTAAGACTGTCATTTTTTCTGCTCCTTATCGACACGATATTCCGCATTACCTTTATCTATTGAAAACCGCGCCAACCAAAACGCCAGATATGGAATACATGGCGCATTAGAATTCAATTCATCTCGTTTTTTTGAGAAAGCCTTTATTGTGGCAATAGCTTCTTCTGGCTGTAAATCTTGCAGTTCGATCTTACGAAATAGGCGCACCTGATTTTTGAGTGCAAAATACTTTCCACCCGATTGCTTATGTTGAGACGCATTGCCACTTGCATTTATAAATGTCTGTAGCGCTGCAAATGCAGCGGTTGCCATTGCAAGATAACCTGCATATGAAGGGGTATCGGAAAATGCATCAATTCCGGCCCATGACGCACATACCGTCATTGGAATTCCCAGTATGTAGTGTATCTTTGACCAGAGCGCACTGGCATTGAAATGGCTCTTACCGGAATGCAACGCATCTTCTTCAATGCGCTCAGCCTCATGAACGATTTCATTTGTTAGCGCATTCATGTGGCGCGCCTCTTGTTTTTAATATACCACTCGCCAGATAACAGCTTTTGCATTAGCCCACGCTTTTGCGTGCGATATTGATCGACCGACTTTTTGAGGAGTCTAATTTCCTGTTGAACCGTATCGAGAAGTGCGACAACTTCTTTTTGTTTTTCAATGCTTGGAATTGAAACAGGAAGCTTCATTATTTGCTTATCAGAAAGCTCTTTTTGAACCGTCCCATCCATGATGTGACCAATTCGCAGGTAATAATCCTTTCTGGAAAAGAAATAGAATAGATATTTTGGATCTAGCTTCACTGGATCAATTTCAAGCGTTGTTATTGCACTAGACGCGATAAATCCATCTAGTTGCTCCGGAACTATTCCGAAGCCGCCATTGTGAAAACTTTGACGCCCAATTAGAAACTCGCCAGAAAATCTTTGAAAATATGGGCGACCTTTTTTTGATAGCGTGATCTGCATAGCACGTTCGTTTGCCTCAATTCCCTTGCAATAAAGCTTGACAGTGAGTGGCTTTAAGTCTCCAACCTCTTCAATTTTTTGCTGCTTCATAATTGCAGCATAGTCGCATAAGTGACTATCATATGATTTGAAATCATCATCCAACGCGCTTTTTTGTAACCACCCGAACCGGCGCTCTTTGGCATTAATCAGCGCTTCGGTTTTTTCAATGACCGTATCCCATTTTTCCAGTGTATCTACAATTTCCTTTTGTACATCTAGGCTAGTTGGAAAGTTAATCTTAATGCGGTTTAAGTCCTGTCTATTTATTTTGGGCAAACCAGTTCTCATGGAGCACTTTACTGCTTCATTTACAAACATTGGGCTTTGCATGAAATAATATAGGTAACTTTTACTGATAAATTCTTTTGGTCATATAGGGTACATATCAGCACTGCACAATCCACTAAAATTAGGCGTGCACAGCTTATTCAAATTGGGTCTGATTTTTGAATAGACAATAGATTTTTCATCAAACTCATACTTCCCAGATATAAGCCCTAAATCCTTTGCTATTTCAGGGTTGAGAATACGACCTGTGCCACTCTCTATATTTTCAGGGTCTATATGCACAAAATTGCAATACGGCTCTTTTTTAGGATCAACTTGCCCATTCCCTATGTCTGCAACTTCATCAAAGCGTTTGGTTTGCCAATTACTCATCACCACCCCCGCGTTTTGTTAATCTCTTTTCGAGGGTTTCTAATTCTTTGATATCCTCTTCATCAGCGGCAACGGCTTTTGCTTCTTTTCTCTTGGTATCAAATTCATCGTAACGCTCTGCTGCAAGTTTTTGAGCCACGTCCATTTTGAGTTTTCCAGCATGGGTCAACAGATCTCGTTCATTGAACTCAAGAAACGCATCTAGTTTATCTGCCCAGCCATCCATGCTGATGGTTTTGCGTTTTTGCGCCTGATCTTCTGCATAATCTAAATACATGGTGACAATACGATTAAGCTCGTCAATTTCATCTTGCTGCAGGTAGTTTTTGGCGGTGCCGATATCGCCCTTCCTGACGATAGCGCCTTTGAAAGAAGTCAGACCCATATTCGCTTTTTCGGGATCACTTCTATCAGCAATCAATTCAGCAGCGGTTTTGCCCGTTACGGTCCAAAGCATCTTGTTTTGTACTTTTTTGAAAAAGAGCTGCGCCTGTTCAGAGGTTTTATCGTAATCAACCGCCGTAGCGTAAAGGTCTTTTACTTTTTGATAGAAGCGTTTTTCAGATGCCCGGATATCACGGATACGAGCAAGCCACTCATCAAAGTAATCCCATTTGTCAGCTTGCTTTAGGCGCTCATCATCCATAGCAAAGCCTTTGACCAGATACTCCTTCAAAACAGTATTGGCCCAACGGCGGAATTGCGTGCCTCTAGGTGAGCGGACACGGAAACCAACAGCCAAAATCATATCCAGATCATAGTGTAAGACATTGTAATCCTTACCATCTTTGGCAGTTCGTCGGAAATTCCGACAAACTGAATTTTGGTCCAATTCACCATCCGTCAGTATGTTTTGGATATGCTCTGTAACGGTAGATCTGCCTTTATCGAACAGATCTGCTATTTCATCCTGCGTCAGCCAGACCGTACCATCGATAGCCGTCAAGTTAATCTGGGCAAGTCCATCTTCTGTTTGGTAGATGATTAATTCGCCGTTGCTCATGCTACTACCTCCTTTAGAAGGTTAGCCATCTTGCCGCGTACTTCTGCCAATTGATCTTCAAGTGTGTCGATTTGTTGCTGAACGGCTTCGATGTCGATTTCTCCTTCTTGTTCGAAGGTGTCGACATAGCGTCGGATATTCAGGTTGAAGTCATTCTCTTTCAGTTCGTCATAGCTTGCCAAATGAGCATATTTTGCGATCTCTTCACGCGCTTCGTAAGCGTTTAGGATTTTCTCCATATTTTCATCCATCAGGGCATTTTGGTTTTTGCTGGGCCGGTAATCTTGACCGGCATCCAGCAGATTATCTTCGATCAGTTTTTCGCGGATCCACCCTTCAGCAGCGGCGCGAAACAAAACGCCATGCGACGCAACAATGGCAACGCGACCTTCTTTTTCGACGGCTGTCTCAATCATGTGGCTGATAAAGGCGTAGTCACCTTTTGATTTTGGCGGCACACCGCGCCGGAAGCGGTTATATGTATCGGTCTCAGCTTCGTCGGCGCCCCACTTATCAAGTGAGAATGGCGGGTTAGCGACAATATTGTCGAATTTCATCAGGCGATCATTTTCCACCAGTGTTGGCGAGGTCGGCGTATTGCACCATTCAATCCGGGCAGAGTCGACCCGATGCAAGAACATGTTCAGCCGGCATAAAGCCCATGTGCTGCCGTTTACTTCCAGACCGTAGATGGAATAGTTGCGATCACTCACAGCCTTGGCAGCCTCGATCAATAAGCCGCCCGAACCGCAAGCCGGGTCGCAGATACGTGCGCCGACCTTTGGCTTACACAATTTGGCAACCGGTTCCGATACTTTGTGCGGGGTATAGAACTCGCCGGTCTTCTTGCCTGCATCGGAGGCAAAGCGTTCAATCAGGTAAATATAAACATTACCGATAACATCTTCAGAAATGCGACTTGGGCGCATATCAAGCTGAGGTTTGTGGAAGTCTTCCAGCAGCATTTTCAGGCGGCGGTTACGGTCTTTGGTTTTGCCCGGATTAGCTTCCGAGTTAAAATCAATATTATGAAACACGCCTTCCGGCTTGCTTTTGTTCGATCTTTCAATTGAGTCCGGCGCGATGTTAATCAGCTCTCCAATGTTAGCTTCATTGCGCTTTTCATAGAGATCGTAAAAACTTCCATCTTTCGGCAGGATAAAACGCTGACGCTCCAGCTTGCGGCGAATACGGACATCGTCATCACCGTATTGTTTGCGGTATTACTGATAATGATTCTTCCATACATTGGAGATGTATTTCAGAAACAGCATCACGAGGATATAATCCTTGCAACCGGCCACATCCATCACGCCGCGAAAGGTATCGCAAGCAGCCCATGCAGCGTGATTTACGTCTTGTTGTTTAATTGCTTCATGCGTCATTCGAGGAAACGGCTTAGCGGATCATAATCTCGAAAGGTAATCATATCGTCGGTCAATACCGTCACGAGTCGGCAGAACTATCCTCGGGCAGTCTAAAATCAATCCCGAATTCTAAATGTAAGTTGCTGAAGATGAGGATTTTCATGAGTATTACGCTTGAATTATCCTGTCTTTTTCCTGAGCTGTTCAATGAAATGTGCCAGTGACAGGATGGTTGTATCGTGGGTGCCGGGGAATGTATCATCGCCGGTATAGACAACAAATTTTCGTTTCACATTCAAATCCTCACAGGCCGTGTGGAAGCCTTTTTTCAAAGTCGGAGTTCGGCTTGCTTTGATTTCAACAGCCCAATATTCATCAAGACCGAACTCGATCACCAAGTCGATCTCTGCTCCGGCTAATGTGCGATAGAAAAACGGATGAGCGCCTGAAGGCAAAGCATTAATAACGGTCTCAATGACAAAGCCCTCCCAAATCTTGCCAACTATGGGATGCCCCAACAAAGCTTCGTAATTAGGAATTTGCAGCAGAGCATGTACAAGACCGCTATCGCGTACATAAGTGCGCGGTGATTTCACCAGTCGTTTTTTGATGTTCCCATGCCAAGGCTCCAGCCTGCGAACCAATAATAAATCGACCATCAGGTCCAGATATCGGCTAACGGTGACACCCTCTACCCCCAGAGAGCTTGCGAGCTTTGAAGCGTTTAGCAGCTCGCCTTGCGTATGGGCAAGCATGGTCCAAAAGCGCATCAAGGTGGTCGCCGGAATTCTTGGTCCCAGCTGAGGGATGTCTCGTTCCAGATAGGTACGGATAAAATTTTGCCGCCACTGGTGACTTGCCGCGTCATCTTCGGCGGCATAGCTGTCCGGAAACCCGCCACGGATCCAGAGCTTTTGCAACGGCTCTCCGGATGCAGCTTCAATTTCAAAAGGGTTAAGAACCGTCAATTCGGAATAATGAATACGACCGGCAAGGCTCTCGGAGCTTTGTTTCAGCAGTTCATCGGTTGCTGACCCCAACACCAGAAAGCGGCCATTGCCTCGACCTTGACGCCGCCCGGCATCGATGATACCGCGCAACGACATAAACAAATCAGGGTAGCGTTGGACCTCATCAAGAATGACCAGCTTATCCGGATGCAGCTCCAGATAATGGGCAGGGTCTTTGAGTTTTTGAAAATCCTCTGGGTTCTCGAGATCCAAATAGATGGACGGTCGACCTTTAGCGATCTCATGCGCCAGTGTTGTCTTGCCGATCTGGCGCGGACCGAGGATAGCCACTGCCGGATTTTGACCAAGATTTTTGATGATCTTTTGCGTAAGCTCTCTTTTATACATGCTAGCAATACTAACACAAAATATTAAATATGCGAGGTAAATGTTTTTTGGGGGGGGGATACCCTTCCAATGAAGAGAAAACGGGATTCGAACCCTCGGTGCCGTACCGTATCGATTTGCACTAAAGGGTTAATACTATCCGGTATTTGAAATGAGAACCATTAGTACCGTAGCAACAAAAACCTTGATTTCGTTATATTTCAGGACGATTATTGTTGCAACTCAATGGTTAAGTGTAGAGGACTCGAACCCAAAGGGGGTCAATACACCGCCGGTTTTTATTTTATGGGAGGAAAGCCGTCATGAGTGGAGAAGCGACTTATCTTGACCTATGCACTCAAGTGTACGAGATAAGCAAACCGACGGCGCCGGAAGATGCTCTTGCTTTTTATAGAAGCTATGCAGATGAAGCCGGCGGCGTGATTCTTGAACCGATGTGCGGTACCGGTCGCTTTTTATTACCCCTAGCAAAAGATGGATATAAGATTGAGGGCTCGGATGCAAGCGAGCAGATGCTGGATGTCCTAAAACGTAAAGCGGAACAGATGCGGCTAAAAGTAAATATTTGGAAATCTGCAGCAAGTGAAATACCGGATAATAAGTTGTATTCGCTTATTTTTATTCCAAGCGGATCCTTTGGATTAATAACCGATCCCGATGAGCTATCCAAAACTTTAAAGTCGTTTTATGAACATTTAGCTGACGGCGATATTTGCTCTTCCGTAGCTAGATATGAATTAATTGATAAAAACAAACTGCTTCAAACTGAGATTGAAGAATATAAAATTAAAATATATGAACCCCAATCATTATTAGAATTGCTAGATGGTACGGGGTTTCGGGATGTTAAAATAGTCAAGGCTTTTGACCGTGAAACTAGCCCCGGCGATAACGACGAGAGTATCGTCTATCAATTCACAAAGTAAATGGTATATGGGGCTCTCGAAATCAATGATATACCTATTTTTAAAGAAAATTGCTCCCGAATATCCCTCAGCTAAAAGATAGGATTAGAGCCGGCGGAAGATAAAATTAATACTACCTTATCACCCTATGAAACGGGTGGCAAATGAGTTGGGGCGCTTGTTGCCGGTCGGTTACGTCGCATTTTGACGTAGCGAAAGATGTTCAAAAGAAAAAAGCTACTGCACCATTATTTTAGCTTTTGAAGATTATCGCAGCCTATCTGCCTCTATAAAGAGAGAAGCTAAAGCCTTTTATGAAAAACTATTATTTCAATGTATCGAAACGGACCGCAAACTCGATGCGGACCGATTCGATTTTAAATGACTGAGAAAGCTCCGGAAAGGTGTGGGCTTTTAGTCGCTAAAGTTAGTGAGCGATATCGATATGTAACCCGTATCGGCGATAATTTTGCGAACCGGCGGTCGATTCGGTTCTTTGCGGGTCGGTTGCAAATGAATTTTATAGGGTTTGGAATGCAAGATTTAAAAGTTCGGTTAAGAGCGCTGTTATCATGCAAAATATCAAAACCAATATCTTAAATTATTCTATTTAGTTCTATTATTATTCATTAATCCGACCATCCTTACCGGTGCCTCGGTTAATCCCGACCCTTTTATCGGTAAAGTGAGTACGTAAGCGCCGACTTTGGTCATTTTTTCGAGGTTATGCAGACCTGAGCCATCTCAATATGGCGGCCGCAGAGTACCATGTATGCCGCATCCAAGCCGTGGTGCGTTTTTGCATCTTCCGTCTGATTCTTA
>JBCDES010000091.1:0-3623 GCA_039179295.1 Chlamydiota bacterium
AAATTGTATATTAAAGTTTGTAGGACATATTAAGGTTTTGAAGCATATTTATAACTTCAAGCTTCTGAACCATGAGTTTTCAAAGAATTCTAACTAAGGAGCACAAAATATGCTTACTAAAACACGAAGAAGAAAAGCAGTCACTTCTTCTGCAAAGACAGCCACTCAACGGAGAAAAACCGTTAGGAAAACGACTAAGTGTAAGACAGCGAAAAAAGCTGCAAAGAAAACCGCTTGCTGCAGAAAAACAGCGAAAAAAGCTGTAAAGAAAACCGCTTGCTGCAGAAAAACAGCGAAAAAAGCTGCAAAGAAAACCGCTTGCTGCAGAAAAACAGCGAAAAAAGCTGTAAAGAAAACCGCTTGCTGTAGAAAAACAGCGAAAAAAGCTGCGAAAAAGACAACCCGATGCAAAAAGAGTAAAACGACTACTAAAAAAGCGACTAAAAAGAGGGTGCATCTAAGAAAGCGGCGAACGAAAGTTGCTAAATAGCGGACTAACTGAAGAGGAGTAGTCTTTATAAGCTGAGTAGGGCCTGTCCTCCTCAGCTTTTTATTATGACGGGTATTTTCCTTTCATTACAATTTCGCTTAAGGGTTTACGACTCGAGGGGAATTCCTTTTTTTGCAGCTCGGGAGCAAGATCTTTTTTATTCCCGGGTTTTCCGATAGCTACCATGGCTTCGGCTCGGAAATCGTCGGGAAGATTACAAACCGTTTTAGCTTTTTCATAGTCAAACCCTTGCATTCCGTGAACCACCAAACCTCGAGCCGAACCTTCCAGGGCAAGATTTTGCCATGCGGCACCGGTATCGAAGCTGGAGGTAATAGAAGGTTTTCCATTATGTTCAAAAATCCGATGAGAAATAATCAAAACTAAAACGGCGGCATTTTTCACCCAAGATCGATTGAATTCGATCAGAAGTTCAAATAAAGGGTTCCAATGCTCTGTTTCTCTTTTTCCGAATAAAAACCGCCAGGGTTGGGCATTATGCGACGAAGGAGCCCATCTCGCAGCTTCGAAAAGGGGCATCAGTTCTTTATCTTCTATTGCCTCACCCGACATGGCTCTTGGAGACCAACGATTCAAGAGTAGTTGGTGTATTGAATAGTCAGCTTGTCTCATCATGAATTCTCCTTGTTATAATGTGAACGAAACCGGCAATCGTCATCCCGACGGCTGCCGTGGCGATCAAGTCGCTTAAATAATGATCGAAAAGGACCGTACGGCTAAGTGATAGTAGAGTGGCTAAGGAGTAGAAAAGGTTGCGAAATTTTGGGAAAAGATAAGTAAAAGAGGTGGCGAGGGTAAAGGCCGTTAACGTGTGTCCTGAAGGAAAGGAGTGGTATTGGCGGTCCCATTCCAGTCCGTGAAACCCGTAAACCCCCTTTTTTAGAAAAATAGTGGGTCGAGCTCTTCCGATTAGAACTTTAGAAACTCTAGTTACGGCAACGGAAAAGCATTGACTTACCGAGACTTCGAAAAGGGGAAGGGTCCAATCGCTTTGCTTCATGCGTGCGAAGATGAAAGCTCCTGTCCAAAGGAGCAAATGAAGTGGAGGATAGATGAAAAAAGAAAACACTTTGCATAGAGGGAGCGGATGGACTTTTATCACGGACGGGAGTTGACGGTCTAGAAAAAAATAGGATAGAAGTGATAGAAAGATTAAAAAAAGTGCTTTTCGAAAAGAGGACCTGCCATGAACGTCATTCATAGAATATCAAGATTCATACCCGTTACGATTCGGAAATTGAGGGTTTGCCGATGGACAAGATGGGGATGAAGGAGGAGGGTTTCGAAACCTTTCTCAAGCACCGGTAAAACCTAATTTTCAGTATGCGCCAGGTATAGCAAGATGAATCATTGAACGCAAGGAGTCGGAGATGAAAGTAGGGATTATTGGGTTAGGAGTGATGGGAAAAGCGATGGCTCGCATCATTAAGGACAATCATGAGATCGCTCTGTTTAGTCGGAATCATGAAAAGCTAGCCCCTTTTAGCGGCGAGATAGGGGGAAAGCATTGCAATACTTTAAAGGAGCTTGCCGATTTTTCTGAAGCGATCATTATTGCCGTCAAGCCGCAGCAGTTGGAGGGCATCGCTGAAGATTTAGATCGACTGATCGATAAAAATACCTTACTACTCAGTATCTTGGGGGGAGTTGATTTGAGGGTCCTTCGAGCTAAATTTTCCAATGGAATTCTATTTCGGGTGATGCCGAGTCTCCTCCTTCTAGTACGAAAGGGGGTGATCGGAATCGCCGATCAACCCCATATCGATCCGGCTAAAAAAAAGGAGGTGAATGAAATCTTAGAGGGAATGGGAGGGGTAGCTTGGATTGATGAGCTGTATATGAATGCTTTTACAGCGCTTACCGCTTCGAGTCCTGCTCTGATCTACTCGGTGATTGAAGGAATGGTAGAGGCGGGTATCGGTCTGGGAATTAAAGCCGACCTTGCTCAAGAATTTATCCTTAAAACTTTCGAGGGCGCCGTCGATCTTCTTAGGCTGGATGGGAATACGACGCAAAAGCTTCGTTACCAAGTCTGTTCGCCGGGAGGATCGACGATTGCAGGGATGGAAGAGATTGAAAAGCATGGCGTCCGTTACGGAATTATGCAGGGGATTAAACAAATAGCCTATGCGCAGGATGGGGGAGAGGGGTAAATCGAGGTTCTTCAAAGGATTGTTTTCGAGGTATGGCTTTTTTTTGAATCATTCAATCCGGCTATATCTCTACTCTTGTCCGAGCCGTTTTAGATCCAGAACCTCCGATCTTAGCATTTCAAACTCTTTTGCTCTTTCTACTATAGCGGCTACCGTTAGGGAAATGAGAGAAACGATTCCTATTCCCGTCTCAAAGGCTTGGTTGATCGGATAGTAATGACGGTGCCCGGCTACCGCCGCCGTCGCTAGTCCGAACACCGATAGAGAAACGATTAAAATTTTATTTAACGGGTTGAGTCCGTCGGACTCATTTTCATCTTGTTGATAGGCGTGATCGGTTTCGTAAATTTCCTCGGATTGCTCGAAGAGAGTTTTTCGATAATCGGTTAGAATGGATGATGTGTGGTTGAAAAACATTCGATTCTCCTTATTGAGGATTAAAGAATGAGATTATAATGGATGATGTGTGGTTGAAAAACATTCGATTCTCCTTATTGAGGATTAAAGAATGAGATTATAATGCAACGATTAATTTTTTGTCGAATGCTTTAATTTGCGAAGCTGAAACATTTGGATGACGATGATAGAAGTCGTTAAAAGGAGGATCGCTCCTGCCGGAAAGAACTTTCGAGTCGTGATAAAGCGATAAGAAAAAAATAGATCTAATGTCAAAATTAAAACAAATGCCATGATAATACCCGAGCGTTGGAACGTCATCGTCTTGATACTTGAAAAAAGGAGGGAAAGACCGAAAAGAGACCCCGCAACGAGGGAAGGAGTGCTCTGCTTCAATACAAACCCCATTATTCCTCCGGCGAAAACGAGTAGGGAGAAGATAAAGGTAGTCATGCCTACCGTTTTAAGGATCTTTCTTTCCATCTTATCTCCTCGGTCGTGAGTAAACCGGTCATTTTATTCTATTTTTACGGATTGGCAAGAAAAAAATTAAGCTCTTTTAT
>JBCDES010000134.1:0-1068 GCA_039179295.1 Chlamydiota bacterium
GGAGTGAATCCCTCTCCTCAATCAATGAAGATACCGTAGGACTATTCCTCAAAGAAATGGCTCGCTATCCTCTGCTCAGTGCCGAAGAGGAAGTGATTTTATCCCGACAAGTCCAAGCGGGAATTGCCCTACAAAAACTTAAGGAAAAATTAGCGATCGATTTAGGGCGCCCTCCTCGCGAGATGGAATTAGCCGAATCACAAAGTGCCACCCTCAGCGAAGTGAAAACCATTTTCCGGCAAAGCGAACTGGCCAAACAGAAAATGGTGCGATCGAATCTGAGATTAGTCGTCTCAATTGCAAAACGATATTTAAACCGAGGTGTCCCTTTTCTCGATTTAATTCAAGAGGGAGCTTTAGGTTTAAATCGGGCAGCCGAAAAATTTGACCCGGAAAAAGGTTATAAATTTTCTACCTATGCCTATTGGTGGATTCGTCAAGGAATTACTCGTACTCTAGCCAATGACGGGCGCACCGTTCGCTTACCGATTCACATCGTCGAAAAACTCAATCGCCTGCGTGCCATTCAACAGCAATTGCGTCAGGACTTGGAAAAACCGCCGACGGAAACCCAATTAGCGGAAGCCATGGGAATTTCCCTCGCTCAACTGCAAAATTTATATCAAATTCGCCGACGCTCTCTTTCTCTCAATCATCGCTTTGGTGAAGAAAAAGATACAGAACTGCTGGATTTACTTGAAGATCGCGGCACTCAATCTCCCGAAGCGCGAATGAGTGAAACCATGATGCGTCAAGAAATTCTATCAGTTCTGGGAGATGTGCTCACCACCCGCGAGAAAGATATTATTTCTTTGCGCTACGGACTCACTACGGGCAAACCCTATACTCTTGAAGAAGTCAGTCATCTCTTCAACCTCTCTCGGGAGCGAGTGCGCCAAATTCAAACGAAGGCGATGCGCAAGCTGCGCCGTCCGCAAGTTGCACAACGGTTGAAAAACTGGCTCCGTTGATCGATGCCTTCGCCAATTAGTTCGGGAAAAGTTAGATATAGATGCTTTGTGACCGATCTTATCGATGCAGTGAATGATGGCGATCGCTACTCAGGAC
>JBCDES010000115.1:0-1741 GCA_039179295.1 Chlamydiota bacterium
CTTCTTGATAAATCGGCTAACGTCGATACGTTGGTGGATGGAACGAAACTAGGGGGAATGGAATACATACCTGTGCCTCGACTAGAGGAATTTCTTGTTAGGAGAAAAAATACTAACATTCGGCTAGCTTTTTAGCAAGATATATTTTTTCTCAACCGATTCCGTGACCATCCGATGACGGCTCTGGAGCGCCTCGGGGAAATGATCTCCATCCCCCTTTAATAGGATACTTTTCATTTAAAGATCGATAGCTAACGGGGTGGTTTCGATAGGTTTTTCCCTTACCGGAGTTCCATATGTTTGAACCTTTCCCTTTCCACCGTTTCATATGCTTGGTGATAATCGTCGATCCTCATTTGCCATTGAGCTCTACAGTATTCCGATTTTCTCCTCCCCCTAAAAAGTCTTTGCTGCCTATCCTTAAACAATGCGCTACGCAATTCTACTCTCCTTTTAATTTTATTTAATTTCATATAGGATAGATCTTTTGCTTCTTCCGGTGTAATGTTTAATTTTTTACATGCATTTTCAAAAACGGTGTAATCAAGCCGCTTATATAAAGGTTTTATCTTTTTGTTTTCGAAGCGGTAGGCTCTATAGGCTCCGTAGACCCTAATCGCTTCACAAAATAGGTCTATCGCTATGGACAAGAGCCGATACTGATCGGAAAAAATGGCGACATAGGACGAGATGTTTGAAAGAGCCGTTAAATACTCTTTATTTTTAAACGATTGAAATAGCATATACCCCCTTAAAGGGATATTGGCGATTGCAATATCTTTTAATGCCGTATCTCGATATAAACCGAATGAGTTGATAACGACGCAAGAATAGGTTGCAATCGAATAGCTACGGTTAAATGATTTTTTTTCATTCTTTTTCTTATCGCCGGGCAAAACGATTAATTTAGGGGGACAATGCATTAATTGTCGATCGTTAACCGCGATTGCTTCCATGGTCCCATCCTCTTTGTTCATAGATCAATGCTTTCGATATAATGATAGCGCGAGACATTACCTTATACTCCTCGCTTGAGTATGGGTCACCGTCGAGATCTGCTTCTCTATCCGGATGGAAGGTGGAGATCGATTCTTGAAACCGCTCATCCACTTCCTCTTTTGTCGGCGACTTATCTTAAGTCTACACCTTATAGGGTTTATGGCTTTTATCGATTTCCGGTTCTTCAAAGATTAAATCGACCGCTACGACGGCAAAGTAAGAGGCTGCTATCACTTCGGTAAAAGCTTGCGTATCCGCTTTAAGCCAAGATACCTTTTTACTTAAAAGATATGTTACACCTATCGACGTAGCTATGCCGCATCCGATAAATCCGAGACGCTCCGCTATAAAAAGAGGCTGCTCCGAACCTACTTCGGCTTCATCGGTAATTAATCGAGCCAATTCGGAAAATAGTACATGGGTGATCGCTAATGCGCCATATTGCGCAGTAATAGAGTTTATAAATTCGATCTTTCTGTTTTTCCAAAGAAGTGCCGAAGCGGCCCATAGAAGACCGTATTCTATTAAACGTCTTTGAAAAGCATCCGGAGTTATCACCATTACACTTCTCCATTTGAATCGATACCATCTCAAAAAAACCCATTTTTTGCAAACGAATCGATGATAAATTGAAGCGTTCCGAACAATCTTTTTACAGGAACCGATCTTGCCGTTTTCCAAAGCGGCACCGGAACTACCCGTAAAAGACGATATTCCGGTGCAACCCTTTGATTATTTTTTA
>JBCDES010000031.1:0-13478 GCA_039179295.1 Chlamydiota bacterium
CATCAGCCAACGCCTATCGACGATTGAGGGTTACCTCATACCTAGGAAGATATTTCGCTTTGAAGAAACCGACCGTAGGGACGTACCCAAAGAAAATTGAGCCCTTCCGATAAGTTCATAAAGAAGGAAACGGAGGGATTCGCAATCGTTTGCTAAAAATCGACGGATTGAGTGTTTCCTCGGTTTAAATTCCTCGCATCATCTCCACTCATTGCCGCAGAACTTTTGCAAAACGAGATGACGGAGAAAATGGCGAACCGCTCTTTTCGACGGCTAACGATGTACCGAAATCGATCTTCCGAATCTTTTTTATTCCCAAAAAAGAGGTTGAGCACATAGGATTGCCACTTATGAAGCAACGGATAGAAAATATCGGGGCTAAAAAAGAACCGAAGCCGAACGGTCGTTTCAAATTATCTCTGGAGGATATTACCGATAGCTACAAAAATTGGAAGGTGTGGCTGCTACTCGGATGGCACGACGTCCGCTTACGCTATCGCCGTTCGACCTTGGGACCCTTTTGGATTACGGCAACTATGGTCGTTTTGATCTGCTCTCTCGGAACCGTCTATTCCTTCCTCTTCAAAGCCGCTATTGCCGATTACTTCCCTTATCTCGCTTGCGGCATCTTGTTGTGGAACTTCTTGATGACGACGACGATGGAGTTTGTCGATACCTTTGTGGAAGGTGCGCACTTTATTAAACAGATAAAACTCCCCTACACCCTGTATGTTTTGAGAACACTGTCTCGCAATCTTATCGTCTTCTTTCATAACTTTTTAGCCGTTCTTCCGATCCTTATTTTTTATCAAATACCCGTCCGCCCGGTCTCGATACTCATCGGTCTAACGCTCCTCTCGATGATCGGGTTCTCTTTCGGAACGGCTCTCGCGATGCTCGGCAGCCGTTATCGAGATATTAAACAACTGATGCAAAGCGTTCTCCAGTTAATTTTTTATCTCACCCCCATTATGTGGCTCCCTTCGATGTTACCGGAGCGCTTTCAAATCCTGATTCGATTAAACCCTATCCAACAAATGATCGAACTTGTCCGCATCCCTTTGCTCGGAAACAGTCCCTCTCCCTACATCTTCATCTATTGTTTAGGGGTATTGATATCGGGGATTGCTTTAATGCTGTTTCTCTTGACTAAAAGTCGCCACAGAATCGCATTTTGGGTGTAGACGGTGAAAAAGGAAGCGATCGGTATGGACCGATTACATTTTACCTTAAATGATCCGTTTAAGGGTTAAGATTCATGGTCGCAATCATCTTTGAAAATCTTTCCATCGATTTTCCCGTTTACGGAACGGGAAAACGTCTTCTAAAAAAAGAATTGATCCGTTTGGCAACGGGCGGGATGATTAAAAGTAATGAAGATAAAACGATGACCGTTAAAGCTCTGTCCAACATTTCTCTTCGGATCGAGAATGGGGGGCGCCTTGGGATTATCGGAAAGAACGGAGTGGGAAAAACGACTCTTTTACGGATCATCGCCAAAATCTACGAACCTACGGCCGGATCGATCACGGTTGAAGGACACGTCACCCCGCTGTTAGATATGATGGTCGGATTCGATGACTCTTCAACCGGTTATGAAATCATTAAAATACGTGGCTTGATCCAAGGGCTCTCTTCAAAAGAGATTAACAATAAAACCGACTACATTGCAGATTACACGGAACTCGGCGACTACTTGGAAATGCCGATTCGAACCTATTCGTCCGGAATGAAAATGCGCCTTGCATTCGGAATCGCAGCGTCTTCAAACCCCGAGATTCTCCTTCTAGATGAAATTTTCGGGGTAGGCGACGAGACATTTTTGGTAAAAGCAAAAAAAAGAATGGAAGAAATGATCGAAGAGTCGAGCATCGTCGTCTTCACTTCACATTCCCTCGAGCTCATCAAACGGATTTGCTCCGACGTCCTGTGGCTTGATAAAGGGAGCATACGGTTTTTCGGAGATGTAGATGAAGGTTTGGAGAGGTATCGAGAGAGTGTAATAGATAGAGAATCATGACTTATGAATGGAAAAATCATCCCCGTCATACTTGCCGGCGGCTCCGGAACAAGGCTTTGGCCTTTGTCAAGAAAGAGCTTCCCGAAACAGTTTCTTAAGCTCGTCGGCAACCGTTCGCTGCTGCAAGAAACCGTTGTCAGAACAAAAGAGGTGATAGACTTCTCACACCTAATCGTCATGACCAATATCCTGCATCGCCACCTCTGCGAAGAACAACTTAAAACGATCGCCTTCGACAAGCCCGTTTCATACATTCTCGAGCCTTGCGGTCGAAATACGGCGCCCGCTATTGCTATTGCAGCTCGGTACATCAGAGACCGTCTAGACGAAAAAGCGCTGATGCTCGTCCTGCCATCGGATCATTTAATCGCCGAAGTAGAAGAGCTGTCCCGATCTCTTATGCGATCTCTTCAATCTGCAGAATCGGGGAGATTGGTGATCTTCGGCGTCACACCGAACGGTCCTAAGACCGGCTATGGATATATCCATGCCGATCAACGACCGACCCCGCCCCCTTATCCCGTTAAGACCTTTATAGAAAAACCCCCTTCGAGTCAGGCAAAAGCGTTGATTTCCAAAGGAGACTATTATTGGAATAGCGGCATGTTCTTATTTCGCCCCTCTTCGTATTTATCCGAGCTTAAGCAACTCGCAGCCGCTATCTATAAAAGCTGCGCAAACAGCTATCGAAGCTCTTCATTCAGTGAAAACACCTTGGTTCTCGATCCCGATAGTTTTTCCAAGTGTCCGACCGATTCGATCGACTATGCCGTTATGGAAAAAACATCAAACGCCGTAACGATGCCCCTTAACACCAGATGGAATGACCTCGGCTCTTGGGGAGCAATCGCAGAAACTCAATCGAACAACCTAAAAAAAAATGTGATCTATGGCAACGTTATAGAAAAACATAGCACGAACTGCTTTATCCATTCGGACAATCGCTTGGTCTCGATCATCGGTTTGGACAATACCGTCGTTATCAGCACCCGAGATGCTATTCTAGTTGCAAATAAAGACCATCTGGATGAAGTAAAAGAGGTTGTCGATGAATTGGATGCTACGCACACCGCGGTCGTCGAGAATCATCGCAAGGTCTTTTTTAACTGGGGATATGAAGAGGTGATCGAAAAAGATCATCTTGCGGAGCAAAAACGGATCGTCATCAAGCCCGATGCGACTTTTTCGGAAAACCCCTCCGGCGAGTTTAGCAAACACTGCCTTTTTATTTCCGGCAAGGGAGCGTTTAGGAGTTCTCGAACAGCCTCCTTTTTCAAGGCTAACGAGGGGGTCCATCTAGCCGAAAATGAAGGTTACGAAATCAAAAATATAGGAAAAAAGCCCCTTATTTTGATAGAAACGACCGTTAAATCGAATGAGGTTTCTTCGATAAAAGAAAAAGCTCCATCCGTCTAACCTCCGGAGTACCGGTCCCGTCGTTTATAGACCTCATCGACACCTAACCTTGTGATATATCTATAACCGTTCGACTCCATGTATTTTCTAATCGTACTATTTTTTGCTTCATGATACCAAGGATCCTCCCAGTTATTTTCAACTGAGACGATATCGATAAAGAACCGATTAAAATCGATCGCTTTAAGAATTTCCAATTCTCCCCCTTCGATGTCTAAAGATAAAAAATCGATATGAAACAAGCCCTGAGATGCAAGTATGTCATTGATGGGAACGGCATTGACGGAAATCGTTTTCGGACGGTCTTTGAATTGAGAACTCAACCGTTTGATTTGCTCCCGACTCTCGGCATCGTAACTCTGTACCAGACCGCTTAATCCGTGCAATTTATCAAATTGCATAAAGTCTAATTTTCCCCTTTGGAACGGGGTAACCGCGAGATTCAGACAACAACAGCTTCTCTTTTTTTCAAGCTGAGCAAATAGCTTGGGATTGGGTTCGATACATAGACCTCGCCATCCCATTTCGGTTTCTAAAAAATAGGTATTGTTGTCTATGATCGGTCCGTTGGCTCCGATATCGACAAAAACTCCCTCTCGCTTATTTTTGAAAAATCTTTCATAAACAAACCCGTCTTGCAAAAACTGTCCGTGATAAACCGTTAGCTTTTTCTTTAACCGACTTGCTAAATCGACGTGACCCAAAACATCGAGGAGGGTGATATCGCGCCTAAGTTGCTGAGGCGAGGTGATTCCGGCATCAGCCAATTCTTGACGTACATAATGTGCGTTCGCCCAATATACTTGCCCTCGATGTTTTACGGTCTTTTCAGATCGACAACCGTAATGAATCCGGTCATCGGAAACGATCATCTCACTCTCACCGGGATGACCGTAATGAGATAGATGATCGAACTTCCATAAGACAAATCCTCTCTCTCTTAGAAACCGATCTACATCTCCGAAGAGCGGCTGGTCTCGATAGATCGGATTGAATTCCACTTCGATTTCCAAGGTCCTCACCTCGCGAAGAACCCGCTGCGCTCCTTTTAATACCGAAAGTTCCGAGCCTTGCGTATCGATCTTTATATGGTCGATATGGGCTACGTTTGCCGATTTTGCCCAAAGATCCAACGTTGTCAACTCGACTTCACCTTCGTTTACTTGCTTAGCACAATCAAGTCCGACGCAGCTCTCGGTCAGGACGGGATCGGGGGGATAAATAGAACAACATGCCGGCTCTTTCGTCAAGTAAAACGGAACCTTTCCCTCGTGATCTCCCAGGGCTTGCGGAATAAAACGTATTCTATCCGAACGGGATCTCCTTTTAAGCCGATGACACTCCTCCTCATCCGGATCAAACCCGTATAAAAAAAACTTATCCAAATGCTTGATAAAATTGTTTGCAATCCCCCACCTACACCCCACATCGATAACGACCAGAGGACGATCCAAGTCCTTAAAAGCTTCACCGGTTGCGAAAGTAGGAGCCGCACAAACCACTAAAACGAAAAATATCGCCGATCGATAAAAAAGGGGCGGACTATATGATGCTCTAACCATTTAAATTCCTCTTTTCCTCACCCTAACCGCTTAATGCGGCTTCAGTTGTAAATCAAGTTTATCACATCGGAGGAAAAACGCGCTTCATCTTGTTTAATATGAGCGTAGAGTTTTTGTTGCTTTTGTAGCACTAGTCCTCTGTTTTTTAATACCTCTTCACAGCCGTTCACAAAGTCGGTCAGATTATTAGGCCGACATAATCTTAAAGAGTCCTCTAAATGGGGTGGAATGCGCTCGGTAATAAATTGCAGATCGGAAGCGACGATCGGGACCTTATAGCATAGGGCTTCTTGAATTTGAGGTGGAAAATTCCCCTCCGCTAAAGATGTAAAACAAAGGAGAGCGGCATTGCGATATAAAACCTCTAACAGATCATCCGAAATTTTCTCTTTGAAAAGAATTCTTTTTCTGCTCGTAGGGGGTAAAGAGCGGTAGGTCCTATAAGCTTTGCTCTCTAAAAACAATGATGTTGTGAGGACCAATTGCAGATGACGGTCTCGACCGACCAATCGATCAAACACTTTGAGAAGTAGTGAGAGATTTTTGTTCGGTCTGGCTTGTGTCGGGTAAAAAATATACCTTTCCTTGGTTAACCCGGCGGGCAAAGCCGGTCGATCCGCCTCTTGTTGTGAAGATTGATTTAAATGAGGGAGAAAAAAGACTCGGATCTTTTCTTTATCCACCTCTAATCGAGAGTCGGGAAGGTAATTTTTAGTAAAATAGGAATGACAAAAAACAACCTTGGCTTTCTTCGCAACCATCTTTCCGATCTTCGTTCGTATCCCTTCCTCTCTTTTGAATTCTGTGCTGCCATGAAAGAAGTGGGGCATGTAGTCCGGAAGGTACATATAGAGATCTTTGTTTATAGCCAGCGCTTCGGGAAAAGAAAAATAGAGGGGGACGATCACTTTTTTACAACCGACATCTCTATTGATCGCATCGACATAATCGAGTGCTTGAGAAAAAGCGCCTCTATTACGCCGATCCCGATAGCTCGTCATCAGCTCTTGAGCTCTATAAATGGCGGTTTGAACACGGCTTAACATCGGCCACAAATAATGGGGAGCATATTTTTTCACAAAACCCTTGATCCGTTGCAAGCATTGCCCGGTTTGTCGTTGCCGGTTTGTCGTATCGACCACTAAAACGCGGATACGATTTTTATTGCCGTTAGTAAAATCATTGAAATAACCGCTCACCGATTCGGCCTCTCGATACCAAGCCGTAATCACAATCTCAACATCGGTATGGGCGCTTAAGGCTTGCACAATCAGTCTCATGACTCGAACAATTCCGTCAAAAGCAATATACCGTTTGTCCTTGAAAAGGATTGTTGCATTGGGAAAATGGTGCAAGAGGTAAATCCTTTCCTTGGAAGAAGGTCGGATCCGATCGGTTATCAAACATTTCGAAGAGACCTTTTCCGTCAGGCTTTTAGTCATATGTCGATCGAAAACGGGCCAAACATAATCGGGCGTATATCTTTTTCCGACAGTCTTTTGAGACGCAATAATCGCGTTGATAAACGACCGATCTTTAGCGAGAAGTCTTGCAACCTTCTCTTTAGCCTCTTGAATAGAGCGGCATCTCCCCGGCGCTTGATCGTCGAAAAATTTGTCGAGTAACGATCCCGTTAAAAACAGTACCGGACCGCCGATGACCATCATTTCAATCGGCGGCAGGTAACAGACGTAAGGATCTCTATAGGTGTAAAGGTAGCCTGCAGCCGACCGAAATCTCTCGAGCAGGACTTGCCTCGGCAAGGTTCCGATAACTCGAGGATCTTTAACCCGCGAGTGTTGCCCTCCATAATAGCCGTAATGGTTTTCATTAAAATTTTTTTTCAAAAACTTATAGTGATGCCGATAAAAACGATTGTTGATAATCGGACATGTCAGCATGATTTCCAAGCGGTTTGCGGCATCGATATTCCAGCTGTTTTCGATAGAAAAAACATCCTCCGTTAAACAGTAGGGGGTGACTTGAGCCAGCTCTCTTAACCACCGATGCTCCCCCTCCAGCGCTTCTTGTGCATGGGGGAGGAATGCAAAGTCTTCGTGACAAGAGATTTTTATCAGTAGGTTTCTTTTTTTGATCGCTTCACTTAAAGTCGATACCTGCCCGTAGGTTCGATAGATCACCTTCCCTTTATAGGTAGAGGAAAGGATCGAATCTAACCAATCGGGACTAATCGTTACGATGACGGCATCGAAGTAACGACTCAACAAATTCCCGATAGCTGCCGGAATGGTATTGTAAAAAAAATTAAATCCGGAGAGTCGTTTAAAAACATCGTCGGGCAAAGTTGTCGGTTGTTTATTATCCCACTCCGAATCGGCAGACTGGTCCTTGCAAGAACTGAGATATGGAGGGTTGAAAACTTCGAACCCTAACCGTCGGAGCCTGACAAGCTCGGTCTGTACAAGAACTTTATGAGCCCCCAACCAAAAAATTCTTTTTCGGTTTCGGGGATCGATCTCTTTTAATCCGGTCCGTTCATTGTGACATCGATTTTTTTGAAAAACCACGTTATTCCACCCCTGACATCGTGCACTATAAAACTAGAGCTGATTCTAAGGAAGTCAGCAAGCGACTTTACTTATCATCCACCTCAAAGAAGGGTGAATCGGAACGATGCCTATTTTTTATTCCGAGTTAGATGCACCGGTTTTTTAGTCACCCCGGTTGCTGCGATTAACGAAAACATCGGTCCCTCTTCGGTATCGATTTGCGATCGCTTCATCGGACTTGATAAAAAAATCGGTCGGCATATTTTATAACGCGACATCGCAGCCGTTAGCGCGCCATATCGGCTTCTACCATCATGTTGCAAAGCTCCGGAGTCGAAGTTTTGGGCGACCAACCGAGCTCTTTTTTCGCTTTTTTAGGGTTCCCGATCAAAAGATCGACCTCTGCCGCACGAAAATATTGCGGATCGACTCGTACTAAAACCCTACCCGTCGACCGATCGATAGCCGTTTCGTCCCTTCCTTTTCCTTCCCATCGAATGGCGATACCGACAACTTGAAATGCGTGAGTTACGAACTCTCTGACACTCATCGCAGAGTTGGTTGCAAGGATATAAGAGCAAGGTTTTTCGACTTGAAGCATCAAATACATCCCTTCCACATAATCTTTAGCATAGCCCCAGTCCCTTTTTGCATCTAAATTCCCCAAGGTTATGACATCTAAACCCCCTTTTTTGATCTTTGCTACTCCCGCCGTGATTTTTCTCGTCACAAACTCCATACCACGTAAGGGGGATTCATGATTAAATAAAATTCCGCTCGATGCAAAGATGTCGTAAGACTCACGATAATTGATGGTAATCCAGTGACCGTAAAGCTTTGCCACTCCATAGGGACTACGAGGGTAAAAGGGGGTGCTCTCCACTTGCGGAACCTGTTGGACCTTGCCGAACATTTCCGAACTCGAGGCTTGATAAAAACGGATCTTAGGATTGACTATCCGTATTGCCTCGAGAAGGTTGAGGACACCGAGACCGGTAATTTTTGTTGTCGTTACAGGTTGATCGAACGAAATGCCGACAAAACTTTGGGCTGCTAAATTATAGACTTCTTCCGGCTTTGTCGATTCGAGAATCCTGATAGTAGCGCTCAAATCGGTTAAATCATATTCTAATAGGCGGAGGTGAGGATGATCTTTGATGTTCAGCTCCTTAAGCCGCCAAAAGTTTGCGGTGCTGGAACGACGGTACGTACCGAAAACCCGATACCCTCTACCTAACAAAAACTCGGTCAGATACGCCCCGTCTTGTCCCGTAACCCCTGTAATAAGCGCTCTTTTCATACCGTTTCCTTCAAACGATTTCGATCTCGGGAAAGGGGAAAATAAACCTCCCCCGACGGCTATGAAACCTCTTTTCTCTCCTTAAAACCTCGTTTCTAAAGTGCCAAGGAAGGACGAGAAAATAATCGGGCTCCATGGCGAGCGCCTCCGACTCGGAAACAATCGGGATTGCCGAGCCGGGAGTCATGCACCCGAACTTATCTTCATTCACTTCGGCAATCGCGGCAATATGGGCCGGGGTAAAACCGCAAAACTGGAGCATAACATTTCCTTTAGTCGATGCCCCGTAGCCTAAAACTTTTTTCCCGTCGGCAACAAGTCTTTTCACAAGATCGAGGAGCCGTTCACGATGCTTAAAAACCCGCCGCTCAAACTCACGAAAAGGCTTTAGGGTGTGTAAGCCGATCCGATCCTCTTGCATTAAAAGCCACTGAATCACCGCCCGGTTTACGGGATACTTGATGCAGCGTCGTTTGACGCAGGTCAATGCAAAGCTACCCCCATTGATAGCGTTCATGGAAACATCGATAATCTTCAATCCCGCAGCATCCATGATTTTTTCCATCACTCTCAATGAATAGTATGCGATGTGTTCATGACAAACGGTGTCATATGAGTTTAGCCTCAGCATCGTCGGCATATAACTTTGCTCCAAATGCCAAACGCCGTCATCCGTCAAGATCCGAGCAATCTCTCGTGCACATTGAATCGGGTCTTCTAAGTCGTAAAACATCGCGATAGAGGTGACGACCTTTGCGTTTTTTTTGCTAACCTTTCTATAATTTTCCTCGGAGAAAAAATCTGCAACCGGTTTCATGTCCTCTCGATAAAAACGAGCAAATTTTTTCGCGGCGGGATCGATTCCTATCTTATCGATCCCTCGTATAGAGTAGGCTTTGAGTGTCGTCCCGTCATTGCTCCCGATATCTAAGACGGTATCGCCGTAGCCGAGTCCGACAAGCCTCTCCAAAGAGGCAACTTTATCGGTCAAATGAGTGACCATCGACCGGTTCAACCCGGAGCGGTACCCATAATTTTCGCCATACATTTGATGGGGATCGTAAGAATGCGCTAACTGAAGTAAACCGCTTTTAGAAGACCAGACAAGTTCAATCGGTCCCGACATCACCTCATGATCTCGTCCTACTTTAGGAAAGAGCCCGGTTAACTTTTGATCTCCAAGATTGAGAACGGCGATCATCGCTTCATCCCGACTCACCCTACAGGACTTTACCTTTTTGTAACCCGACGGTTTCGTTTCCATGATCACCTGTTTGCCACATCCTTCGACTCTCCTACCCTCACCCGTTTTTTTCAAGCTTTTTATAGGGTTTAAGTCGCTCTCTCTTAAAAAAATCGATCTCCCATTCAAACGAGCCGTTTCGGCTTTTCATAAGGGATGATCTTCTAAAAGTTGAAGATTTTGATAATGTTTCACAAGATCGCGCAATCGCGCCGCATCTTCAAATCTAAGCTCCTTTGCTGCAAGCTTCATCTCTTTGTAACACGCATCCATCCGCTGTTTAATCTCTTTGGGATCCGAGAAGGTTTCTTCTCCACCTCTCTCGGCAGCACGATGTTCGGGGAAGGTCTCCGCTAAATCGTCGGATAATCCTTTTTTGATCGTCTCCGGAACAATGCCGTGTTTACGATTATGCTCTTGCTGCATCTTCCGCCGATCGCTCGTCACTTTTATCGTCTCGGTAATCGACTCGGTTTTTTTATCGGCATACATAATCACCCGCCCCGCACTGTTGCGTGCGGCACGTCCGCAAGTCTGAACAAGAGCGGTCTCACTTCTTAAAAACCCTTCCTTGTCGGCGTCGAGAATCGTGACGAGAGAGACTTCCGGGATATCCAGCCCCTCTCTCAACAGATTAATCCCGACCAACACATCGAATACGCCTCTTCTGAGATCTTTGATGATCTCAACCCTGTCTAAGGTGTCGATATCGGAATGGAGATACTTTGCCTTCACCCCGATTTCATTAAGATATTTCGACAAGTCTTCCGATAGTTTTTTGGTAAGCGTCGTTACAAGAACCCTCCCCCCTTTTTCCGTTTCCAGTCGAATCTCATCAAGGGAATCATCGACCTGATCGGCAGCCGGTCTGACTTCGATGGTCGGATCTAAAAGTCCCGTGGGACGAATAATTTGTCGAACGACATCCCCTCCAGCTTCGGAGACTTCCCAACGACTCGGTGTGGCCGAAACATAGATGACTTGGTGAATATGACTATAAAACTCCTCAAATTTTAAAGGGCGATTATCATAGGCTGAAGGGAGACGAAAACCGAAATCGACCAAAGATTTTTTTCGAGCTCGATCGCCATTGTGCATTGCACGGATCTGTGGCAGGGTCTGATGAGACTCGTCGACAAAAATCAAAAAATCATTCGGGAAGTAATCCAGTAAGCAGGCCGGAGGCTTTCCCGGACTTCGCCCTCCGAAGTGACGGGAGTAGTTTTCGACCCCTTTACAGTAGCCGATCTCTTTGATCATCTCGAGGTCGTACTCCGTTCTTTGCTCGATACGTTGCCGTTCCACTAAGAGGTTTTGACTCGCAAAATAGTCGGCTCTTTCTTTGAGCTCTTCTTTAATCGTTTCCATCGCACCGATACGAGCCTCTTCCGGAGTCACATGGTGAGATCCCGGATAGATCGACAGACGCTTCATCCTCCGCCTCACTTTTCCCGTAAGGGGATCGATTTCACCGATTCTTTCCAGCTCGTCGCCGAAGAATTCGATCCGATAACCCACATCATCTTCATAAGCCGGGATGATCTCTAAAATATCTCCGCGGACACGAAAATGAGCGCGAGAAAGTTCGAAGTCATTTCGAGAATATTGGAGCTCTATAAGATGAAGCAATACGGCATCCCTTTCGTACGATTTTCCGACCTCTAACGCGAGCCTCATGTCTCGAAAGTGTTCGGGCATTCCCAACCCGTAAATACAGGAAACGGAAGAGACGATGATCACATCGCGACGTTCTAAAAGGGAACAGGTGGCTCGCAACCTTAATTTTTCAATACGGTCATTAATCGAAAGATCTTTTTCGATATAAGTATCGGTCCTTGCAACATAGGCTTCGGGTTGATAATAGTCATAGTAGGAGACGAAATACTCTACCCCGTTATCGGGAAATAAGGTTTTAAACTCTTGATAGAGTTGAGCTGCCAAAGTTTTATTGTGTGCAAGAATAAGGGTCGGTTTCTGAACGTTTTGAATGACATGCGCCATTGTAAATGTCTTACCGGAGCCGGTAATTCCGAGGAGAACCTGAGCTCTCTTTCCCCTCTCAACCCCTTCGGTTAAGCGGTCAATGGCTGCGGGTTGGTCTCCTTGCGGCCGAAACTCCGAATCTAACTTAAATTTCATTTCCGCCGGGTTCATCGCATATAGCCTCCGAGGAGCGGCTTAAAGGCTCCCCATTGATCGAGGATGTCGACAACGACGATAAATACGGCAAACAGGATCACGAAGCTTAAGAGAACTCTTCCCCACCTCGATCGATAAAACTTCGATCTCTTGAGTTTCCATGCCATCAGTGCCGGAAGAAAAATCAGTAAGATCGCAACAAAGGCGGCGGCATATTCAAGGGCAACAAAAAATCCTCTCGGATGAGTTAGGACAAAAACGACGGGAGGAATAAATGTCATCAGACAGGCAAGCCATCTCCCTGCTCGGTTTTTCTTTATCTTGAGTCCGTCGGTTAAAAAGTCGGATAAACTTAAGGTGACTCCTAAAAACGATGTGACGATTGCGAAAAAAGAGAACCAGTGCGCCCCGATAACCACCCATTTGTTATGAATGAGATGAGAAAGGGGAATCGTTGCCGAACTTCCGGCTTTCCACGCACTGACCAAGCTATGTTGTCCAAAAATCGGGATCGCTCCTAAGATCAATAGCTGCCATAAAATGTAGCTGACCAAAGGAAGCAGACTCCCGATGATCAAAGTGCGCCTTAGGTCCTTCCGATCACGATTCATGTAAGTCGTTAAACTCGGAATAATAATATGATAGCCGAAAGAAGTGATGACCACCGGCAACGTTACGAGCGTTGGGGTCCAATCGATATGGGTCAAAAGGGTTCCTTGAATATGGTCCGGTAAAAAAACGATCAAGATCGAATAGGAAACGGCTAGCCCGATCATCAATAAGCGGTTGATCAGATCGACACCCGGTGTTCCCGAATAGACGAACAATCCGAACATGATGGGAAGTGAAAAAGGAGATAGCCAACTCGGCAAGGTATAACCGGTCATCGCTTTGACGGCAGAAACAAATAGAGGTCCGCTTGCAGAGATGTAAGCCGCTGTGAGCGAGTAGAGGAGAAAAAGATAAACAACCCAGCTAAACCCCTTACCCCAACTACCTAGCGTCTTATCGACCATAGAGATTAAATTGGGCTTTCCTTCCATAGCGAGATTCAGATCGAGAAAGAAAAATGCCGCTACAAGCATCACAAGCCAACAGAAGAAAAAGATGGCGACCGACGGAAAGAAACCGACAAAAGAGGTTAGAACGGGAAGGGCTAACATCCCTGCACCGATTGTAGTTCCGGCTACGAGTAATATCCCCCCGATGTAGCGGTTTATTTTCATGGTAATCGATGGGTTAAAGTTGCATTTCGTGACGGGCATCCTTTAGATCTTTACAAACAAAG
>JBCDES010000053.1:0-8313 GCA_039179295.1 Chlamydiota bacterium
ATAAATAATGTTTTTTTTCTCTCTTATAGTTTTACATTTTTTTTAAAAACATTAAATAATAATACATAAATAAACAAAAAAAAATAAGATTTTATGTATATTTTTTATGTTGGTTTTTTTGAAATGTTTATTAATTTGTTTTTCAAAAAACACGACTCTATAGAAGAGCCGTTAAACAATACGCAAAGAACGAGGTTTGCGCTAGCTTTGGAAACGAGCTTTGACATTGTGGCTTACGGGTTTAGGCATGCAAGCTTGTTGGAAACGGCGCAGGACAACCGTGAGGACCCCAAATACCGATGGTTTAGAGCTGTCGGTGAAACGCCGAAAGCGGTTTTTAAGTCAAAGCTTTTTGAGGATGCGTTAGTTTTTGTTGAGAAGGCTGTATTTTCCTATCACGCCATAAGAAATAGCAGAGAATCGCTTAGACTGCTAACTATAGTGCAACAGGTAAGGGTTGAACAGTTAAGATATATCGAGCTAAATGCGTCGGTTTTTCCTATAAGCAAAGAAAACGTTAAAATGGTATCCGATTTAATTAAAGAGCTTATAAAAGAATCGGAATCGATTCCCGCCGTTGCCTTACAAGGTCTTTGGGAACTTGAGACGAATAAATCTTATTTAATACCTTTAACCATTTATGAAACCGCTAAACAAGAAAACAATGATAGAAATTTTGCTCTTAATTCGGTTTTAAATTCTGAGGATAGCGTGCTTGGGGAGGTATTTTTTTCAAGCCCTAAGCTCAAGGGAATGTTATTTAATATTTGGACAATCGACGCTTTAGAATCTATAATAGCCGATTATAACAACTATGAAATCCGAAAGTTTCTGGGATATGTCGATACGATGCAGCAGCAACAGTATTCAATTGCACAATCCATTGCGGACAGAATGCCGTGGTTAACAAGAAATAGACGACAACGGCCGGCGTTAATGAATGCGCAAGAAGCCCATCGATACGGTGATGTCGTTTCAGAGAAAAATAACCCGTATAGCTCGGGAAATAGAAACGCTACCGTAGACCCTGAAACGGGGTTGGCCAACTATCAATACGACCCTAAAGGGAAAGGCTTAAGCCCTAGGGATGCGTTGGACTACTACGGCAATAGGTTGGACCGTGACGTGCGGATGACGATAAAAAACAAGCTGGACATCCAAGACGAAGATAAGCCTGACTTAAGAGCCATCCAAGGATCACGGCAACGGGATCAAGTAGCGGCACCTGTGGCCCCTAGTAGACAAACGGCATTTAAAGCGCCCGACCATACGGGATTCTTCAGCATGGTAGCCGATGACGGGCAAGGGGTTTCTCAACAAGACATGGTAGCGCAGTTTGAGGCGCAGCCTAATAGGGAACAACAACCCGTTGAAGCGGAGGATTCGTTAAAAATAGCCGTAGGCGCCGACGGCAGGTCAAGAAGTTTTAGCGAGGGTAGCAGTAGTAGTGACGGTGGCGGGAGTCAACCGGAACAAAAGCCCGAAAGAAACCCGCTTGACTATGACATTGACGGCAATTTACGTCGTCATGCATTTGACAGACCCGCACCGCAATATGTAAACCCTATCAACAACAATTATGACCCCGTACAGCCTGAGGAACCTCAACAATTTGACTGGGCAACGGGTTTAAAGGTAGGTGCAGGCGTAGCATTGGGCGCAGGTGTGCTTGGCGCTGCCTTAGCACCTAGGCGTAAAAAGAGGAGGTAATATATAGCGATGTGGGACTCGATTTTTGAAGAAACGACGAATCAACCGCTACCTCCTAAGCTATTAGAGGGGAGCGCAAAAAACATTAATGCGGAAAAGTGTGAACCGGGCGATTACTTTTATTTCGGAGAAAACAACGATTTTAAAGCGATTGTAGCTAGCACTAAAAAAGGTAACCGATTCGTTATCTATCATAAAAATAAACCTATTGTCGAGTCACCGGTACACAAGTATAGCGGAGACGTCAAACAATTCTACGACAAAAGCCTTAAAAGCAACCCAAACTACCCTGAAGGGAAACAAGCGCAACAAAAGACCGAAGCAGATGTAAAAGCGAAGAAAGATGAGAAGCTATTGGAAGATGCGGCGAAAAGAGAAGCGGAAATCCAAGCGGAAAAAGCGGAAAAAGAGCAGCATATTAAGGACCTTTCAGATGAAGCGGCGTTTATAGCAAGGACCCACGGGATAACCTACATCGAAGCGTTAGAAAAAATACAAAAAGACCCCGAACAGGTTTCCGACTTCATGAAGCAAAAGTACGGCATAGACGGGAATTATATTGCGCCGTATGGCGTCTACAATTCTGTTTATGAAAGACTTTCGATGTATGACACTCAAAAAGAGCTACCCGAAGGGGCTAAGAAATTACAAGAAAGGAGAAAAGAGAGCGCCGAATTATTAACGGGAATACCCGAGCAAGATAGCCTGGATGATGCAAAGTTTGCAGAAAGCTTGGGAACGAAAGGCTCACCTATTTCTCAAGACGCCTATGCAGACGCCGTCAATACGGGGGTAAAACAGCCGACTCCTTTTGACGTTGCAACGGCAGGGATAGACCGAGGGATCGGAGAAGTTGAGGAGCAGGGGCAAAAAAACACCTTTGCATTAGCGCCGTTTCTAAAGCCCTTTGATGAAAAAAGGGATACCTTCCAAGAGGCTACCGATATTTTTAATAATATGGAAAACGAGAGGGGGTATCAATACAGCTCTGCGGAGCCGTATAATCAAGCGGACCATAACTACGCGATATCGGGGCATGGCCAGGGAAGCTCTTCATATATGATCAACGACGCCAAAAGACAACAAAAGATGAATAGCGAGCGTTTGGATGCAATCGGCAAGATACAGTCGATGTTGTCGAATAATATCGGTGATCAAGAGAAGATAGCGGACATCATAAGAGCTGCGGGGCAAGGGTCTTTGGAGAGCTTGGGAGCGGGACCGAGTATGAGGTCAAACGATTTGGTGCCGTCAATAACGGCAAGAAATGACGCCGTTGGAAGAAAAAGCGATAAAATCTTTGAAGCGGGGCGCGAAAACATGGGCGCCGACACGAAGACGATTAGCGAAATGCTGGGGATAAATCAAAGTGAATTCGGGCAAAAGAAATCATTGATGGACGATAACGTCAACTTAGGCAATTCGATAAACAACTATTTACTGTTAAGCAATGATGCAAATAGAAGGGGAGCGATAGATACGCAGCGTTTTAGGCAAGCGCAGATTGATATCTGGGCAAGGCGAGAGGAGATAAGGCTTGCGATAGAAAAGCTTGCGAACGAGCGTAATGACAAAGAGCTGGAAAGACGGGCAAAAGAATTGGAAAACAAACAAAATAACATGACCGAATGGTTTAAAGTATTTGCAACCGTTGCGCACGTAGCTGTAAAGGCTGCGGGGGTCATATGAAAAACTACTTAAAAAACATTTTAGAAGGGCATGAAAGGTTAAACCCTGGCCACGGCGCCCATAACGATATGGCAATGCGTCATCTTGAAAGCCATGATACGTTAAGACCCGCAAAGCCCGCGGTGATGCATGCCGCGCACGGCTTGGACGGCCATCATGAAAGGCTACCGCTGTTTGAACACAACTATGATAACAAAATATCGGAAGAGGATAAAGATCTTATAGATGAAGACGTTATGCATCTTGCAGAGACAAACGCCATATTGCACCATCCCGAAGCGTTAGGGATTTATGAAGAAGACGAGCCGAACATATCGGAAAACAAAAAGCTCTCAAAAAAGGTAATGCGTCACTTACTGGAAACCGTGACGCCCGAAGACCTTGAAAGGAAAATAAAAAAGGTTTTTTACGGGCCGCTTTTAGAAAAGCTTGTGAAAGACTTAAAAAACGAAAACACGATACTTGCACAGCTGTTATATCCCAAGATGGTAGAGCACACGGGGCATCATCCCGACCACTACGCAACGCTTTTCAAGCATATGTTTTTACAGGGAGCGTTAAACGCCGAAAAGCACGGGCATTGGCATAGGGGATTAAAAGATATAGTCATGAAGGGTAAGAAATGAAAATTAGCGGAAGAGCCGTTAACGCGGCATTAGATCAATTTTTATCGCTATGGAATGCGGAGGAACAAAAAAAGAAAGACGGAAAAGAGCACTCCTTAAGGTTGCAGTTATTGGAAGAGCAACTAAAGCAAGCGCAAACCTATGAAGAAAGAGAAAAGGCAAAAAGAGAATATGACCGCGCACTTAAGCAAGAGGAACGCGAGCATGCGGAAAAGATGCAGCAAAGAGGTTTTGATCATTCCGACGAGCGTGAAGACATAAAGCTTGGCATAGAGAGGGAACGGGCTGAAGAAAGCCGTGAGAGGGCGTTAAAAAGCGATATAGGTAAAATCGTACGTGCAGCGAAAAACGGTGACAAGTATATAAAAGCAACCGCGGGTTCATTAGGTGTAGAAAATTTTTTGGGAAGGTACACGCCGGGAACCGAAGCTAAAATGGATAAAGAAAGCGCGAACTATCTAAGGGTAACAATAGCGCAAGAGCTTGCACAGATAACCGACGCATCAAACCAAAAAGCGATGACCGAATACCTAGAAAATAAGATGCAAGTAAAGGGCGCCAACTCATCGTTAAAAGCATTTAAGAAGTTTTTTAAAGGGCATATTAAAGACGTTTTAGATAAAACCGCCGATAAATACGGTGTAGACAAGGAAGATGTTTATAGGTTGTATCGGGAAGCGCGCGGTGAAAGCGTAGCAAGCGAAAAAAAAAAAGACCTAACGGTTGACGACCGAGAATCAACGTCTGACGATTTGGAAGAATCCGTATTAGCCGAAACGCCGGCAATAGATTCACCAAGCGAGGCTAATGAAGAATACGATTTACTAAAACAAAACTATCTGAAAACGCAAGGGGAATACGGCAAGTACTTTAGAAAGGTCGTAACCGATGACGGCGTTGCCCGTAACTTTCCCAATTGGGTTTTCCGTTCACCGAAGACGATAAAATCATACTTTGAAGATAGCCCCGAGTTGAAGGAAAAGCTGTTGCAAGAATTAGAGGATGAGAAAAAGGTTTTAGCGCTTGAAGAGGAAAACGTTCTATTTGACGAAGAGCTTCCGAAATATAAAGAAAAGGGTAGCCAAGGAGCTGCGGACTTTGTGGGGGGGTTGTTCGGCGCGCCGGTAAAGCTTGCCGGAAACGTTGCAAAGTGGGCGGATAAGACGCATCCCGGAAACTGGTTTCGCAAGGGTAAGAGCGAGGAAAGGAAAAAACTGGACAGGCTTTCCGAAAACTTGGCGCATAGAGCTAAAGATGCGGGTATTAACATCGATTCCGGCTCGTTTAAAGCCGGTGAAATGTTTGCAGACGCGGCAATACCGTTACCGCTTGCGGGGAAGATGAAGGGAGCAGGCAAGTTGAAAAAAGTGGCAAACATAGCAGGAGCAGGTGCTGCTTACGGAGCGTTGGACAACCCCGATAAACCTGTGAAAGGAGCTGCCGGCGGAGTAGCGTCATCATTAGGACTTGCAGGAGTAGGCAAGCTTGCTAAGGGATTCGGTTACGCGTTTTTAGGAGGGGTGTCGGGCGTAAAAAAAGGGGCAAAACTGATAGCGGAATCAAACCCCTATAAACACCTAAGGGAAAGTGTAGAAAGGAAAAGGCTGTATAAATATATAGATGAATCGGAAAAAATAAAGGTATTGCCTAAAACGGAATACATGAATAAAGAAAAGGTGAAAAAAAGGTTTTTTAACGTTATAGACAGACCGAATAAAAAAATTCCCGAGACCATTGACGTTACGCGCGGCGGCAGCGATTCGACTAAATTTCTACCGGAAAAAATGAAGACCGATAAAGACGATAAAAGGTTTTCAGATTGGTTTGGAGACACCACTTCCACATCATACAATTCAAAAGAAAAAACCGATAGGTTGCTAAAATATTTCCCGGGAGATAGGGACGTAATCTTGCCATTGGTAGACAATAACCCGCATATGATTGAACAGGTAAAAAAAGCGGCAACCACACACCCCGAAGTTTTTATAAAAGCCGCGACCAGAATGGAACGAGACCTTAAAAATGTTTCTAACATATTAGGGGAGACTTATATTAAAAAGCCTAGAAAGGTTGCCGAAGAGGTGTTGATATTAACGAAAAAGAAAAAAGAAGAAGCAGAAAAGCTTTATAGAAAAGCGTTTTTAGAATCCCCTAAAGATGTAGTCATACCGTATGAAGATGCGAAAGAGTTATTTGTAGGTCTTTATCCCGGGAAGCCGGCGCTTATGGAAAAAAAACCCGGAAGAAAAAATATAAACAACAGTGAAATTGAAGCTAATTTTTTAAAATTAGTGAAGGAAGAAAAATACTTCAAATCAAATCCTGAAGATTATCGGAAAGTTTACGAAAACATGAAAATGCCCGGCTTTATGGACCTTCACTTTTATCGTTCAAAGTTATTAAAAGAAATTAAAAATTATAAGCAATCGAACCGAGAAGGTAAAAACAGCGACATTATTAACGGTCTTACAAACGACTTGGAAACGATAGAAAAGTTTATGAAAAAAATGGAAAACATAAAAGCGTATCGGAAGGCTTCAAGATATTATAAAAAAGAAGTTGCGCCGTTTTTAACGCATACGTTACAAAAATTTACCGATGACGTGGAGCTAGGCAAAGATGCGGGCATAAGTTTTTTCCAAAAAGAAGGGTTTGCAGCGCGAAAGGTATTTGACCAGTTAAGCGTAGAAGCACAAAATTCCGTTATTGCCGAGGTATTGGACCCGAAATCGTTAAATATAACATTACGTTCTTTTAAAAACCTAAAAGGAGGGAGAGGAACCGACCCCGAGAAAAGACTGGGACACCTTGTTGACGATGAAAAGATGATGGTATTTGAAGAAATGGCAGACCTTAATAGAATTCTGACCGATCTACAGCCCGATATCAAAAGCCCTCCTACAGGTAAAGCAACCTCTGAATTGCTAAGAGAAATTATTGCAGGGCAAGCCTCGCCGATAAGTAGAGTATTAAGGTTAGGCAGGTATCTTAAAAATCAAAATACTATTGAAAAACTTTCGGATAAACGTAATATATCGGAGTATAATGAAATACTAAGAAAGCATGATCAAGTTTCAGAAAACTATAAAAAGGAATAACCATGAGCGCAGACATCCCTAAAGAAACGACACAATTAACAGGCATAAATAATGCGACGATAAAAGATACGGCGCCATACCTGTTCGGTGAAGATGAAACCGGCGCATTGGCAAGAATAGATAACGTTAAAAACAAGAAACGGGTTTACTTTGACGCATGGCGAACAAGCAACGGCACCTATGGTTTTCAAGCGGGACAGCTTGCATATTTTAATACGATACAAACAAATACGACGCTGGTTTCCAAATTACAGACTACCGATGATTTTTCATTTATATCGCTTACCGCAGGATATAGCTATACTCTTAAGGGAGACGTTTGCATTCAATTTGAAACCGAAGGAACGATAGACAGGGCGGCGCTGCTGTTTAGATGGCATAAAATTTCCCCTGATGAAGCGATAGGCGCGGCCGGAGTTTTACACCACACCGACGGCACGGGAGAAGTTATATTCGGGCAGAGCTCCGCAGAAGCGCAGATAGACGACTTGGAGCAAAACATCACTATAGGACTAAAATGCGAGCAAACACAATTTATACCGCAAGGGGTAACGACCTATCAGTTACAAGGCACCAAGCTTTCAATAACAATTAACTAAAGGAGAATTTTATGTCAGAAACAGTTAGAGACATACCGAAAGTTTCAACCATTCCCGCAAGGCCGTGGTTAACGCAAAACATTTGCCAAGGAGTTATGGCTAACGAACCTTCTTACAGCTCAAACTTTTTGGCAGCGGGTGACCCCGCCTATATGAATGAATTTTTAACAAGTAATGGAGACATGTATCAAAGAGGTCAGGGAACCGATGAGTATTATAAAACCGTAACCGTTGCGGGAGGGTTTCTTTATACGCTTAACGCCGGAATATGTGTTGTGAAAAGGCTTACCGGAAATGCTAGAAACACGCTTAAATACCGATGGTATAACGTTACGCGAGGCGAATTTATCCCGACGGCTTACGCGGGAGGCATATCCCTGGGAAACGATGCCAGCTTTTTTGCCGGGAACAACACGCATTCCGTAGGTTATATAGACCTGTCGGAGGAAACGACGACCACCGAGTTGGAGATTCGTGTAGAATGGGTAGAATACACCGGCTCCGGCGAGACGACTACGAACCTTTTTATGCCGGGTTGCAACTTTCAAATAGTCAACCTTCTTAATGCAAGGGTTTAGGTTGATAAAAAAA
>JBCDES010000130.1:0-1139 GCA_039179295.1 Chlamydiota bacterium
CGAAGCGACAAATTTCTACAATGAACGGCTTGCAACAGAGCAGCAACGGCTAATCTTTTATGCATGACTCGAAAAAAGTACCGAGACTCGAGGCATGAGTCTCGAACACCTTTCGAGAACGACATCGCACAGCACGCGTCGCGAGGAGCCAAACACTCCACCACGCGAACCAAGACGTCCGATGATAGGCCATTCATCATTGTGGCCTTCCTTCCGCTAGGAGAGGAGAAACAAAAACGAATGTTCCTACGGGAACTGTGATGAAACAAGCTTTATAAGATATAGGAGAAAGAGGAGACAGAGAAAATTCAACGAGGGGATGAGGATTACTCCTCCTCATACCCTCATCCTGAGAACAACCTCTACTTCACTCTACTTATACGTAGTTTCCAGTGTTCCCTCCTTGTCTCGGATTCAGATGAACAATGAAAACCCTTTATGTTCCATAAACCGGACGAAGAGATAACCTCTAACAGAGAGGATGAGATATCAAGAGAGGCGCAAGGCTGCGGGGAAGCAGCGACACGGTTCTCGCAACAACAACCGGTGCTCGGTGTTGATTCGATGGTTGTTGGACTAGTTCGGAATCGATCGATTGCGTCTCGAAGGCGTCGTTGATGTCTGCGGAGGAGCCGGCGAGCTTTGCGCGAGGTTATCACATTGCCACCAAATTCCCTGTGTTTTAGTTGACGAGAGAGATGTGAGCGTGGAATTGGTTCAGGAAACGTTGAAAAAACGAGTGGCACCGAAACTGCCGAAAAAATGGAGAGAAAGGGCTCTGGAGGGACGTTCTCAGTCCATTGACGGAATGGTCCGAGTACTACGGGGAACGTTCCCGGAGGTCAATCCCGAGAAAGGGATTTTGATCGGATTGCACGCAGACGGCGCAACTTCAGCCATTGTCGAAACTGCCGTGAAACAAAGAAGATCCTTTGTCGTCGTTCCCTGCTGCGTTTTCAGAAACCTTTTCGAACCTTCTTCCAAAGACGCTCACGCAGATTTTTGTGACCATCTCCAATCCACAGCCAAAGGAATCAGAAGAATTTCTTTAAATTTCCCTGGACGCAACATATGCCTCTACAAAAAACACGTCGAAATCGACGCTTCGATCCTTTCTGCACAAAAATACAACTTTCCAG
>JBCDES010000071.1:0-5374 GCA_039179295.1 Chlamydiota bacterium
CAGCTTCGAGTTTGTCCTTGACTTCATACAAAAGTTCCGGCGGGGTCAGCGCAATAAAACCTTCGACCGTCAAACCGAAATCATCCGCTCCTCCATCGACGGCTTGCATAAAAAGAGCCTCTTCCTCCCCTTGATCTTTTCCGATTCGAATAGCCCCCTTCCGCTCGAAGTTAAAGGCAACCGAACCGGGAGAGGCGATCGATCCCCCTTTTTTATTCGTTGCAATCCGTATAGCCGATGCCGTTCGGTTTTTGTTATCGGTCATCGCATCGACAATGATTCCGACGGCGCCGTGACCGTAAAGCTCATAGGTCAGCTCGGTAAAGTCCGATTGATCGGTACTCGCCCCTTTTTTTATGTTGCGATCGATCATATCGGCGGGAACATTTGCCCCTTTGGCTTTTTGAAGAGCAAAACGGAGCTTCGTATTGCTTTTCGGATCGGGTCCCCCTTGCTTGACGGCCGAGATGATCTCTTTAGCAATACGGGAAAAGATTTTCCCCTTTTTCGCATCGGCGCGTTCTTTCTTATGCTTAATATTTGCCCATTTACTATGACCTGCCACTACTCTTTATTACAGCTCCATTTGCATCAAAAATTTCCCGAAATAGTTCCCATTCATATCTTTAAGGTAATTCGGATGATGTGCATACTTTTTAAAGCCCATCCTTTCATACAGACGAACGGCAGGGTTTTTATCGTAAACTTCCAGATGGAGAATCTCGATTCCGAACCTGTTTTTCGCAAGCTTTTGCAACTCTTTTATCAGCAGGGTTCCGATCCCTTTTCGCCGGTATTTCTCGTCGACCAGCACCACAAATAGGGCCTGGTGCTTGAGTTTTTCAACCTCTTGCACATAAAGATTGACCGCTCCCACAGGTTTCTTCTTATAGAGCACGGTGATCGAAGCTCCTTTAGCAAGATATTGATTCCAAAAGCGGACGGCGTCATCGATTTCTTTTTTATCCGACATCGGAAACCCTTCAAGAACTCCCGGTTGTTGAAGCCATTGTTTATAAAATTCAAGATCCTCGGGAACCGTTGGTCGAAAAGTTACTAGAGGTTTTTTATTTGCCATCTCGGTCCTTGCTAAAATTGATTTGATAGATGTGGCGGGCAAGGTATCCCTGTTGTTCTTTAACGAACTTTTCTTGTTTGAAAACCCGTTCATACCCCGCCTTTTCTATCAGAGAAATCGCCGGACATCCCTCAAAAATCTCGATATTGATCCATTCGAAACGGAAATAATTTTTTCCGAGGTGGTCGATATTTTTCATCAAAGACGTTCCCACACCCTTTTTCACATGTCGGGGGGCAACGATCAGGTAGACCAGAGAGTGATGCATAACCTTCCGGTAAGGCATCAGAAAAAGGGTTGCAATCCCTACGGGTTGATTTTTATAGACGGCGGTCAGACTGGCGCCGTAGCGATAAAAACCGATCCAATTTTTTGCCATTGCTTCGACATCTTTATCGGAAGAGACCGGATACCACTTGCGACATTCCCCTAGCCATTGATGTAAAAAAGGGTAATCTTCTCGATCGGAATAACGGATGTCGTAATCCTTTTCTTCGGTAATGTTCATATACCTTAACCAAATTCCTTGAGATAGGCGGTGACAAACCCGTCGAGCGCTCCGTCCATCACCTCCCGGATATTCCCCTCTTCATACTTTGTTCGGGTATCTTTGACAAGGGTATAGGGATGAAAAATGTAATTGCGGATTTGCGATCCCCAGGCGATCTCTTTCTTCTGATCCCCCATTTTTTTGAGAGCTTCTTCACGCTCCAAAATCTCTTGCTCATAGAGCTTTGAGTGAAGTATTTTAAAACAGGTTTCCTTATTCTGCAACTGACTCCGCTCTCCTTGACAAGAGACGACGATCCCCGTAGGGATATGCGTTATTCGAACGGCCGAGTCGGTAGTGTTGACATGTTGTCCTCCCGCTCCGGAAGCGCGAAAGGTATCGATACGGATTTCTTCCGGCTTAATCTCTATCCGAATATCGTCGTCGATTAAAGGAGAAATATCGACGGAAACGAAGCTCGTGTGGCGACGGGCATTGCTATCGAAGGGGGAGATACGAACGAGGCGGTGCACCCCTTTTTCTCCTCTGCAATAGCCGTAAGCAAAAGCTCCGCTTATCTGAAGGGTTGCACTTTTTATCCCCGCAACCTCTCCGTCAAGCTTATCGATCAGCTCAACTTTCCAACCCCGCCCGGCAGCCCATTTCCGATACATTCTAAGGAGCATCGCAGCCCAATCGCAAGACTCGGTTCCCCCGGCTCCGGCATTCACACTCAAATAACAATTCTTATTATCCAGTTCGCCGGAGAGCATCTTCTTAACCTCTAAATTTTTCAGTCCCTCTTCAACGATCTCAAGTTCTTTTAGAAGCTCTCGGTAGAGCGCCGGATCTTCTCCTTGTTCAATTTCTTCAAGAAATTCTTTAGCGGTATCGAAATTCCTTTTAATCGTCCGATAGGGCTCGGTCCAACCCTTGAGAAGGAGGGCTTGATTCATCACTTTTCGTGCCGCTTCGGGATCGGACCAAAAGTCTTTCTCCTCCATTTTTTTTTTAAGCCGGTCGACTTGCCGTTGCTTGACCTCCAAGTCAAAGATACCTCCACATATGGATCAGACGGTTATCGATATCTCTGAGTTTTTCTCTAATCTCTTCGTTCATAAAATCTCCTCCCGAGCGTTAATGAAGCAACGACCCCCTACCCCTTTCCCTAACCCCTTTTAAGATTGATTCGATTTGCGGCATCGACAAAGTAAGTCCAAAACCGACCTTTTCGATCGAGCGGCTCGGTGACAAAAATCACTTCGCCCCCCTCTTCCCGTGCCCGCATCCGCCTACCGTCGGGAACCTCCAAATTCAAATCCCCCTCCAGCGTTAGATTTTCAGCAAAAAACTCCGAATGTCCGTGCAAAACGATTTTTAATGCGGCAACTCTTTTGACTCGATGCTGCCAAAAAAGATGCTCTTCTTCCCAATCGATTCCGCCGTTGATGACCCGTACATTTTTCAAATCACAACGTCCCGTTCGATCGGAGTAGTTGAGAATTCCCCGCTCGACATGCCCCATCGGATCGGTTGCACGGATCAGAAGACTGCCGTTGAGATAAAGGTTCTCGAGTTCTAAATCGGCAATTTCAAGTTGGATCTCACTTCCGTTGCAAAGCGTTCCCCCACGAATTTTTTGCCCGATGACAGGATACAAAGGACCTAAAGCGGGATGATAACTAAAGAGAAACGAAGGACCTTTTGCCGCAAACGTTTTTTGATCCGGAAAGGGAGGAACGGTCATCCGACAGTGATCCTTGAGAAGCTCCGCCGCATTCAGCATGTAGTCGTAGTAACACCCTTCGGGCGTCTCCAACATCCGTCCTTTAACATCCGATATTTTTTTGATCGTCGAAATCGTTTTTCGCCTCTTGTTGAATGTCAGGTAGGAAGGAAGAGGGGTCCCTTTTTCTACAGCAAAGGCATCGGCAATGTTCTGCATCGTCGTTTCAAGGCGGGCAATCTCTTCCGTTTCTTCTCGAGCATGGTAGTGATGCCCCCGTCGGAAATTGACCAGTAGTCCGGGATTCGGAAGTTTTTCCACCGCCCGCTCCGCCGCTTGAAGATCTGCAAAAAGAATATTGGTATTGGAAGGAAAACGGCAATATTTCCCATCGGATCGGTCGGACTTATCTTCAATCCCACATTTTTTAAAATCACAATACTCGATATTCGTCAAAACCCTTTTCCCATCCCTCTCTTTGACAACATTCATCCCCTCTTGAGCATCGGCCGATCGGGGACAGGAAGCAAACCCGAACACCTTCCCTTTTTTATGACCGATCCCTAAAAAAGCGAGCAAACCGTGATCGATAGCAACCATCGGGTTGTTGATCTGCCGGATCAAAACCTTCGTAACCCCTAAAGAATCGAACCACTTAAACAAACGGTTTTGCTTTAAAAGTTTCCAAACCATGCCATGCCCTCCCGGCTTTAACAAAAGCTTCAAAGGTCGTTGCAAACACCATTCTCCTTTCCTTGTAAAGGTGGGGACCGAGGGCTGCTTAAAAAACCTAAAAGCCGATTCGGGACGACCGAACCGTTTATTCCGGCTACAAATCGAGCGAATATGGTCGTGATTTTTATTGGCATGCGACGTCATTATCCCGATAGGTGTGATCACTTGAGCGCCGAACAGTTTGTAATGAAGGTACTCGCGCGCTTGCAAATCGGCGATGACCCCCTCCAAAAGGGGTTTTCCCAAGAAGATAAGGCGCGCGGCGGGAAGTCCCTCAGCCGTTTTTTCCCCTTTAACTTGAAGACGATCCGCAGCTCCCCCTAAGGGATAAAGCTCCCCCATCACCCCTTGATTCTTGATCCCCTCGATAATCGCTTTTCGAACCTCCGGCGAATCTTCATTTAAATCTTCCCCTTCCGGCGGGACCAACTTTTCTTTTTCCGATAAGCGTCGATCGGTCGTCAATAAAGTCAAGACCAAGTGTTGATAACCGACGATCCCTCCGAGATCCCGGTAAAAGGTTTCGAGGGCAAGCAAATCGTCGAGAAGGGGACGGAGTCGATAAGTCGCATCGCGCTCGATCTCTCCGAAAAGACGTTTTCCCTGCCCGATTGCAACGACCTCTTTGATCACATATTCGCACTCCGGCGAAAGACCGCTTAAAAAAGTCTTCGAAAACGAAGGAGATGAGAAGAAAGCTTTCACTTCGGAAAGAGCGTTCAACACTTCGATCTTGCCTTGAATCGATGAGACGCTCCTTAGCTTCATTAAAAGGGAGCTCAAGTCTTGTTGTTGCTGATCTAAGGGCTTATGTAAAACTCTTAAATTCATAAGTCAATAAATTGCCAGTTTTTACCCCAAATGGCAAGAAAATCCCCCGGGGGAGATAAAACCGTCGGTGATTTTGGTTTTTTTTTGACTATAAATCCTTAACAAGGATACAACTGGACTTGAATTGAGTTAGTTCGAATACCTTTTGTAGAGGCCTGGCGCGGGCCCCAGTCCGGCCAGCCCATCCCCGCCTACAACTTCGGCCAGGTCCCCCCGGAGGCTGCCAACCTCGACGAGGACACGGTCGGCCGCGAGCTGAGCCTCCGAAGACTTTGGCAGCTCGAGAGCGTCGAACAGCGAATGAGCCGGGTCTGTCGACACCACCAGAACCTTGTCGCCTTGCTCGGCGAGCGTGCTCGCCACCGCACAAGACACGCTCGTCTTGCCCACGCCGCCCTTGCCACCGACAAAACACATCTTCAGCGACGGTTTCAACGACAAAGGCACGGACTCCACCACGCCAGCGCTGCTCGCAGCAGCCACGCTGCTCATGCGCACGCTTCGAGACGCGCTC
>JBCDES010000034.1:0-12638 GCA_039179295.1 Chlamydiota bacterium
ATCAAGAAACTTGAAAAAAGTTTCTCCCCTCAAAAATCGTTCAAGACGGGCTGGATAAAGGTTTTCGAATACCTCCTTAAAAAAAGCGCCGGTCCGAACCGTTCATCTTCTCTACATACCCCTTCAAAAAAATAAAGTAGAGAAACAGTGCTAGACAAAGAGCTAATTTAACCGCACCCCTCATTGGGAACACCTTTTGAAGGGAAGCAAAAGTAGGTCTGCTGGGGTTGATCCAAACTACCCAAGATTTTTCTTTGAACTCTTTCAGATGATCATCGGCTAAATGGGGGTTTTTATAAGTGGGCTTTTTGAAGTTATAAACCCCTTGAATCGTTTGCCCTTTCCACTCAAACTCATAGTTAACACCGATTGAAAATATCCCCCGTTCTTCTTGAACTCTCCATTCGTCTAGTATTGCAGAAACATTTTTAGACAATTGAAAATAACGATTGAGATCATAAAAAAATCGCCCTCCGATCCAAAGAATCGCACAACCGGTGACTAAAAACAACAAAGCGAAAATATTTCTTGAAATAGACTTCTCTCCCGAAGACCGGTAAATTCACGGTTGATCGATTATTGTCCGATTGGTATATTTTTTCCATAAATCATTTCTAACGATCGGAACTGTTTATGGTAGAAAAAACTGACAAAGGACCCAGCAAAAAAAAGTGTCCCACGGCGCTCAAGCGCATCAAGCAAAGTAAAGTAAAAAACCGAAGAAACAACTCCTTTAAATCACGGGTAAGAACAACCATCCGTTCTTTCGAAACGGCTCTTGCGGCAAAGGATAAAGACCTAATGCAAACACTTTGTAAATCGGTTTACAGTCTAATGGATAAAGGGGTCAAACAAGGGATTTATAAAAAGAATAAAGCCGTTCGAACGAAATCGCGCATCGCAGCCCTTCAAAAAAAGACCGGCTAAATCTTGCTTTATACAAGTCTAACCCCGACTTAAGTCGCAGCACACTCCAAAGGCTGTGACTCCGTCAGCTAACGATCATCCTCGAAAGCCTCCTTTTGAGTCGCGTCGCCTATCCCGAATCAAGGCATCAACGGCAACGGCTCCCTATGAAGCGGTCAAACCAATCGATGATCGCACAACCTTTTCCACATTCCCGACATTTTTACCGCAGATCGTTCCAGACATTTTTCCATCGCCTCTTCATCCGCCAATACCTCTATCCTCTCTTTTGCTCGCGTAATACCCGTATATAAAATCTCTCTGCCGAAAATCTCAGACCCCTTAGGAACTAATAAGACAACGCGCTCAAATTCGCTCCCCTGACTCTTATGGACCGATAAACAATAAGCAAGCTCAAATGGGGGAAGTAAGACGGCCGGAAATTCTCGATCGCCGAAAACGGCAACGTCATCTTTCCCTAAACCGTGTCCCCCATTTTTCTTCAGCAAAACCCCCATCTCGCCATTCATCAAACCGATCCGTTTATCGGTTCGAGTGATCATAATGGGAACCTCTTCTTCTCCCCACATCCATCCGTTAATCGCCTCGACTCCGAACGATCCTTTTCTCAAACAAGATAAAATCCGAAAGCCCCCTTTCTTAAACTCCTTCTTCCAATCGTCCAACCTTTTTTCCAACCTCCCATAGTCAATCATCGCTCCGTTTCTGACAGCTGCAGCCATTGTCAATATTTCATCGCGATCGCTACGCATACACTGATCCAAATGAATAGATCCCTTCCCCTTTTCTCTCATGTAACGGCAAAGCTCCCCGAAAATCATCCCCGCCTCTACCGGCGGCAATTGATCGTGATCTCCGACTAAAATGAGACGCGTTCCGCTCTTAATATTTCTTAAAAGGGCTGCCCAAAGGTCTACGTCGATCATCGAACATTCATCAACGATGACCAGCTCATAATTTAACGGCTTTCGCTCAAAAAGGAGCTCTTTTCTCCCCTTAATCGCTAAAATCCGATGAAGGGTTCCGACATCACAATCCAACCTTTTTTTCAGGAGAGAAACCGCTTTTCCCGTCGGCGCACAAACACAAACGCTTCCACGAAATCTCCTAACGATTTCCCCTATGACGTAACTCTTTCCCGTTCCGGGTCCGCCGGTTAAGATCATCACACCCTCACTCAGCCCCAAACAAACCGCTCGATACTGCCCTTGATTCAAATTCCCTTTTTCCCCGGCGTCAATGGGCTCGACATCTCCCATCAAACGGATAAAGTTTCGAACAACCTCCCCTTCAAGGACCCAATTGCGTTGCAAATAATAGAGGTCGCCCCATCTTCCGACCAACCCCTCGAACCGCTCTTCATCTCCCCGCAGCTCAACACACCCCTCAATCAACTCATCTTGTTGCAAACATAGGTGTCCCTGACGCGCCGCAGCCATTAACTCTCCACCGATCGGACCGCAACGCTTGGCGACCAATTCATCAATCTCTACAAATTCCATTCTCTAGAGGATATGTCTGCAAACGATTTTTTCTCCAAAAAAATTTACGATTGACAAGAGCAGCGCGGTTATGAAAACGGAAAAGCTATCGGCGATAGCCGATTATCGTCTCCGAATGTAAAAACAGTCAAATGGAGTCAATCGGATCGATTATTTTTTTAATCACTCGTCACAAACGGATTGAAAAGGTCGGCATGATCGAAGAGGATCGGGTTTTTCTTCATCCGAAGAAATGTGAAGGAGGTTCGATATGGATAGGCTAGAGCAAAAAGCTGCTGGAGAAGTGAGCGATCGATGCTCGTCAAGAGCCTTTTGTAAGCTTTAGTAGTTCGAATCATTGGACAGGTAGAGGATACCGGCGGCGGGGAGACCGCGGAGAAAGATGTAGTAGCTGCCGGCAATAGGGGCGGCTACCCGGGTTTGTGACAGGTAACGGGAAAGAGCGGTCCGGTAGAGGGAAGATTGGAGGTGATAGTCATACTCCGTCATCGCTTGTCGCAGAGCGGGCAAATCGTATGAGGGAAGGAGGTTGGTTTTCCAATCGAGGAGGAAATATTGGTTTTGATGATAGAAGATCAAGTCGATATAGCCTGTGATGTAGTCGGGGGGATCGGGATAGAAAAATTCAACTTCGGGATAAAAGTGTCGCACTTGAGCTAAGGTAAAGGGATGGGGAGCAAGGGGGGTATGGAGGGCGTTTCGGATCAGTTTCAGGGTAGGCTCATATGGAAAGTTTGAAGGAAGCTTTTGTCTAAGAAGGTTGGGGATATCGATAGCGGCGATATCGGGCGCTTGGAAAATCGTTTCAAGGAAGGAATGGAGAAAGACTCCGGTTTCAGCTCCCTTGGGAAGTGCATGAGCAAGCTCCGGCTTCGAAGCGTGAGGGTTTTTTCGTACAAGAGAAGAGTAGGAGTGGAGAAAACGTCGGGGAGGGCTTTGCGGGATCGGAAGAGGGGGTTGAAGCGTCGGCGTTTGAGGCTTAAGGGGAACGAGTTTTTGTGGCGAGAGATAGGTAGCATCGGTAGGAGTGGGGTTGAAAAGTTCGAGCGGCGAGGCCTGTCCGGGGGGAATGGGAGAGTGTGAGGTATCGACAAGGAGGGGAATATAAAGACGGTGTTTTGCACGGGTCAGCGCGACGTAGAGTTGCCGGAGTTTTTCTCCCTCTTGATTTTGTAAAGCAGCTTGACATTTTGTATTTTCGGGCTCAAAAAGAAGCCACTCTTTTCGATGACGGATAAAATCTTCACGCCCCGTATAACGGTTAACAAGTCCGAGAGCAAAAACAATACCGAATTCGAGCCCTTTACTCATATGAATCGTCATGATTGTGACCGAGTCGGGATTGGCAAGGGGACGGCGGGGAAGCCGTTTTTGTGTGAGAAGGAAATCGAGGAGCTGCGGAAGTGTCGCATCGGTTTCGGCTTGATGTTGCAGAAGAAGCTCCGAGAGGAAACAATAATCGCTATGTGCATCGAGACCGGTAGGACTATAAAAAGTGCGGAGTGCTTGTTGCAGAGTTTGAGGTCGAGAGAACCGAGCAAGGGTTTCGGCGACGAGCTTTTCATTGTTTTTGAGTTCGTGATGGGTTGTGGAAAAGGAAAGAAACCTTTTTACGGTCATTGCGCTCGGATGAATGAGAGCTTCGAGAAGAGAGCGGATAAGGTGAAAAGTGGGGGTATCGATAATCGGTTCACTACTTTTGGAGTGGGTGGGAATGTTTTGTGATTCGAGATAATTTTTAAGACGGGCTCCTTGATAACGATCCTTGACAAGGACTGCAAAATCGGAAAAGTCAAAATTGCCCTTTGTTAGAGAGTCGATTTCAGAAGCAATGAAGGGGAAAAAAACCGACTTTTCGATAGCAGGCGACGGCCATGTCTTCTCCCGCTTTTTTTCCGTTTCATAGATAAAGTAGTGGATCGAATCTTTATTATCCGGGAAAGGGCGATCATCGGTTTCGGGATGGTTGACGGGGCGGAAAGGGAGAGAGATATCGGGAAGTGAAAGGAATTCTTTATTTTGTAAGAAGAGGTGATTGAGCGCTTGAATCAGTTTAGGATCGGATCGGTAATTGGTATCGAGACGACCTTTTCGAGCAATCGTTTCCCGAGCGCTAAAATAGGTATGGATATCTGCGGAGCGAAAGGAATAAATCGATTGCTTGGGATCGCCGACCAGGTATAAAACGGCAATCGGATCGTCGATAAAAAGGGTTTTAAAGATGTTCCATTGAGTGGCATCGGTATCTTGAAATTCATCAATAATTGCAGCGGAGTAACGACTCCGAACTTTTGAACGAAAGGGAGGTATTTTTAAACAGTCTTCCATTTTTTTTAGGATGTCGTTCGGTGCTAAAATTTCTTTTTCCTCGAGAGCTTGTCTAGCCGTTGTTCGAACGGTCCGAGCAATCCGCACTAAGGTGCAAAGGGGAGAAGTCGTCGGCTCGAGAATCGGGAGCAGGGCATCGCGAAACCTGTAGATCGGGGTAGGATCGAACGAGGCTTTTTTAGCAAGGTTATCCGGATTGCAATCTTTAAGAAAGGAACGGGACGCGGTTAAGGTTTCAAATTCTTCAACGGAAAGGACCTTTTTTTGGAGAAGCTGCCATTGAGTATCGAACGGAGGTTTAAGGTTGCGCCCTCGATCTTTGATCTTATTAAACTCAAGCTGCTTAAGAGTGATCGGGTCAAGGGTTTTCCGAACACTTGAGTAAAAACGATAGGACTGATTAAACGTCGGATAGGAGGGAAATTCCCCTTCTTTTTCCAGAAGAGAAAGAACGGTGTCGACCAGTTTTTCTTTGTCTCCGGGAAGTGCTGCAAGTTGAGCGGTACTATAGTCACGGCGACTAAGCGAAGTGCGAAAGAAATCGGTGATATGATTCTTCAGAATTTCACGGTAATCCGATTCCTGTTCCGAAAGAAGGGGAAAACCGAGCTGAGATTCAAATGCATATTCGTTTAGCATTCGATGACAAAAACCATGGATGGTGTAGATTTGAGCTTGATCGATGAGAGCCAGGGCTCGGTCGAGGTTAAACGACGGCGGGTTGCTTTTGAGGGTTTTTCGGATACGGGTTTTTAATTCGCGGGTTGCGGCGCGTGTAAATGTCACGATAAGAATTTCATCGAGATGAAAATCATGTTCGAGGATAAGACGGGAAGTGATATGCTCGATCGCAAAAGTTTTTCCCGTTCCGGCCGAGGCTTCCAATAAATGGTGTCCGAGAAGTGGCGTTTGAGGATCTAAAACATCAAAAGTATTCATCCGACCATCTCCAAAAGAGGGGCGAAAGCTTTTCGAAGAAGGGGAGACCAAGTATCGAAAATGACCTGTGGATTATATGTGTCGGGGGAAGTAAAAATAAGAGCAAGGTAGGGGTCGTCGAGCGAAATATTTTTAATCCGCATTGCAAAAGCGTTGACATCTTTTTTTAAAAGGGCTTCGGCAAAAGAGGGGATGAGTGGTGAAGGAGTCTCTTGAGCTAGAAAATAATAGGTAAGATAATCTTCAAAAGCCTTTTGAGGGTCTCTTTTTAATTCTAACCTTTTGTTTTCCCTTAAAGCGATGAGGGGGACCGGGTTTTCGACACAAAGCGCAAGGTATAAGGGGTAAATTTCAATAAGGTCCCGAAGTTTGGCGTTTCCTAAAAAAGGAAACCCTTCTCGTCCGATTTCAACGGTTCCTTCAAGGTTTTTTAAGGAATAGGGGTAGGTTTCAATAGGAGCAATCCCCTCCCATTCCTTTTCGATTTTCCGTTGCGCAATCTCTTTAAAACGTCCGAGAGGGAGTCGACCGCGATCTCCGGCTTGATCGATCGACTCTCGCTTTTGAAGAAATCTGTGTCTTTGGAGCGAAGAAAGGAAAAACTCTTCATCCATATCTTCGTAATGGAGATAGAGGTTGAGTCTATGATTGCAATAAAAACGGAGGGGATTTTTTGCAAAACGTGTCAGATCTTGCAGAGTCATCGCTTGCTTGATCTTTTGAGGCTTGGGGAGGGGTTGTGCGTAGAGATATTCCGGAATCAAGGGGAGTTTCTCCGTTCGTTCATAGTAAGCTTGAGCCGCTTGATAGTGGCGCAACGGATAGGGTTTCGCACTTAAAAAGTAACGGTGGTGAAAGGGAAACGGGGGATGGGTTTCGACTTTAGGATCGAGCTCTTGGATAAGGATTGAAGGGGGTCTTTCTTTTCCGTCTTCATCACTTAAATTTTGATAGGTGATCAAGACGTTTTCTCGAGCACTCATCAGAACCTGAAGAAAAAGGTAACGGTCTTCATCCGAAAGGGTGGGGCAATAATCGCTTTCTTTTCCGAATAGATTCAACGAGGAAGGAATCGAAAGGCGAGGATAAGCGCCTTCATGCATCCCTAAAAGAGCGATGACTTTTGATGAAAAAATCACTCCCGGGCGGAGAGATCTGAAGGTTAAGGATTCTAAATTTTTAGTCGTCCGGACCCCTCTTTTTCGTTGAAGACAGTTCATTAAATAACGTTTGATGTTGGAAAACGAAAAAGATCCCTCGACCTCATTTAAAAGGAGAATTTTTTCCTCGATGGCCGTAAAGTCATCTTCTTCCCCCTTGAAATAACGATTGAAAAGGGAAACAAGACGATCCGCCCAGTCCTTACCGGACAAACGGACCGACTTTAAAGAGTCTAAATCAGCTCGAATAGATTCGATAAGGGTGATTCCTTTTCCCAAAGTCTCACCATCTGAAAAGTCTAAATAGGGAAGGTCCCAGTCGGTAGGCTTGCTCGGAATAAAGATTAGATTTGCCAAAAGAGCATCAAAGGCTTCTTTCCATGTTCCACTTTCCGTTTGATCGATCATGTCCGGTAAAAGTGCTTTTCGATGAGCTTTATCGACACCCCATTTGACTCCGCTCCGATCTATCCAAGATTTGAAAAGTTTCGTTTCTTTGTCGGAGAAAAGGGCAAAATAGGGGCTTGAAAAGAGTTTAAAGACGGCAACGGGTTCGAAGCGCTCTAAAGAAACGAGGTCGAAAAAGGCTTGAAAAAGGGGGTTTTTCGTTAAGTCATAAATCGCGTAGTCGAACGGAGATTCTTCCGATTTAAATACAAGTTCGATGAGAGGGGCGTAGGAAGAGATATCGGGAGCAAAGATTTGGATATCGCGCGGCTTTACATTCAACTGAAGGAGCTTTGTATAAACAATCTCAACTTCACGCAATCGAGTCGGCGCAGGAAGGAGAAGAAGAGAGTCATCTTTTGTAGGATTTGTGTTTTTAAAGTTTAAAATATCGGTTTGGAGACGGGATAGGTAGGAAGAAGAGGGGGGGGGGATGTAGTGTTCATCGAAGATAAAGTCCTCCTCTTCTAAAATACGAAAACTCTCCCTTCCCGTCTTTCCTAAATTTGAGAGGATAGGGTTTCCCTGATCTAAATAAAGAGAAAAATGGTCATCTTTTTCAAGAAGGGCCATTTTCTCATAATCGGTTACGGTATCCGACCAAAATTCACGACAAGGAGAAAACTGGTAGTAATAAACGGGAAAATAGTGGGCGATTTTCTCGAAAAAGAGGTGATAGAGTTTCGGTAGAAAAGGAAAATTAAACAGGTGAATTTCCATTTTCCGATCCGGTTTCTTCAGAGGTGTTTCGAGAAGCCGGTAGGGGTAATTCCATTTTGAAAACACTTGATCCCAAACCTTTTTTTGCCAGCAACCCTCCGACCATTTTTTTAGAAAAGGACCTCCATATTTTCCATACTTAAGAAACTCGAGGGCCAACTTGGGGGCAAGACCCGGCGTATCGATAAGAGCTTCCAGCCGGAGTGTCAATAGTTCGAAGGGTGGAAAAAAAAGATTTTTCTCCGTACAGAGCTTAAAGAGGATTTGAAGCCCGGAAACGAGCCGTATAAAATCAATACCTAGAACAACATCGAGTTTTGCATCCGAAACGAAGGAAGCCATCAGTGAGTTTTTCAAACTAAGATCGGGAAGGAGAACGATTTTTTTTTGAAACGGATTTTGTCGCTGCAAAAAAAGGCGCCGCCCGAGAAGATGAACCAATGTTTCAACGGAGTTACTAAGGGTAACGATCGGTTTGTTGTTCATGAAACTGTTTATCCTTGCCCAAGGATAGTGGGGGGGGGTATTTAGAAAGAAGAATCAAAAAAGATAGGAGAAGCATCGGTTGAAGACCCCTTTGCCGTTATTTTAACGTAGGTAGGTATCGTCCGTATTCTTCCCTTTTTTCTTCCGAGGCGTCGTCGGAAACGTTAAACGTGCTACGGCTTCGTTGACGCTACGGAAACGGATCGATTACCTACTCCTTTATTGAACTGTCATCAGCGATCCTTTAGTTACTAAAAACCGTAGATGACTTCGAACTCATATTGCTTATAGCTAAATGTCGGCTTAATGCTCGGGTTTTGGTTGACCGATTGTCGCCATGCTTGGTAAACGGTAATGTTATCGGTTAGGAGATAGAGAAGCTCTATTGCAATACCTTTATAGTTTCCGGCTCCGACACCTTCCCCTTTTGTTAAGGGATCCCCTTTTCCATAGGTTTTCGTAGAGTAAAGACCGATTCCTCGAGCATTGCCACGACCGATTCCGCTCCCGTCAAAATCGGGAATCGCTTGCAATTGAACCCATTGATAATTGACCTCCAATGACCAGTCCCATTGCTTACGCACTTTTCCTAAAGAAAAGCCCGTATACCAAGCCCAAGGTTGCGACTTGCCGTAAGAAACCTCGGTTCCGCGAGCGCGTGGATTGTAAAGTCCGGCACCATAGAGGGTAAGGGTTTTATCCAAAACCCGACCCTTATATCCCAAAAGGATTTGAATCGGGATAAAACGGAAAGCATTATTACGTACTTCGTCAGCGCCGTGCTTCGTATCCCAGCAAACCGCCGAAAGTTTCGAATAGAGTCCGATGCGTCCGATATTGAGAAGCCCAAGTTCTCCGACATAAGCATAGCGGTCGAGTTTATTATCGATCAGGAAGGGACCTCCCTGCAAATAGAAGTCACCGAAGCGATCGAAGCGATCGTACCTATAAAGGATTCCGTCCATACGCGATCCGAACATCACTTTCGAATCGAAGGTATACCCTAAAGGTCGACGACCGATTTCAAGCTTCATCGCATAAGTATCGGCATCGACGATGCGCCCGCCTAAAAAAGCACGTCCCAGGGAAATTTTGTTAGAGGTGCCGCTTTCAGACCCGGCGTCGTTATCCAATGCAAGCTTGATCATTGCCAAGGTGCGATCCGTACGATAATCGAGGATGAGGTTGACGGTGACGTCCCAGTCGCGCGTCGGACTGTCCGTTTGTCCGCCGGAACCTCTCTGCTTTATTCCGTTCATCTTTTCGCTTGTCGACTGAAGTTCCGACCGAATATCTCCGCTGATCGAAAGGTTTCCTCCTCCTTCTTTCACCGTCACTTGTCGCTTGGTTTTGATCCAATCTCGCAAAGCTTCGATATCTTGTTGTTTCAGTCCGGAATTTCCGTCATCGACTGCAAAAGCCGTTGTCATAAATAGGGCTAAAAAAAGGGAAAGGAATTTCATGGTTGTTGGTCTCATCTCGATTTTCATTCTTAAATAAAAGACTCTATAGAAACGAAAAGTTTAAGGCAACGATTTTTCATGAGTGACAGGCAGTCTAGCTCGAATCAGTTGCTCTTTGCGAGGAAGCATAGCTTGCGCCATTTGTCGTCCACGGTCATAGATTGCCCGGTTACAATTATCGCTGAACATTCCGATTCCTTGAAAATTCATCCGGATCACTACATCGGCATCGCGGGTGACATATTCCGAGAGCTTTCTATGAGAAATTTCAAGACCGCGTCGAGCTACATCGAAGAAGTGACCGGGTTCTTTATCGCTTAAATCATCTCCGACATCTACGGCAATGATCACATAAGCCTCATATCTTTTTGCAACACAAACCGGAATGGGATCGACGACTCCTCCGTCAACAAGATAGCGCCCTTTATAGAAGATGGGATTGAAAACTCCGGGAACTGCGGCAGAAGCCACAATCGGGGGGCGAATCTCTCCGGCTCCGAACTCAATCAGCTCACCGGTTTTCAAATCGGTGGCTACTGCGACAAAAGGAATTTGAAGCTGGCGGAATTTTTTAGCTTTTATATTGTTTTCCAAAAATGCCTTGAAAAGAAACCCTTTAACGACACCGAACTTTAAAGCAAAAATCGAGAGATCCGTTAAATCCGACCGTTTCAGTCCGATAAGCAATCGTTCAAGTCGATTTACATCCGGTTGATCTGCCACAGCCCCGGAGCTGCAACCGACAATAAGATCGGGATGGATTCCGGCTTGCTCCAGTTCTCTTAAAACCCCAACATGGGCGAGACCGATCCTCCGCCACCCAATACAAGAGCTACTTTAATAGGCTCTTGAGGAACTTTAAACCGAGGGATCGATTCCGGCTGAGCTTGTGAAAGCCGCATTGTTTGACACCCTCCCAAAATAAAAGGGAGTATGATAAAAAGTCGTTTCAGTTCCATGGAGGCATTCTATCGGAATTGCGCCCCTGTTGCCAGCGTTATGATCGCTGATCGATCGAACGAACCTCAACCGTCGCGCCGAAGAATGACCCCCGGTTTCTTAAAAAGCCGGGAAAGGGATACTCGAATTGAGCCGTGACATCGGAACGGTTGGGTTCGATGAGAGATGTTTAAGTCTCGTTTGCCGTTTGCTATAAAAAAGGTTGAGGTCCTTAAGGGTCGACACTTTTTTCATTTCAATTAAACGTATCGATCATTGCTCCCATCCCAAGATTTAAGAAGGCATTCCCGGTTTTAACGACTAAAGATTCCGCATCTTTATTATGATAAGCATATAGCGCTTCAGTTATTCGAATTCTACCGTCATCATCTCTCCCTACATAAATCCTTTTTCCGGGGTATTTTTCATTTTTCAGATCTCTTTTAGTTTGAGTTCTGGTATAGGTGTTTTCGAATAACTTCTTGTTCTTGCCCTTTTGATGGAAGAGAAGTAAAATCAATAGGTGGATCGGTTTACACATATTATAATCCTCTTCGATTTCCTCATTTGCAGCTTCAATAATACTCCTCTGCATTTCGAGTGTGCAAACACGGGTTTCCGGTAATACATCATTCGTTATCAATACCCATTGATCGGAAGCCACCGTCTCTTCAAAAGCTTTTTCATTAGGGGGGAGTTTCGTTATCATTTGATCGGAATAAGGATCGGGATCGTCCGATAGACTGAAAACAACTTCTCCTTCGGGAAGGATATACTCACATAGGTTTTTTATATTTAAAGAAAGGGTATCGCTTTCAAATTCGATAGTACGGGGAATAAAGATAAGACTATGTGTGTCTCTAACATGAATATCTCCGTCACTCGCGTATTTATTCCAATAGGGACAAAGACTCTCCAAATAGTTTTCGGCTTCTACGGGGGGAAGGGCGCCGTTTACCTTTACGTTAAAATATTTTTCCCATTCATCGGGACCGAAAACATCGAGCTTTCGGTTTTCAGGCGATTGAATCAATCTAATATTGAGTTCCGCTATTTTTTTCGGATCATAGTTCTGAATCATAGAACAGTTCGATTCTAACCTTCTAATTTCTATATCGGATGAATTTTTTAAACTTTTACCTCGTTTGGAAAGAAGTTTTCCGTGAAGAGCCTGCTCTATTTTTTCTTTCATTTTTTCCTTAAGTTCGTCGAAATAATCGGTCGAACTTATTTTTTCATATATCAGCTCTATCGCTTCTTTTGTGAAAATCCATTTGAGTAAAATCCGTTCCAATTTTTCTTTCTCCTCTTCTTTTTTTACATAGTCGACGAAAAGAGAGGATACGAAATATGTTTTTATGACGTCATGCTGGAACTCGATCTCCATCGCATTGGATATGCCCTTCCTTACCTTTACCGGTAGACATTGAAACAGTTTAAAAAACGGTTGATTCCGTAATTCTTTTTTTGAAGGATCGATGGTAAAATTTTTCTTCCAAAAATCGGTTACATTTTTAGGGTCATAAACCAAACAGGATTGGTTTTGATTTAACATCATCTCTTCCGTTAAGCAAGAACATAATTCGGTAAAGTATTCGACTTTATCGTTTTCGAGCAATGCTTTTTCTCTATAAAACTCGCTATTTAATAATTTATTTACTTCAAATTTATCCCATTCCGTTTCAATATATTTTTCGATATACTTTTCCAATAAATCTACCTTGAGA
>JBCDES010000085.1:0-4141 GCA_039179295.1 Chlamydiota bacterium
CGGTGATAAAAATTTCTACAACTTGCAAGATGATTGAAAGATATTTCATTGCGAAGAACATCTTGAGGATCACAACGTTTTATTCTATGTAAAGATAAATGACCTGTCGATTTCAATCTCTCCATTCGGATTTTATCGGTGTCGGCAATATGTTCTTTACAAGAGGGACACTCTATAGGGGGATCGGGATTTTCAGAATAAGGACAAATGTTTTGTGAATAAAATTTATCTTTATCATTTTTTGAAATTAAAGATCCGAAGTGGAGAAGATGACCGCAGCTAAGAGTCATCTTATAATGCTCACATTCCCCGGGTATTGATTGAAATGACCTTTCCATAAGAGTCACACCTTAACTTTATTTAACGTAAAATTGCAAGTCAAGTCATTTTTATATTCAAGAAACTTATAGTCTTACCTCTATATACAACAGCGATTCAGTCGAGATAGTTGTGTAGCGCTTCGATAATTTTCGAAGCGGGAAGCGTTTCCAGACAATCGCTTTTCCCGCTACCGCCACATCCGGGCTGATAACAAGGACGACAACTCATCCCCATGTGCACCACCCGAGCCGCACCGTTGCGATAGGGTCCCCAGTTCCGATCACATGTAGGACCGAAAAGAGCGATCACCGGCTTTTTTAAAGCGCTTGCCAGATGAAGGGAAACGGAGTCAACGGTGATGACAAGACGACTCTTTGCAATGATTGCGCCCAGTTCTTTTAGCGAACTCTTTCCCGATAAATCGATGACCCCCGAAGAGAGCTTTGCAATTTTTTTATTCATTTCCATCTCCATCGGATCGGGGCTTGCCGTAAGAACGACCCGTTCTCCCGACTGTTGAAGATAACGGATAACGGTTGCGACGGTTTCGGGAGGGAGCGTTTTAAACATCCACCTCGAAACGGGGTGGAAAAGGATAAAATTCTCGGGAAGGAATTTTTTGACCTTTTCAGTAGCTTTTTCGGGAATATGAAAAAAGAGATCGCGTTCTTCAGGGGCGGGAAAAATCCCCAAGCATCGAAGAGCATCGAGCTGTTTCTCAACCGTATGACGGGGTTTCGGAGTGTGTTTGATGATATGGGTATAACACTCTTTTTTCCCCTTCATCCCATCTCCTTGAGGATCGAATCCGACGGCATAGCGCGCCCGAGAAACTTTTGCCGCAATCGCACCGCGATCTCCCTCGGTTAAATTTAGCACTAAATCATAGCCTCTCCTTCGGATTTTACCGAGAAGTCTTATCTCTTCCAGATAACGTTTGAAAAACGGGAGTTTCTTCCAGCCTTTATCATAGAGCAAAAAGGCTGAAATTCCGGGGTGTCCTTCAAGCATCGGACGGGTTTCTTTATAGATATAGGCATCGATTTCCAGATGGGGGAAACGCCGACTTAAAATCGAGAAAACGGGACCGGAGAGGAGGACGTCTCCATGATGGCGTAGCTTGGCAATCAGAACTCTTTTTAGCTTGGAAAAATCAATCGGTTGTGCCATTCTCGGCTATATATTAAAAGATTCATTCCGTAGAATTGTAACCGATGCAACGCGATTCCGACAAGGGAATACCGTTCCCGTCAATCGGTCTTTTCCGTTGCCTTGTCGCCTTATTCGACCGAGAAAAGATAAATGGAAGCCTTAACTTGTTGATTTGTTTTTGAAACCGAGTCGGTTACGGTCAACCAAATAAAAACGAGGAAGTAATGACAACAGAAAGAACATTATCGATTATAAAACCGGATGCAGTCAAAAAAAATCATATCGGAGCAATCCTCTCCCGCTTCGAACAAGGAGGGCTGATTGTTATAGCAATTAAAATGAAACACTTAAGCCGCAACGAAGCCGAAGACTTTTACGCCGTTCACAAAGAGCGCCCCTTTTTCAAAGATCTCGTAGACTTTATGATTTCCGGACCCATCGTCGTGTGCGTTATTGAAGGAGAAGATTCCCACCGGAAAAATAGAGAGCGTATGGGAGCGACAAACCCCCCACAAGCAACGCCGGGAACGATCCGCGCCGACTTTGCCGATTCGATCGATGCAAATGCCGTTCACGGATCCGACGGACCGGATACGGCGCAAGTCGAGATCGCTTATTTTTTTAAAGATCACGAACTGTTGGCTCGATGAGTCCGACGACATAAGACCGAACAAGGGGGATAGCACAACCCGCATCCCTTTTCTTCAATCAAGGACAATTTTGAAGTTGAGGAAATCGGTCTTGATTAGCTTTTGCAATTAAAGATCCGAAGTGAAGAATATGACCGCAACCGAGCTCCGTTTTATGGTGCGAACATCGTTGGGATAAAATTCGAGGCGGTACCCGAACTATATTATTTGAAATGCTCTCCGTTTAATGGATTTCGATTTATTGTCAAACTATAAAATAATATAATAAAGAGAAATAGGGAATTAGGTAGATGCTTTTTTGAAGGTTTCCAAATGTTCGAGAGCCTTACCCGTTCCCATACAAACGGCCAGGAGCGGATTCGAAGCGACGGCAACGGGGAGCCCCGACTCTTTAATAAGGGCTTTATCCAGCCCCTTGATGAGTGCGCCCCCTCCTGCCAGCACCATTCCGCTCTCTACGAGATCGGCAGCAAGTTCCGGAGGACAACGCTCCAGAGTCTCCTTGGTACAAACGATGATTTGTTGGATCGGCTCGGAAAGGCATTCACGGATTTCAACCGAGTTGATCCGTTTCGTAATCGGAAGACCTGCGACCTGATCACGTCCGCGGACTTCCATTTCGAGTTCGTGGTCTCCGAGGGCGTATGCCGAACCGATTGTCATTTTGATTTGCTCGGCAGTACGAGGACCGATCATCAGGTTATAGGTGCGACGCATGTAGTTGATAATGCACTCGTCAAACTCATCCCCTGCAATGCGGATGGAGCGGGATTCGACAATGCCGCCGAGAGAAATGATTGCGATTTCGGTGGTCCCGCCGCCGACATCGATAATCATGTTCGCAGAGGGCTCGTGAACGGGAAGGTCGACACCGATCGCTGCGGCCATCGGCTCTTCGATCAAGATGACTTCCTGAGCTCCCGCTCTTAGAGCGGAATCTTCAACCGCCCGTTTTTCAACTCCGGTAATTCCCGAAGGAACGGCGATTAAAATTTTAGGTCTGAAAAGACTACGAGAGGGTGTGACTCTGGAAATCAGAGCTTTAAGCAACCCCTCGGCGATTTCGAAATCGGCGATCACGCCGTCCTTCATCGGACGTACGGCGTGAATTTTTCGAGGGGTTTTACCCAGCATCGCTTTGGCTTTATGTCCTACGGCGAGAACTTCGTTGGTTAACGAATCGACCGCTACGACGGAGGGCTCGGCGAGTACGATTCCTTTTCCTCGAACATAAACGAGGGTATTGGCGGTTCCCAAGTCGATTCCGATATCGCTTGCAAAAATGCCGGTCAGCTGACCGATCTTGTTCATAAATCCTTGTTTAAAATTCTTGAGAAACCCTTTCTTTCCCGCTATCTTTACTTTCATTTTCATTCCTTTTCAATCCGAAGTACGCAAGCTAACCGAATCGATTTAGCTATGGTCGGTATCATAATGACCGATTGAGTAAAATTGATCAAGTCTGAAGGAGTTCCAATACATCTTCCCATGTCAACTTTGTAATCGCTTCATCATCACAGCTGACAATTTTCTTCACGATCCCCCTTTTTCGGTTTTGCATCTCGACGATTTTTTCCTCAATCGTTCCGTTGGTGATCAGTTTATAAACCGAAACCGATTCCTTTTGACCCATCCGATGCACCCGATCGGTGGCTTGATTTTCTACGGCCGGATTCCACCACATATCATAGTGAATGACCGTATCGGCGCCCACTAAATTGAGCCCCGTTCCCCCGGCTTTTAATGAAACGAGAAAAACGGGTATCTTGGGATCTTCATTAAATTCTTTAACGATTTCAAGCCGATTCTTGCTCGACCCGTCCAGATAGTTAAAGCATATCGCCCTTTGCTCAAAGTCGTCTCGCATGATTTGAAGCATTTTCGTGTACTGGGAAAAAATCACCGTTTTGTGTCCTCCTTCAATCAATGTTTGAAGAAGTTCGAGCAGCATTTCATATTTTGCCGAGTCGCCCGTCTCCACTTTTTCTTTAGCAAAAATGGCCGGGTGACAACAGATC
>JBCDES010000076.1:0-4964 GCA_039179295.1 Chlamydiota bacterium
AATTTTTTCTATTACCGACATAGATATTCCTTAGCAACCCAAAAAGTTTGTGCAATGAACAAATCGCTTGAGCTTAAAGCTCTAGCAATCGGCTCATTTTATATCATCGTTGAATTTCTGAATAGCTCTACCTAAATTATTGGAAGAGAAAATTTTCCGGTTAAACACTCACCGATAATTTTTCGGTCTCTGATAAAAATAGGGGCTTTATCGTAAAAAAATGAAGGGACACGACTCGATCCGTACCTCTTCTTTAACTTTCTTCGAACCGACGGCTCCAATTCCGAAAGTCTCTTCATTTCATAATCTCCGCTCGGCATTTGAATCTTTCCCTGCCAAAACGTTTTCCAATCCCCGGGTATCGCTCTTTCCCAAATCTCAGGCCGTTGAAAGTAATCGGGAAAAGCTTCTTTGTACATGAAAAGATAGGATCGACTCAGTTGAAACGTATAGGGTCGGGCATGGATAAGGCGGGAAGAGCGTCGCCGTTCGATCAATCTCATCAGAACCTCCAAATCGTCATAACTGATCGAAGCCAGTTCTTTTAGAAAAAATTTTACTTCAAGGGGGTGGAAACCCGCATTCAAATCGAGGTAGGAACCGAACGGTCCGGAAACGACCGTTTGTTTAATCGCCTCCCCTTTTCGTTCAAAGTAACGGGCAAGCTCTTGGCACACATGACCCAGACGGGCAAAATTTCCCTCCATTTTTTTCCCGAAGATCTTTTCGAGCTGCGGGAAAAGCGTCTGTCTCATTCTACAGCGGAGATGAGCCGGATCTCGGTTGGTGGAATCTTCAAAAAAACGGAGCCGTTTTTTTTCAAGATACGAATAGAGCTCTTGTTTTACAAACGGCAGAAGGGGGCGCCAAATCAGGAGGTTTCCCCATTTCCTTTCGGGATAAAGACCTCCAAGCCCTTTAATGCCCGAACCTTCGGCAACTCTCTTAAAAACGGTCTCCGCTTGGTCCCCTTGATGGTGCGCTAAGAGAAGGGCTTGAAATCGGTACTTTTCTTGAAGCTCCGAAAAGAAGGTCAACCGCTTTTCGCGGGCACGGTTCTCGAGATCTCCACCCTCCATTTTATCGAGGCGACGTAGATGAAACGGCAGGTTTAAATGTTTTGCAAGATTTCTTAAAACCTGCCCCTGTTGCTCGCTTTCCCCTCTCCAACCATGATCGATATGGGCAAGGTGCAATGAAAAATCCAGCGTTTTTTTAGCCTCCAACAGCAAGTGGAGAAGGGTCATCGAGTCGGGTCCGCCGGAAAGACCCAGCAGGAGTCTTGCCCCTTTTTTCAATCGCAATGTGAGGAAGTCTTTGACGGTACGGCCGTGCATCTGTCTACCCGAAAAAAAAGGGTTAGGATACAATGGATGTGATTTTTTGGCTTTTTATTCATCCGGGATAGATGGAGCAATGCCCCTTTTTTGGCGTTATCTTCTCCGAAACTACTTGCAAATCTTCCTGCTCTGCTTAGGGGGGATAATCGCGACCCTCCTTATCACACGTGCTAAAGAAATCGTCCGCCTCGCTTCTCTCAATGCTCATTTCGGAAAGATTTCCCTTTTTACCCTGTTACAAATTCCCTATATCGTTCCGATTGCGATGCCGATTTCCGGGCTAATCGCCGCAATCCTACTATTTCAACGTCTTTCCCAGACACAAGAACTCACTACGTTCAGAGCCTCCGGAATCGGAGTCCATACTCTAACCGCCCCGCTGGTGATGGGAGCCGTTTTTCTATCGGTCCTAAATTTTGCAATCGTTGCCGAAATTACCCCCCGTTGTCGTTATTACTCCCACCGGTTGATCCGAAATATTACACTCATCAACCCTCTCTTTTTGATTAAGCAATCCAAGCTGTTGAAACTGCAAGGCTCTTATATCGATATGAAAACGGTCCGCCTCGGGCAAGAGGGACAAGAGATCCTTTTTGCCGTAAAAAACGGGTCCGATGACCGAATCGGGCTGATGTTAGCCAAAAAATTCACGGTCGATGACCACTCAATGACGGGGAAAAATGTAACGATTATCTCTACTATCGGAAAAGAAGGACCGCTTTATGACAACCTAATCATTGAAAATCAAGAAACGATGTCGACCTCTCCCGCCGCTCTCGCTACTTTAATGCAAAAAAAAATGCCCCGCACGGGTGTGGAATCCCTGCCGCTGAAACCGCTGCTTCAAACCTTTTCCGATCCCGCTGCACGGGAAAGAACGGTCAAACGGGCAACGTTCGAAGTCTGCCGGAGGGTTTTTTTCCCTACTATCACCTTCGCTTTGACCCTCCTCGGTTTTTCATTGGGAATGCAAATCGGACGAAGACAAAAAAAAAGGGGCGTCTATAGCGCCGTTCTCCTATCCGGTCTAACCTTTATATGCTCGATTGCCGCAAAATCTTTCCAACTCGTTCCGTCTAAAGTCATTTTCTTTTATTCCTTGCCCCTCCCGATTCTATTGTTGACCTCCTACCGGTTCCGAAAACGGCTGACGGAAGGTGTCGAATGACCTTTACCAAAATCTGGCAACGCTATTTTTTACGAGAAATTCTTACAACCTTTTTTCTGTTGCTCCTCTCTTTTTTCATCCTCTATGCCTTGGTCGATTATTCGATACATATGGAAGAAATTACGAAAAACAGCTCTATTTCGATAGGAGACCTACTGGCTTATTACGGCCTTCTTTTTTCAAAAAGATGCGACCTGATCCTCCCCCTTGCCCTCCTGATCGCAACCGTTAAAGTCCTGACCTCTCTAAATCGTCAGAATGAACTTCTAGCCCTTCAGAACTCGGGAATCGCTCTACACCGACTGACACGTCCTTTTTTCTTCGTCGGTCTAATTTGTACGGGACTCGGTTACGGAAACTTTGAAATTCTCACTCCTCGATCGCTCCGCTATGTCGATCGCTTTGAACAGAACTATCTGAAGAAAAAAAAATCCCGAAAGATAAAGAACGAAGGCGTTCATACTCTTTTTCTCGAAGACGGAACACGCCTGCTCTATCAAAGCTATGATCCGGAAACAAAAGAATTTTTCGATCTTTTCTGGATCCTTTCTATCGATGAAATTTATCATATGAAAACCCTGAAAGCGCGCGACTCCGATCTTATCGGAACCTTTATCGATTATCTGAAGAGGGTTGAATCGGGAGAAATGATCAAGGTCTCTTCTTATCCCTCTCTTACCTTTAACCGGTTAAATCTTAATTTCGAGCTTCAAGACTATCGAACCGTTCCGCCGGAAAACCGCTCGATTAGGGATCTTGTAGCCATGACCCTAAACGAAACCCCTTTTTTCAACCGATCGGTCGTCCGTACACAGCTCTACTTTAAACTGTTTATCCCTTGGCTTTCCATAGTGGTTTTGATCGGTGTTTTCCCCTTCTGTATCCCATCCGTCCGCTTGTTACCCACTTTTCTTATCTTTTCCGTCACCATTTTCGGATACATCGCTTTCTTTATCCTCATCGACGGCTGCATCCTCCTTGGAGAAACGGCGGTCCTTCCCCCTTTTTGGGCAATTTTTACTCTGCCGATGCTGTTGTCGGTCATTACCGGCGTTAGGTTCATTAAAACGTGCACGAGATGAACGATCAAACTTTAGCGATCGATCGGCAAAGGGGACGGGACTATGGGAACTATGTCGTTTTGCCGAGATAGACACTTGAATGAAATCGGGTCGTTTTACAATGTTGCGATAAAGAGAAGGCTTGCAAAATTTAACGGTCTGTCAGATGATTCGGTTTCGATCGCAAGTAGGAAAATTTAAAGCAAAAAGCTCTAAAATCGCCCGGAAATCAGTCATTTGCCGTCCGATTGAAGGATGAAGCCGATGTTAAGAAGAGAAGACAATGGAGAAGGATCTACAAAATTATGACAAGTTAAAAGAAAAAGGAAAGAAAATTTATACCCTCTCTTCGATCTTAGCGCTCCTTGAATGGGATCAACAAACACAAATGCCCGTAGACGGCGCTCCCTTTCGAGCAGATCAGATCGAACTCCTATCCGCTCTAACTCATCGGGAAAAAACAACCGCCTCTTTCAAAAAAACTCTAGGAAAACTGATCGATTTGGAGACGGGGAACATTTTCTCTCATTCGCTCGATGAACGGAAGAAAAACTGTTTAAAAGAATTTAGAAAAGCCTTTTTAAGGGAGACGAAACTTCCCGTTACATAGGTGAAAAGGTTTGCTAAAACCAAGGTGGAAGCGATTCAAGCATGGAAAAAAGCCAAGGCCGACAATAGCTTTGAAATATTTCTACCGCATCTGGAAAGAATTGTAAAACTCAGCCGACAAAAAGCTCAACGACTCGGCTATAAAGACCACCCCTATGATGCTTTGCTCGACCTTTATGAACCGGAAATGACCGCTCAAAAGTTGGATGCTTTATTTGGAGAGCTCAAGCCGTTTCTTATCCGACTGGCGCGGAAGTTATCTCAAGCCGAGGTAAAAGATCATTCCTTTCTATCCGCTTTCTTCCCCAACGATCAACAGACCGAGTTTTGCAAAGGACTTCTGCGGGAAATGGGGATCGACCCGAACAAATCCCGTCTCGATAGCTCCGCTCACCCCTTTTGTTCGGGGTTCCACCCCACCGATATTCGTTTGACAACCTTTTTTAAGTCCGCGATAACCTTTTTCATGACCCTCTCGGCTATCCTCCATGAAGGGGGACATGCTCTCTACGAATCGGGTCTTCCCGCCGAAGATTTCGGAACTCCGCTCGGAACCTATTGTTCGTTTGCGATTCATGAAAGTCAGTCCAGATGGTGGGAAGTTTTGACAGGAGATAGTCGCTAAAGCAACGACTTTGTCCGATAAAACATTCCCACCATCTGGACTGACTTTCATGAATCGCAAACGAACAATAGGTTCCGAGCGGAGTTCCGAAATCTTCGGCGGGAAGACCCGATTCGTAGAGAGCATGTCCCCCTTCATGGAGGATAGCCGAGAGGGTCATG
>JBCDES010000121.1:0-1571 GCA_039179295.1 Chlamydiota bacterium
CTTGTCCGGCCGTAGCCGTTTTTCTAACTTGGCCTCGAGGACATAGTTTACGCGACGGGCGTTGGCGCGGGTGAGTGCTCTTTGCGGTGTGAAACCGTGAGCGCTATGCGGTCTATTGTTGTACGTAGCCATGATATCATCTAGCCTATCTATATAACGATGCGTGTTCTTCTCGGTGAGATACGAGTATAGAATGCGTTGGATGCTTCTGTTAAACCTTTCAATGTGAGGCGCGTGATCGTTTGGGTGGGATGGAATTATGTTTTCTTCACGTAGCAGCGTTTGAAATTTTTTCCCTGTAAATTCGCGTCCGCGATCGCTAAGAACTCTTTCCACTCTGTCTCTTTGGGCAGATGTCAGTTCGTCGTCTAGAAAATTTCCAAAAGCCGTTGACACGGTCGCTGTTTGTTTGTTTGGCAGAGGAATAGCCCAAGCTCTGCGAGAAAAGGTGTCGATAATCATTAAAATATATTTAATGCCGTCGTTATCTTCCGACAACTGTCTAACGTCCAACAAATCCAGTTGCAACAGTTGCAGCGCGACTCGAACTACATAGGGGTTATAGTGTTTGACGGGTTTGGCCTCCTTATGCCTCGTATAGGTGTCAAGAGCGGTGAGTTTTGACTTGATCCGTTTCAAAGGCGTTTTGGGATATAAGCGCTTCAAGTTAGTTATGCCGCTAAACGCCGATGGATGGGGAGGAACGGCGTAATTTTTCGTTGCCATAGCTTTTCTCGCTTAAAAAAATGATTTTTATGCCGCTATTGAAATATGTTCTTTTTTTTCTTCTTTTTCTTAACATCAGGTTTCTCGCTTTTCCTACTCCCCTCACCGTTGTTGAACTTCTTCTTTTTTGCGCGTTCGTTTGCGTCTTCTGGCGGTGTTACGGCTATTTCACCGGTTCCGTCTTTTCTTCTTTTTTTCTTTTTCAAACCCGAATCCGTGCTAGGTTTTTTGCTCGGACTCGTTGACCCGTCAGGATAATGTTCGAGGGTCTTCAAGAAATGGTCGGCGCTGCTACTAGGATTGCCACTCGACAAGACGGGCGGGCGCAGGTGCGCCCTGTAAGCGTTGGGCAAGAAGAAACCTAGGTGTCTTCCACCAGGAGTAAGAGGCGGGTCACGCCGGTATCGTGCCAACATTGGTAAATGCCGGTTTTGCGCGTTATTTAACAGTGAACCTCTCTGTCTGCCATCGAGATGGCCTTTCTGCTCAATACTGCCAACGTCAAGTTCAGCGTTAACGTTGCTCGCGTTCCACGTGCTCTGGAAAAAATACGAACTTTGTTTAAATCCGAAATCACTGCCTGGGGAAACTATTTCGTACGTCGTCTCAAGTACACGTACATTATTTTCTTAAACGGCCACATCAATGTTACGGGAGTGAGATCTCTTGCACATTTAAAGGATGTACGAGATGAAGTTCGACACCTGCTCTCTGTACCTAAGAATAATCCCTACCCAAAGCTTGAAGACTTTAAAGTGGATAACATCTGTGCCAGAGGTAAAACGGGTCTCGAATTTATTTCCTTAAGGGAAACGGAACGGAACTTGCGTTTGCACATTAAGTTC
>JBCDES010000097.1:0-3034 GCA_039179295.1 Chlamydiota bacterium
CAAAGGGCCTCCCCCGCCCTAGCCGGACCCCCGGGTCTAGAAAACAACCCGCCTTACTTCCAGAACGGCATCGGGGAGGGCCCGCCCGAACAATAAAAAAAGTACCGAGCCGCTGGCCAAGCAAAAGCATCCGCGGCGTTCCGGTGTTTTGCACCCACTCCGCCGCCGCAAAGCCACGGGAGCCGCGCCACGCCTCGGCGGATAAATAAAATATTACAACTTGTTTGTATTACTGCATCTGCCTTGCTACATAACTCTCATGACGTATAACTTTGTCAACAAAACAACAAAAATAAATATTAACACCATATCGAAAGATAACAATCTATTAACACAGAAATTTTCTAGATGTATTCTAAAAAAAAATACTAATATGAACAATTATAAAAACTATTACATAAAATACCCCTATATCAGAAATAGCCGGGATAAACTAAAGGGTTACGCTGACCCTTTCGATGGAAAAGAATTCAAGATATTCAGCCCCGAAGTCGTAAACATCCTAAGGACCGCCTACATGTATGCTTCTAAGAGACCCAATAAATCTATAACGGGGCCTTACATCGTATTAGGTATGCTGACAACCGAGACCGACTCACTAGGATATCGCATCTTGTATGCATTCGCGACGCGTACCGAAATCCTCAAGCAACGGCTACTGGACGTGGAGGAGGAGGAGGAACCAATGGACTTCGGCGCCGTTATGCAGAAGATAAGGAGATTTTTCGGAAACCGACTGTTCGATTCCGAAGCATCTCGTATAATTGACATGGCTAAAGAAATCGCACACAAGCATTCATGGCCACGGGTTGAAGCGGTCCACCTGCTTCTAGCAATATACAGATACAAGACGTCTTTCGCCCACAAGTGCATCCTCAGGACCACGCCATTCTATGAAGAATTCTGTTGCTTCATGGATTCGGCCGAGGAAGAAGATGGCATGATGCAGAATCTATTAACAGATAAGGTCTTCAACTATGACCTGGATGAGAAGATGGCTAAAAAGGTCACGAACGGTATCGATCTCCAACCACAAGAAAAACCTACTCCTTTTAATGATGTGAAGGATTTCGGAGAGGAGGAACCAAAAACCGGGGTCGAAGAGTACGATGAGCCCATCCAAGCCCGGATACTCAGAAGGATTGCAGAAAACAAAAAGAAGACGGAGGATGAAGAAAAAAAGAAAAAGGAGGGTGACGGGGGTGCCGGGCCCGGAGGGAGCACGGGTGACGCCAAGGAGGGTGACTCTGCTGAATCCACGCCTGGCGCTCTTGACAATGACGCGCAAGAAGATATACAACACATAAAAGACGAGGGCGATGCTGACGAGGATGATGAGTGGGGAGGAGGCGTCGGTGTCGACTCGTTTGATCTAATCGAAGCTTTCGGGACCAACCTAACCGAAAAAGCCTACGAAGCCATGACCATGGATGTCGATGAGCTAGAAGAGGGTAAAAACCTAAAAGCGGGAGATCCTGTTATTGGTCGAGAAAAAGAACTTGATCGTATAATCCGGGTACTCGCGCGTAAATCAAAAAACAACCCTTGCTTGATAGGGGAACCCGGAGTAGGTAAGACAGCCATCGCGGAGGGGTTAGCATACCGGATAGTTCGCAAACAAGTACCCGAGTTCCTTTACAACACAAAGTTGCTCAATATAGAAATGGCTAAAATGGTCGCGGGCTCCAAGTACAGGGGAGAATTCGAAGCGAGGCTGATGTCCCTCTTGCAGCTGTGTCAGGACGAAGACGACGTTCTTCTATTCATTGACGAGATCCACACGATCATGGGAGCGGGGTCTACCGAGGGGACTCTCGATGCTGCCAATATCCTCAAGCCGGCTCTATCTCGAGGAGAAATCAAGGTTATCGGTGCCACGACTGAAGACGAGTATCGGAAGTACATCAAGGCAGACGGCGCTCTCGACAGACGGTTCCAAGCCGTCAAGGTGCCTGAACCTTCTGTCGAGGATGCTATCCTAATCTTAAAAGGAATCCGGGACGCCTTCGGCAACTACCACGGCGTGTATTACAGCGATGAGGCCCTCGAGGCTTGCGTCTCTTATTCCAAGAGATACATGCTGGACAAATTTTTACCGGACAAGGCCATCGATATCATGGACGAAGCGGGGGCTTACGTTAAAATGAAGGGTTCCTACATGGGGGATGAAGTCGACGGGTACAAAGAGCTGGTAGCATCATACCTTGAACTTAAGGAGGCTATAAAGAGCAAGAAGCTTCTAAGAGTCCGGGATGCGATAGACAGAGAGATCGCGAACTTGGAGCTTGCCGAGAAAATCAGGGATCAGATCGATAAAGCAGAAGAAGAGGAGAAGAACAAAGAAGTTTTAGAAGCGGTCCTACGGGAAGAGGGGAATGAGCATCTCATCCAAGAGGTACCACCTGAGGTCGAGGAAAAAAAATCGAGAAATGTCGGCGTACAGGATGTCGAAAGAACCCTGGAAGAGATGACCGGGATCAAGATCCTAAAAGCTACAAAGTCTGAATCTGAAAAATTATTGCATTTAGAGGATGCTATACATGAATCGGTCATCGGTCAAGAACAAGCGGTTATCTCCGTATCGAACGCCCTGCGTAGATCCAGGGCCGGGCTGCGGAATCTCGATAAACCCATCGGTTCTTTCATTTTTGCTGGTCCCACCGGGGTAGGTAAAACCGCTTTAGCGAAAGCTATAACCACCGCATTCTTCGAATCCAAGGATGCCATGATCAGGATAGATATGGGGGATATGCCTAGTTCCCACGGTATCAGTAAACTAATCGGATCACCCCCCGGTTATGTTGGATACTCAGAGGGAGGGCTGCTCACAGAAGCGGTAAAAAAAAAACCCCATGCTCTTATCCTGTTCGATGAGGTCGAAAAAGCAGATAAGAGTATATGGGAAAGTCTACTGCCATTGTTCGATGAAGGGAAGCTATCGGATACTAAAGGCCAGGTCGTAGATTTTACCAACACTATCATGATACTGACATCGAATCTGGGCATTAAAGACTTACGAGATGCACGATTACAG
>JBCDES010000011.1:0-27489 GCA_039179295.1 Chlamydiota bacterium
AAAATAAGAGGGTTTTAAACCGCTTCGCTGAAATTTCTCAATCTTTTTAGGGGAAACGTCGGGCAACCGTTTTGCAAGGGCGATTTGCAGACCGAGTCGGAGCTGATAACGGAGTCGACCGACCAAAGGATGGAGATCGACCCCTCTGACATCAACCGCTCCCCCAAGAACGATAGCTTCCGAGAGCTGCCATCCGCTTTGAACCGGATCCAATGAACAGATCGCTCGCATCGTTTCTAACGAAAGATTTTTTTCCTCTCCGCCGTAAGCGATTACCTTATCGAGTTCTCGCAACAGCATGGCAAAGTCTGCATGAGAAAAGTCGGTTAAATAGACGGCTCCGTCGATACTCAAAACCTTTCCGCGATCCGAAGCGTATTCTAAAAGCCATCGTCGTAGCCGGCTTTTCCGATCCCGAGGCGTTTCATGGGTAAGATCGAGCGTCAGCCCCTCTTTTTCCATCTTCTTGTAAAAAGGGGGGGGTGATTTTCCGGTAAAGATCAAAATCAACCCTTCAACTTTGGGAATCTCTTTTTCAACCGCTTCATCACAGACGATTATCCGTTTACCGGAAAATAAAGGGGGCGATTCAAGCTCTTCAAGCAATCGGTTTCCATTTAAACGGGTCACTGCAAACCCTATTTTTTTAGCGATCCGTTCGGAGACGAATCCCCTTTCGAACCGGTCTTCCATCAAGACGAAATAGATCTCCGAAGGGTGATCGGGTAGGGCTTGATCCAAGTGTTTTTCAAAAGAATTGCTCTTCGTATACTTCATATAGCTACCGATTCTAGACAAATAACGTTTCTGAATCAAGGACCGACTCTTCATCCCCCGATATTTTTTATTTAAATCACATCATGTCTATTATTTGAATAATTAATAACTTGTAATTAATAAGCAATATTCTTATTATTATAAGATCAAATCAAAGATGTTTATGGTAGTTAAAAATACTTCTAAAAGAAAAAAAGGTATTCCCGAAGAGAAATCGATGACTCGAAAAAAAGACGAGCCCCTGTAAAGAAAAAGGTTGCAGCCCTCGCCGTTCAACCCCGTTCGACCCCCCCTCCGAAGAGGGTTAAGATCATCATCCCGCCGGGGCGGATTCTGACTGCCGAAGGTTGGGATCGTCGCGATTAGCGCTCGATAATCGGTGCGACTCGAAACCGTGAAGACCGATTCCGTTGATCATCACTTTAAATAAATCCTCCCGATCGATCGGATTCGTTGTCACTTTTGAACCGATCTGTTATCGTTTGCTCGATACGGTATGAGGTAATCGAATGGACTTAAAAGGGAAAAAAGCTTTTATAGCCGGAATCGGCGATGATCAGGGCTACGGCTGGGCGATTGCCAAAGCCCTTGCCGAAGCCGGCTGCGAGATTCTGATCGGAACATGGGCTCCGGTCGTAAAAATCTTTACCGCTTCATGGAAAACCGGAAAGTTCGATCGGTCTCGCAAGCTATCCGATCGATCGATGATGAACTATCTTAAACTCTATCCGATCGATGCGGCGTTCGATACCCCTCAAGAAGTTCCCCAAGCTATCGAGGAAAACAAGCGCTACAAGCAGTATGAGGGTTATACCGTGTCCGAAGTAGCGGCTCGAATAGAGAAAGACTACGGAAAAATCGATTATATCGTCCACTCCCTTGCAAACGGTCCCGAAGTCAAAAAACCCCTTCTCGAAACATCGAGGGAAGGGTACCTGGCAGCCGTCAGCTCTTCGGCCTACTCTTTTGTCAGTATGGTCAAATACTTCGGTCCGATGATGAATCAAGGGGGGGCGGCGATCAACCTAACCTATCTGGCAGCCAAGCGAGCCGTACCCGGCTACGGCGGGGGAATGAGTTCTGCAAAAGCCGCTCTCGAAAGCGATACCCGCACCCTTGCTTGGGAGGCGGGTCGTAAATGGGGACTCCGTATCAATGCGATTTCTGCCGGAGCTTTAGGAAGCCGTGCGGCACGCGCCATCGGATTCATCGGAGCGATGATTGAATATGCCCGTCATAATGCTCCTCTACAAAAAGATCTGAAGTCGGATGAAATCGGAAATGCGGCGGCTTTTTTACTTTCTCCAACGGCTTCGGCCATTACGGGCGTCACCCTTTATGTCGATAACGGAATACATGCGATGGGCGTTGCCGTCGACAGCCCGACCTTAAACCCTGGACAAGGAGCTCTTTAACGCAATGACAACGGCGGAGCTGTAAAAATCCCTATAACATCCCGCCGGTACCGGCGGCGGTCCATATAACCGCAACTCGAAAAGGGGTCGTTGTCGATATCGGCTTAAAGGTCTCGAAATCGTTTCGACTATCAATGCTCGGTACCCGGGCGATCGATAAGGTCAAAGCTCTTCAAGTCGAAGCTTCAAACGAGGTGTGCGTCTTAAAGAGAAAATACCGATCTTCCAATCATAAGCGGTAAAATCAGCCGTTTCGAGCTGAGCCGGTCGGTTACCAAAACTTAACCGCCCTAACAAATCTCCCTCTCCCTCTACGATATCGAAGGTGAACTTAACGGTCTTAACCGGGGTCAGAATCGAAATCACGGCCTCCAATCTAAAAACCGTCCCCTTTTCGCCGTCGATCAAAACGGTTTTCCCGTCGCAACGCTCGGTATAAAAGGTGAGTTCGGTCCGATCCCGTTCATCGGGAATCACTTCGGGATAGATAAAAATATTTTCTTCACAAGCGATGTTCCGATCTTGACAAACCAACGTATGAAGGCGGTCCCCTTCTTTCCAAACCTTTCGATAGAGATGGTACCCTTTTGCCACCGCCTTCGGCCATCCGGAAACGATAGGAAAAGACAGCTTCCGATGATTTGCCGATGAAAAGACAAGGGAAGCACGGAGATGGATCGGATGAGCCTTTAAAATGCGAGGAGAGGAGTCCATGAATAGATCGAACAGGGTCGTTTCGATCTCCCCTTGCCGTTGCCGTTCATCTCCTAGCGGACCGACGTAGAGCTTTTTTTCAACGTCCCAAAACGGCGCGAGAGGCGTAAGGGAACAATCATGACAGACTAAATGAAGAGCCGTCAGCCCCGCTTCGTTCGAATTCGTGATTGCCGCCTGAGGCGGAGGCAGTGTCAGATTTTTGCGTAGCTCGGAGCGAAGAGGGTTTTCGATCACCCTATGAAAGTGCTTATCGATTAAAAAGAGCGGATACAGCGCTTGATAGGATCCCGCTCCTTTAGGATATTGATGAAGATAGACGGGAAAACTGCCATCTTCTTTCCGGAAAGCCAGAAGATGTTCGAGTCTCTCCTTTCCCTCCCGGATATCATCCGTTGCCGAGGTTCGAAACAGGGTCAAACAATAACAAAGGTTTTCAAAGAGAGGGATCGTATCGGTCGAACGCTCATCCTCATAGCAGTAATGGATCAGCTCCGTTCGCGGGTTTAAGTAACGTCTTCCGGCATCCAGTGCCAGATCCACCAGCCTTTGTCGATCGACGGCGACGGTCATGACTCTAACCCGATTGCTTCTTCAATCCCTTGAATGATCCCCATGCACTCTGCGGGAGGGGCGATGATATGGGCCATCTTTTGCAGCGCTCGAGGTGCTCCGTCCATCGCGATACGGATATCGCCCGCTTTAAGGAGCGGGATATCGTTGTTATCGTCTCCTCCGGTGATCAAAGGACGCTTGAGTCGGTATCTCTCCATGAACGTATTGACGGCGATTCCCTTATCGGCATTCTTATGGGTGATAAGGACGAGATAAAGACGGGAAGAGATAGGGTCTTTGATCAGCGTCGTTTTGAGACCTTCGATTGCAGCAAGTTTTTCGTTCAAGCCTTCGAGCACCTCTTTCGACCCTATGCATTTAATCAGGGGAAAAACGGTTTGCTCCTTGATGTCGAAAGATTCTAAAGCGATCCAAGGCGCTGCGGAAAGTTTTTCTAATTTTTTTAGATAACCCCGCATCGGGGCTGAAAAGCGACTCGGACAAAAATAGCAACGGTCTCCCTTTTCATAACCTGCATAAACGATAAAACCCCCTTCGTTTTCGTTGTAAAGTCGATCGAGTCGCTCAACAATATCGAGTTTCAGATAGGAACGGGCGACTTTTTTGTTCGAAGGGATTTCAATCAGGTCCGCTCCGTTTTGCAGGGCGAGTAAATAGGGAAAGGTCAACTTGCCGAGGGTCATCATCGTGAAGGACTTCGGTCTTCCCGTAACAAAAATAAACCGCCACCCTGCCGTGTGAAGGGTTTCAAAGTAGATCGCAACGTTATCGGGAATCCGGTGTTTCCGATCGGTGATCGTTCCGTCGATATCTAATGCGATGGTTCCTCGATGCATCGGTACTCCTATCTTGCACCGCAATGATAGCCGAATCGATTTTAAAATTGGGTCGATTCGGGCGAAATATTTTTTGATGAACGCCGTCGGTCAGATAAGGAAGAGATTTTAAGAGAGGAAACGGCGCCGGAAGAAGGGAACCGATCGAGCCTCCTTGAAGATCTTCTCGGCAAAGTCTCCCCGTTTCCGGGGCGGTGAGTATAGACAAAAAAGAGCTTTCGACGCAAAATAAGCGTTATCTCCCTTATCGGAAAATAGAGTGGCAAACCCTTCCCGTGAGTTTTAATCTACAACTAAGGTCCTTCATAACAATCTTCAACTCGATTCGACCTTCCATTTTTTATAAGCGGCACCGAAGGTATACGATCACGCGCAGACTGACACTTTTATCGATCCTCTTCTTCATCCCCCTCCTAGCCGTAGAGGACCCCCCTTCTCCTCCTAACCCGGAACCGGTGGCGGACACCCCTCTTGAAAAGGAAGAGAGCCCTTCCGAGAAAAAGAAGGGAGAGACGACCCCTACCGAAGCCGAAGCAACCGATGAAAAAGAGTTCTTACCCTCTGAAGAAGAGGATCGGGTTTCTTATCCGGTTCATCAAGCGACCGAATCGTATGAAATCGCTTTTATCAAAACCGTCGTCGTCCTCATAGCGCTTCTCGTTCTCGTCATCTTAACGATCTGGATGGTTCGAAAGGTTAGCCACGGACGGCTACGGGGCATCAACGCTCAGAAGTCGGTTAAAATTCTTGAAAAACGTCCGCTGAGTCCGAAATCGATCCTCTATCTGATCGAAGTCGGCGGAAAGCAGGTTCTTATCGCCGAGTCGCAACTGGAGGTCCGTCCTATCGCCACCTTGGATTGGCTGGGAAACGATCGGGATCTCTAAAGAAAAGCTATGCTCTATCATCGCGACGTTTTGGGATGGAGATATCCGCATATTTCTCCCTCGTCGGTGAGAACCTCTCCCCTCCAGTCCGCGACATTCCTCTCGTTTGAGGAAAAATTTGCCCCTATAACGACGATTTCCTTCCCCTTACCGGTATAGCTTCGGTAGTAATCTTTTTTGTGAATCTGCTCCAGGGCTTCGCCTACGCTTCCGTCAAGCTTGAGCTCCAGGATATATGTTGTTTTCGGAAGTTCCAATACGACATCGATACGCCCCCTATTCGTCGCGACTTCCGAAAGCGGCTCGAAGCCCATTCCATATAGCATGCCTAGGAGCATCCCCTGATATGTCCGTTCTTCGGCACCCGAAAAGACGTGGTACGCAAAGCCGGAAAAGCCCCTTTTTATCTCATCGAATAGGGGTTCCGGTCGATGTTCCTCTAAAGCCTTGACGCTCTTTTCGGAAGACCTCAGGTTGGTGATAGAGGCGAGATTTTGTATCAGAGAATGGATAAAAGCCCTTCTGACCTCTTCGTTCGGAAGCCCGACGGAATACCTCTTTGAGATCGGATTGTACCCTCTGATTGTGAAATAACCGGTTTGATACATTAAAGCTTCGATATCGATCCGTTCGAAGCTGCCGATATCCATCAGCTTTTCCTGCGTCGTCGTTGTCCCGTCCAAAGAAACCATCGATTCGGGATGTTTTTTGAGCTCATCGATCAGGAAAGAGGGTGTTGCCGTCGCGTACCAATAGGCGGTAGCTTCCTGCCCGTCTAGATAATTGATCGTGGAGAAAGGGTTGTGGACGCAGGCTTTTTCCCGAGAGAATCGATAGCCGTTATACCAGGTAGCGATTTCTTTCAAAATAAATTTCTCGTCAATCGAGCGATTCAGCTGCTTGCTTTTGGTCTCGGCAACGGCTTGAATATGGTCGGAAAAGACCGTTTTTATTTCCCCTTCGGTATACCCCATCATCGCTGCATATTTAGGGTCCATCGTGATATCTTTGAGATGGTTGGGACCTGAAAAGAGAGAGACCTGTGTAAATTTGCTTACCCCCGTTACGAATGTGAATTTAAGGTATTTATCGAGTGCTTTGAGGGTCGCGAAAAAATCCTTTAGAGTGTCCCGATTTTTTTCAGCCGTTTCAGGTCTTTTCAGGTGATTGATAATGGCGTGATCGTATTCATCGACGAGAACCACGACGCGATTTTTTTCGGATAATTTTTCCAGTAGCGATGACAAGAGAGATTGTATCGAACCGCCTTCGAGAGGCAATCCATCGGATTTCGCTCTTTTGATGAGTGCTTCCCGAAGGCTGGCTTTAAACTCGCCGTTTTCCGTAGCTGCCATCAGAGAAAAATCGAAATGCAATACCGGGTGTCGTTGCCAATCATAGTCGCTGTCGTAGATCGCAAGCCCTTGAAACAGCTCTTTGTTCCCTCTAAAAACCTCTTCCAAAGTGTTGACGAAAAGGGATTTTCCAAACCTTCTCGGACGCGATATGAAATAGTGTTTGCCACTTCGTATCAAACTTAAAACGTATTCGGTTTTGTCTACATAGGCTTGCTTCTCTTCGAGGAGCTCACGTATGCTTTGAATGCCGATAGGTAGTTTTTTCATTTTGACCGTTTTTTTCCGGTTCGACGACCGCCGAGCTCAACCGGCAGTCATCGATATCCCCTCCTACTCTATACGATGTTAAACTTTATCGGTAAAGAGTTGTAGCGAGGGGTTCGGGCGTTCAACGGAAAGCCTTCCGTATTGGAAGGACATTTTACTTAAGATCATGCTTATTCACAAGAATTTCCGATAAAAGAAGGAGGGTTTTTTTACTCTTCAGACCGCCGACAAGGCGTCCGATCCGGGGTTGCCCCTTCCGGTCGAAGACCCCTTGATCCGGAACCTCCGAAAGCTCTGCCGGTTTCATCCGCCCAATCCTTACCGCGAGTGTCGGTTCAACCTCGGGCTTCGGCGACGGTCGAGGAAGAGGAGGGATGATCTTTTCCTCCCGCTCTCTCCTTTTCCGCCCCCTTTTGTAGAGCCCCTTGAGAATATAAACACCCGCTAAGATCAAAAAGGGATAGAGCCTCTCAATGCTTTGATCCATCTTCGTCCTCATATTTAGCCAGAGCATCTCTCATTTTGGTATCGGACTGAAGATTTTTGAGTTTATAAAAATCCATCACACCGAGGTTTCCCAGCTTGAAGGCTTCGGCGATCGCCTTCGGAATCCCCGCTTCGGCAAGAACGACCTGCGCCCTATTTTCCTGCTCTGCGGCAACCGCCATCGCCCGACGCTCCTCGGCTTTTGCCTGCGCTACCTGCTTATCCGAATTCGCCTGATCGATTTTGAGTTGCGCGCCGATATTATCGCCGACACTGATATCGGCAATATCGATCGATAAAATCTCAAAAGCCGTCTGAGCATCGAGCCCTTTATCGAGAACGAGGCGGGTAATGAGTTCCGGCGCTTCTAAAACGTCGGCGTGAGTGGTCGAAGAGCCGATAGCATTGACGATCCCCTCGCCGACACGAGCGATAATCGTCTCTTCCGTCGCTCCTCCGACAAGTTGCTTAATATTCGTCCGAACGGTCACCCTTGCGCGACATAGGAGCTGCACGCCGTTTTTCGCAACGGCCGTGATGTATTGCTTGGGATCGGAACTCGGACAATCGATCACCTTCGGATTGACCGATGTACGCACGGCTTCCAAAATATCGCGACCGGCGAGATCGATCGCCGTTGCTTGACGCCAATCGAGAGGAATGTTTGCCTTGTCGGCGGCAATCATGGCGCGGACGACTTCCAGCACCCGCCCCCCTGCCAGAAAGTGGGTTTCGAGATCGGAGACGGTAATCGCTTTGAGCCCCGCCTTGTAGGAGTTGATCCGCGCGTTGACGATCACTTGAGGAGGAATTTTCCTCAGACTCATCCCGATAATGTTGAATAGGGAAATCGGCGTTCCGGAAACGAATGCCTGAAACCAAAGTTTGATGTATTTTCCCAAGGTAAAGATAAAAATCAGCCCGATGATCCCTATCAAGATGATCAGAGCATAAATGCCTAGTGAAGCGCCTTCCATACTGGTCCTCGTTCGGTAAGAAATGGGTTATCGTTTTCTGACGATGAGCCTTGCTCCTTCGCCGGCAATAATCGTAACAGATTCCCCTTTTTTGACATAAAGGTTTTCGGACACCGCTTGATAGCTTTGATCCTCTACCTCGATATGACCCGACGGTCTCAAGTCGGTGAGAGCTTTCGCCGATTTTCCAATCAGCTTTTGATCAAACTCGGACGCCAAGTAGCCCGACTGCTCTTCTTTCGCAAACAGCGCAGGCTTTTGCTTGAGCTTGCGTAGGGTCATTTTAATCGTTAGGACTAACAAGACGATGATGACGACCGCAAAAATCATCGCTTGCCATAGGGACTGTGATTTCCAAGCGAAAAAGAGAATCGATAAACAAAGACCGACTCCGCCGAGGATTCCTAAAATCGCGCCGGGAACAAAAAACTCCAGAGCGATGAGGATCAATGAAAGGAGCGCTATTCCGATCGCAATGAGCATCAAAAATCCTTTTGTCCTTACACCGGTTATTCTTGCACCGGTTTTACAATCACTTTATTCCCCTCGATTTTCACCACTTCGACGGCACGATTGGTTTCTAAATATCCGGTCAAACAAACCGCATCGAAAAGGTTTTCATCGATGTGAACTTTTCCCGAAGGACGAAGAGGGGTTACGGTTTCGCCTAACTCTCCGATCTCCGGCATCGATTCTCGCAAAAGCTCCGAAACATCTCCCCCTTGTTCCCGTTGCCCTTCCTTTAAAATCAGTTTCGAAAAGCGGAAGAAGCGATGCGAGAAGAAGCGGGCCATTAAAACGATCATGATGATCGCAAAGATCAGTCCGCCGCACAACCATGCAAGCTTCCCGATCAATGCTACCCCGATCAACTTAAATGTTTCCGGTTCCGAAAGGTCCAGATAATCGATTCCGGGCAGCATTAAAGCAAAGAGACCGATAATAATCAACAAAATCCCCATAATCCCCACAATACCGAATCCGGGAATGACAAACAGTTCCAACGCTAGAAGAATCAAGCCGCTGCAGAGAATAATGATTTCAATCCAGTGGACGGCATGACCGGCAAAACTCGAAATCAGGATCAAAGCTAAACAGCCCAGACCGACCGAGCCCGAAACTCCGAATCCCGGGGTATTGATCTCGATATAAAACCCCATAACAAGACCGACAACGAGGAGGGCGGCAACGACGGGATGGGTCAAAACGGTGAAAAAAGCGATTTTCCAGTCTCGATAATCGATCACCCTGGCATGAGGAATCCTTTTCAGTGTCGGTTCCTCGAAGGGGAGGAGGTTGCTCGTCGACAACCCCTCTCGATTCCCCTCGTTGTCGGTTACCGACGGAAGGGTGTGATCGGGGACTTCGAAATCGGCAACTCCCAAGTCAACGATTTCCTTTGCATTTAAAGTGAGTAGTTTTCCTCGCTCCGAAATGATCACGTCGGGAGAAGAACCGGCATCGATCAAATCGGTTTCATGTCCGAGTCGGACGATTTTATGGCTTCTAAGAACGAGGATCAGGTCTTTATCGACCATCGCCTCTGCGATTAGAGGATTTCTCCCGTAAAAGCTTGCCGTGTTCGCAAACTCGGCTCTCAGAGCCGAATTCACTTTTTCGGAAGCGGTAACGAGCTCTCCTTGTCGACCTAAGATCACCGGTTCGGCCGCGCCCATCAATGAGTGGGGATTCGAACCGATAAAACGGCAGCCGTACGCCAACATCGCTCCGGCCGACACCGCCCAATGATTCACGAACGCAACCACCGGAATTCGGTACCGGGCATCCGTTTTCTGAAGAAGATCGACGATTTTCAATGCCGCTAAAACCTCTCCGCCGGGAGTGTCTAAATTCAACACGACAAAGCGGACCCCTTTCTTGACAAAGTCTTTCAAAGCAAATTTCGTATAGAGGTAAGTTGCTTGGTTGATGGGTCTTTTATGACCGATATCCAAATATCCGATCAGATTTTCTTCGGAATCGCTATAGGAAACGGCCGTAGCGAACTTCTCTTGAAACTCAGCGGCGGAAATCACTTTTGCGTAGTCGGTCCGTCGTTTTTCGACCTTGACGTAGCTTGTAGCAAAAGTCTCTTCATCCATCACCCGACCCGCAAGACCCAGCGATTTCATCCCCTTCAGGTTGAGAACCAGGGGATCGAAGCTACCTCGCACTTCTTTTTCCACGACTTCTTTCCCCTCTTTAAACCTGAGTTGATGATGAGGGTCGATCATCGCATCGGCAAGCTTGTAAAAAAGGGAAGCATCGATCCGATTCCGATCGATAAGAAGTTTTACGACACGACGCAGTTGCTGCGGAGACATCGGGTTTTTGACCCCGTAGGGGATATCTCCCCACGCAACAAGAGGGGTTACGATCATTTCATCTGCAATGAAAGGAAAAATTGCTGCGGGACCGACAGCTTTTTCATCGATATAGACGATGACATGTTTGCCGGTTCTAAGTTTAATATCATAAATCTCTCGTGCCAAAGAAAGGCATGACATCAAGTCTCCCGAAGAAGAGCTCACCTCCAGGATCAACCTTCCTCCATCCTCCTCACGACCGGCATCGACCTTATTCTTGGCAAAAGAGAGCGCCTCTTCCCCCAAATATCCCTTTAACAAAATATAGCTATCGTCGGCAAAAAGGGTGCAACGAAGGAGGAGAAAAAAAAGAACAAACACCTTTTTCATTCTAATCTCTTAAGAATTTCAAAATCGCATCGCAAGTTTTTTCCAAATGTTCATCCGTATGAGCCGAAGAAATAAAACAGGCTTCATAGGGAGAAGGTGAGAGATAGATCCCTCGATCCCACATAAACCGAAAATAAGCTTTAAAGCGCTCTTTGTCCAGCTCTACCAAATCTTCGAAACAAGAAACCTTTTCCACCCCGAAAAAGAGGGTGAACATTCCGACGGCTTCTTGTAGGCATCCCCCTTTGACTCGATCACGTAGCGGCTCGGTAACGATTTCCGTCTTCCGCTTCAGCTCCTCGTAAAAACCGGGTCTCCTTGCAAGCTTTAATGTCGCCAGACCCGCTTCCATTGCAACGGGATTGCCCGATAACGTTCCCGCTTGATAGACTTTTCCCGTAGGTGCTAAGCAATCCATGATTTCTTTTCTTCCTCCGAACGCGGCCGTAGGAAACCCGCCGCCGATAATTTTCCCGAAACAGCTAAGATCGGGCTCGATCCCGTAAAGCTTTTGGGCCCCTCCGTACGAGACGCGAAAACCGGTGATCACCTCGTCAAAGATCAAAACCGCCCCCAGCCGCTCGGTCTCCTCTCTCACACACCGTAAAAATTCGGCGGTTGCGGGAACCACACCCATATTTGCTCCGATCGGCTCTAAAACGACTCCGGCGATACGCCGACGATAAAGGGGATCGCCGATGACCCTCTTCAAAGAGTCGCAATCGTTGTAAGGGAGCGAAAGGGTATGTTTAACCACTTCTCGAGGGACACCCTCGGATGACGATTCTTGACTCGCCTGGGCGAGCCCGGACCCCGCCTTCACCAACAAGGGATCGGCATGTCCGTGGTAATTGCCGTTAAATTTGATCACGATCGGTCGCCCGGTATATCCCCTCGCCAGACGAATAGCGGTCATCACAGCTTCCGTCCCCGACGAAACGAAGCGCACCTTTTCGAGGCTGGTTACCCCTCGAATCAGCTCTGCGGCAAATGTTTGCTCTTCCTCCGTTGCGATTCCGAACGAACTGCCGAGCTTCATCCTTTCGACGGCTCTTCGAATCACTTCCTCATGGGCATGCCCGTGAAGAAGAGCTCCCCAGCTCAAACAGTAATCGATATAAGATTGTCCGTCGAGATCGATAATCAGATCCCCTTTTCCTAACCTGACGATCATCGGATCGATTCCGAGCCCTATAAATGCCCGTACGGGCGAGTTGACGCCGCCCGGAATGACTCTTTTCGATTTTTCAAATACCGTTTTACTGTTTGTCCGCCGGATCGTCGTCATTTGTCCTCCAAAAAGCCGACTATCGGTAAAAAAACAATTTTTATAAAGGAGAACCTGACAATCTTACCGAATCGAAACGGATGAAAATTTGACCGCATTGCAATGAAACGTTTTACAATAATCCCCTCATCAAGCTATCATGACGATTCAGATTTAAGAAAGAGCATTATAACGACAAATTCGAGAAGCAATGCAATGGCGGAAATAATCCTAGACGGCATAGAGGGGAATCATTCGGGTGCGGAAGGAATCGATCCCGGCAATGCTCGCGATTCCGAAAGGGGCAAAAAGGTTGAGATTCTCAGGCTTCGAAATCGGCTCAAAAATGCCGTTTTCCACCTAAAGACCGAACTTTCCGCTATCAAAGCCAAAAACTCCGCTGCCGATGAATTCGACGTTTCGGAGCATTGGGATGCCATCCTCGATCTCCGAGAGATTCTCAACGAAATACGCCAAAAGCTCGACAAAGAGACCCTTTTCCCGTTAGGGAAAAAAGAATTCGAAGAGTCAAAAAAGGTTTCCGGGGCAAATCTCGAGAGAATCATCGAGAAACTCGAAGGTGTGACGGATAAAAGTGAGATCGAACCCGAAACCGCCGAATCGCCCCCTTACGGATGCATCGGATCGTTTTTTCAATGGATCAATAACGGGCGGCACGGATGAGCGATAAAATACCGACCCCGACGACCGTCTTGAACAACTTACGTTCTAACAAAAATTTGAGAGGTTTTAAAATGCAGGAAGCATCGGAATTCACCGATACCAATCCGGGTGCGGAAGTGGTCCGTCTCGGCACCGCCTACGATATCCACGCCACGGAAAAGTACCAAAAAATCAATGACGAAGTCCTCAGACTTCAAGATCGGCTTAAAGGTACTATTCTCCACCTAAAGACCGAACTTTCCGCTATCAAAGCCAAAAACCCCGATGCCGATGAATTCGACATTTCGGAGCATTGGGATACCGTCCTCGATTTCCAAGACGTTCTCAACGAAATGCGTCAACAGCTCGGCAAAGAGACAAAACCCCTGTTCGGAAAAGAAGAATTCGAGAAGTCGAAAAACGTGCACAAGGCAGACCTCGAGAAGTTGATCGAGGAACTGGGAAATGCCGCGGATGACAATAAACATCAAATCCAAAGCCAAACCAATCAACTCTTTACCGAGGCAAACCTTGCTCTTGCGCTGTTCGATGCTTTAAACAAGGTCCTAAGATCGGTCCTGCAGTCCCAAGAAAGACGGGCACAACAGGTAGGTAAGGCTTACTGAAATGTTAGCGACACGGGAAAAAATGAAAATCGAGCCGATCGACCCCCTTCCTTTAAGCGACGCGGGTAAGAGTCCGATCGCTTTTAAAAAGCGAAGGGATGAGGGGGGGGCGATCTCCCGTAAAAGGGACCTTATCGAGACAAGAGAAGCGACTCCGACTTCTCGCCAAAAAAAGTGTGAAGAGGAAACCGGAGAACTCTTTCCCGATAAAAAGCGGTCCGTAGCTCTTCCCGAAAGGGGAACGGAAAATATCGATTTTAATCGCAACGTTTGGACGAGTCCTCCACCTCGGTCGACGAAAACGGCGCCCGTTGTCGGGATGAAAGGCGCATCACCCGGTCCGAAATTCGAACACGTAGAACGAGACCCCCTCCTTCAGGTTCCCAAAGTGGGAGGTTATTATATCGCCCAAATCGTCGGAAAGACCTACGAACTCCATCTTTTCGTTCAAGGAAAGCAGCTCGAAGTCTTTAAAATGACCCAAGCCGGGGTTCGAAAGCTACGCGATGATCAAATCGACCTCATACGGAATCAAATCGAAAACCGACAAATCGAAGCAAAATGGACCTATTGGAAAAACGTTCTGGCTTACTTCGGGATCACCGCAAATGCAACCGTCGGAATGGGTATCCTACTAGCGGAAAATGTCCTTTTAGGGTTAGGGACTCAAATGGTCGTCGGAAGTGCGCTATCTCTTTGTGGAAAACTCGCTCGAGATTTCACCGATAAACGGCGCACGGGTGCGGCTCTCAGCCTTGCCGGATTCTTGCTTTCGATTTACGGAGTGCAAAAAAACCTAACGGCGCTTTTAGATAACGACTTACCGCAAAGGCTTGCGACATCCGTAACAACCTTCCAAAAGGTTGCGGGATTGGGCGTGTCCTACCGACAAGGTCGATCACAGGCCTCCTTTTTTTCCAACCGCGCTAAACAGGTAACCAATGAATTTAAGCGAAAAGTCGCTGAAAAGGAAATGGAACAAATCGTCGCCGGACTCGGAAAGAAAGACCAAGCGGAGGTGATCGCGGCAGCTGCAAAAACCATCAGCATCGAAAACCAAATCACGGCTGACATTGCCCGCGGCGCAAACAATTAATTTATCGATCATATAATAGAGGAAAACAATATGTCGGAAAGAACGGAAGCCGTGAAACAATCCTCGACTCGGGTTGAGGCTAACGGGCAAGTCCTAGCGGACCCCGCAATCAAGACTACCGAAAGGGTGGCTGAACAAACTCAAGTAGACGTTGCTCGCAGTCGTAAAACGTATGAGGGGACAACGATCAAAATACGCAATCCGATCCTCGTAACGATGCTTATCATGACTATTGTCACCGATGCATTGAAAGATTCCGCAGACAAAACGAAAGAGATCACCAAATTGGAAAAACGGATTTGGAAGCACCACAGCGACGGTCAATCCGCCAATTTTAAGCAAGGGGAAAATTGTCAGAAGTATCTGATAGGGGCAAAGTTAGTCAACATCGGATGCGAGATGGCGGCTAACCGATATGATGGAGATCAAGCGCTTTTGGAAGGTTTCATACCTTTTAATGGTAAAAGTGCTTTTAACAATTTGGGAACCATGGTTAACGGCTATGCCGATTCCGTTTTTCCCCAAGAGCAACAACGGATCCAGATCGAAGATGCAAAGTTTCAGTATAGAGTCGGTCATACCGGAAGCGATTACCAAAACCAATCGCAACAGGTCTCTTCCGATAACCAGATGGTCGATAGTGCGCGAGAAAAAGGCATTCAACTCGGTCGTTTAATGGTTCAGCTGATCACGGCTCAACCCGTCTAAGGGATTCTTGACCGATTGATCTAATCCGGACTATAGTCGCCGTTTTAGGAATAAAGGCGGGGTCTTTTCGTGCGTCTAATCTTGATGGGAGTATCGGGCTCCGGGAAAACAACGATCGGTCTGGAGCTTTCCAAAGTCTTAAGCCTCCCCTTTTACGATGCCGATGACTTTCATTCGGTCGAAAGCAAGGAAAAGATGTCTCAAGGCATCCCTCTGACCGATAACGATCGCCTTCCTTGGCTTCGGACTTTAGCTACCCTCCTTAAAGAAAAAAGAGCCCTGATTCTCGGCTGCTCGGCGCTTAAAGGATCGCATCGAGATATTCTCATAGTCTCTCCCGCTATCCGATTGATCTATCTTAAGGGAAGTTATCAACTGATTCACGATCGGCTAAAAAAAAGAGTCGGTCATTTCTTCGACCCCCACCTCCTTAAAAGCCAATTTTCCGATTTAGAGGAGCCGAAGGGGGCAATCACGGTCGATATCTCCCCTTCCATTCCGATCATTACGGGATCGATCGTTCAAAAATTAGGACGGTAATACCACCTACCGTCGTCGGTTAGAAAGCGAGCGATTTTAAGGAGACGGAACGGGGTCCCGTTGAAAATCCGGTGATCGCGACGGTTGAAGACACCACCGTCTAACCATTCCGAACCGTCGGCGATGAAACGGCGGAGTGGAGGCTTCTAAGGAAGTATTGAAGACCGGTGTAGCGAGTTTTGACGTTATCGGTTTTAACGGCAATCGCCAAGGCTTTTTTTGTTCCGAGAAGAATGACAAGCTTTTTTCCCCTGGTAATGGCGGTATAGAGAAGATTGCGAAAGAGGAGCTTAAAATGAGATGTGTGGACCGGAATGATCACACAAGGACACTCACTCCCTTGATATTTGTGAACGGAAACGGCATAGGCGAGCATCAGTTCGTCGATAGCTGCAAAATCGTAAGAAACCTCTTTGCCGTCAAAGCGGACAACGAGTTGTTGATCTTCCGCATTAAGAGAGGCGATTCTTCCCACATCACCGTTATAGACCTTTTTATCGTAGTTATTTCGAATCTGCATCACTTTATCATAGAGATTGAAGCGACGCCCCATCCATTCCAAAGATCGAGGTTGAGGTTGCGGATTGAGCTTCTGCTGAAGGGCACGGTTCAGATTATCGGTTCCGATGATCCCTTTTTTCATCGGAGAAAGGACTTGAATATCGTCGATGGGGTGGAAGGGAAATTTTTCCGGGATCCGGCATTCGATCAGGTGAACGATTTTAGAGACGATTTCTTCAGGAGATTCGATGTTGAAAAAGATAAAGTCACTCCCCTGCTCCGATTCTATTTTGGGAAAGTACCCCGCATTAATCCGGTGGGCATTGGCGACAATGCGCGACCCTTTTCCTTGTCTAAAGATGAATTTTAAACGGGTCATAGGGGCGGTTTCGGAGTCGATCATATCTTTCAAAATATTTCCGGGACCGACACTGGGAAGTTGATCGATATCGCCGATAAAAATCAACCGTGTTTGATCGGGGATTGCTTTGAGAAGGCTATGCATCAAAAAGGTATCGATCATGCTGGCCTCGTCGACGATAATGAGGCGAGCGGTTAAAGGGTTGTCGCGACTTCGTTTAAATCCCCTTTTGTTAAAGTCGAACTCCAGGAGGCTATGAATGGTAAAGGCTTTTTTTCCCGTAATTTCCGTCATCCGTTTTGCCGCTCGACCGGTAGGTGCCGATAAAACGATTTGATCCGTTACTCGAGAGATGATCGACAAAATAGCTCGCGTAATCGTACTCTTCCCCGTTCCCGGACCTCCGGTAATGATATGGACTTTTTCCTCCAGACTTTTAAAAATCGCCTGTTTCTGCTCTGTTGCAAAACGGATCCGGTGTTTTTCTTGAACCCAATCGATTGCTTTATCGATTAAAACGGGGCGAATAGCGGCCGGAGCTCCTTTAATTCGACGGAGTTCTCGGGCAATTCCCCATTCAGCCATATAGAGGCGACGGACCCACAAATGGGGAATCCGTTCCAACGGCTCGAGCATGATATGCCCTTCCAGCTCCAGCAACGTCATTTGCTCCTCGATCAAAGCCGCCTCGACCTCTAAGATTTTTTCCGCCTCGGGGAGAAACATCTCTTTAGGGAAACAGACATGACCGTCATTATTGCTCATTTCCCGGAGAAGATGCTCGATCCCCGCTCGAATACGGGCGGGAGAATCCTTACCGATTCCGAGGTTTCGGGCGAGTTCGTCCGCCGATTTGAATCCTATCCCGTCGATTTGTTTAGCAAGGGAGTACGGGTTTTCTTTCACCTTATCGATACTTTCTTCCCCATAATTCTTAAAAATCTTTTGAGCCAAAGAGGGTCGAACGTGATGGGCTTGTAAAAAGATCATGACATCTCGCACCCCCCGTTGCTCCTTCCAACACCCTTGAATCTTTTCAACCCGCTTTACCCCCAGCCCGGGAACTTCGGTAAGGCGATCGGGGGTTTTATCGATAACCTCAAGGGTCTTGACTCCGAATGCTTCCACAATCCGTTCGGCATAGACGGGACCGATCCCTTTAACCATTCCCGATCCCAAATAGCGTTGTATTCCCAAAAGATCGTCAGGGGGAGTGAGCTTGAAAGATTCGATTTCAAATTGTCTGCCATATTGGGGATGATGCTTCCACAGACCTTTGCAGTGGAGGGTTTCTCCGATCTTGACCGCCGATAATAAGCCGACCGCGGTGATCGGGTCGGGTTGACGCGGCATTTTGAGTCGAACGACCGCGAACCCCGTCTCGTCGCTTGAGAAAATAATATGATCGATCAATCCGCTGAGTTGGTCCATGGTCTATTATCTTACCCCAACCTCTCCCCCTTTGCACATCATTTTTTACCCTTTTCGGCAACAAAAATGTGATCGATTGAACTAAAATCGGAGAGTCTCTACAATGACGATTTTTTAGCTGTTCCGGATTAGCTCAGCGGTAGAGCAGTAGACTGTTAATCTATTGGTCGCTGGTTCGAATCCAGCATCCGGAGATTTATCCCCTCGGTCACCCGTCGCAACATGATGCCGTCTATTAAAAGTTGTTCAAAGCCCCGATGAAGATTAGGGCAATGCCGATGAACCTGTTACGAAACCTTTGTTTCCTGATGATGACGGGAGGTGTCGTCGCAAATCAAACGGCGATGGTCGACCCCTACTTTTCTCCCTATTCCGGTTCCGCTAACTTAATCTTTCTCCAAGACTTAATGATTCGAGGAGAGGACGCTCTGCTTAGGAAATCCGATAAAGATTCGACGATCAAAATCTGGACGAGAGCTTTTGAACAGCTTTTATTTTGGTACAATATCAATTCCGTTGCCGGTGTTACCCAACATGAGGTATTCGGACACGGCTACCGCCTCCGCGAATTGGGGTACCGACCGACAAGCTATACGATTTCGATATGGGAAGGGGGAACCGGTTATGCCGCTAAAGACTATTATCGCATGACTGTCGGAGAAAGCCTTGCCGTTGCCGTTGCAGGTCTGGAAGCCGAGCAAATCTTGGCACATGATTTGAAAACGGAATGGATAGCAAAAGGAGAAATCGACGGCCGAGCGGCATTTTTATATAACCAATCCCAACAATCGATTTTTTGGTACACCCTGATCACTCACCTCGGCAAGCTTAAAGGGGATAGCGACTCGTCGAACGACATCCAATCTTACATCTATTTTCATAATCATTCCTATCCCGACGGCGAATTGAATCATAAAAAACTTATCCGCTGGACCCTTTTCAACTGGCTGGATCCACTGACTTTTTATTCCTATTACTCATTTTTCCACTATATTGCCGAGGGAGCGCCTTGGAAATTTCCAATGTTTTCTTTAACGGAAAAGGTGAAATATCTCCCCAATGTGAAAATCGGTTATGCTCCCTATGCCCCCGAAGCCTATCTGGAGAACTTTTTCCTCTATCAAGGTAATCCTGTTTACTTATACTTTAAAGGGGGAAGGAGAAGTTTCGGTCTGGGATGTTGTTACAGTCGTTGCTACTCCGGCAGGAGAGGCTCTCTCGGTTTCAAGTTAGATCTGTGGAATCAAGCCCGTTTCAATACACCGGTTACCGTGCAACAACTGTTGGCTAGCGGAACTGCTTTTCACCCCGATTTAAGCAAAAGAGGTTGGGGAATCGCCCTTTCCGTTACGGGAAGGTTCCATCTTTTTTCCAAAACGGCTCTTTTCAGCGAACTGGGCGGAAAAACTCCCGGCTATCTTCCGGGTCATAGATTGGATAAGGAAATCATCGCACGTGTCGGACTGACTTTCGGCAACGATTCGCTTAGACAAAAACAACCGGAGACAATCAACTAAACAGGTAAAATATTAAGGATTCATGATGAAAAAAATTTATTTATTAGCCGTCGCTACAGTTACAGCTCTATTGACAGGCTGCGCATCTTATCGAGTAAGCCCTCTCTCGGCTCTGGATCCCAACTGTGTCAAAAGTTATCCGGAAATCCAAGGAATGGAAATCGGGTGTAAGGCTTATTCCATCGATGACTGCTTTGCCTACTTGGATCGGAATGTCATCGCTAAAGGATATCAACCGATTCAATTGACATTTAAAAACGATTCGGATAAACGCTATCTTTTTTCCACTGAAAATATCAACCTTCCCTGTACCGACCCCGAGCAGGTAGCGCATGCCGTCCATACTTCTACCGTAGGACGTGTTGCGGCATACGGTGTCGGAGGACTGCTCGCTTGGCCGCTTTTCATTCCTGCCGTTGTCGACGGCATTAGATCCTCAAATGCCAATACCGCTTTAGATGCAGACTTCGATCAAAAAGGGAGAACTAGCTTTCCCATTTTCCCCCATTCGTTTCAAAAGACTCTGATCTTTATCCCCAAGACCCATTATTCTCCGGTGTTCGATATTTCTCTCGTCGAGGAAAAAAGCGGTGAGCACCGGGTCGTTAATTTGTCGGTCGGGAAATAAAAATCGAGATCGGCTCCACATTTATCGATTAAAAACCGGTCGACTACTCTCTTTTAGCTTCGAAATCAGACCGAGACCGGTCGATAACAATGAACGGTCAATCGGTTGAAAATCAACGGGAATCGGTTTTAAACATCTTTTAAACCGCTCTAAAGAGCTTTTTATGGGCAATCTAGCCCGAAGACTCGGACTGAGGACTTGAAAATAAAATAAAAATTTGCTAAAATTCGATTAAGGATAATTAGAAGTATAACTAAAAATCTACTAAAAGAGGATAAAGAGATGAAAAAGAAATCGAAAAAATTAGTGAGAAAGATTTTATGTAAATTCAAACGAAGATCATCCTTTAAAAGGATTATCAAATCTTTTAAAGATTTAATCGGAATCTAAGGTTTATATAAAACGGCGTTTTCATGCAACGGCGCTCCCGAGAGGAACTCCTCGTATCTCTATCACCTCCGGACGGTCGTCATTCCCGGCGGCCAGGATCATACCCCGACTCTCAATACCCATGAGCTTAGCGGGTTTGAGATTGGCAACAACGGCGACTTTTTTTCCTATCAAAGTATCGGGATTGGGGTAAACCTTTCGTATGCCGGACACGACAACCCGCTTTTCAAAGCCTAAATCCACCTCAATCTTGTAGAGTTTATCACTTTTAACGATCTCTTCAACCGAAAGGATTTCCGCAACACGAATGTCGAGCCTTTGAAAGGTATCGAAAGAGATTTGATCTTTGAGGTTTCCCGTTGCTCCTTTTAAAGCGTCCAATTGCTTTTCTATCACACCGTCCTCCACTTTGGAAAAAAGGACCTCCGGTTTCGGAAAGGGGCGATTCGGGGGAATCCGCCACTGCGAAACGGTCTCCCATCTTTGGTCGCGTAGCCTCGTATCGTTCCCTAGAAGTTTCCACACCTTTTCGGCGGTGTCGGGAATGATCGGAAAAGAGACCAATGCCAAGGCATTAAGCGCCTTTAAGCAACAAGCAATCGTCGTATTTAACCCCTCGAGATTTTTCCAAGGTTTCTTGATATCGAAGTAGATATTTCCTTCTTGAGCAAGCTTCATCATGAGTCGTGCGGCTTTTCGAAGACGAAAATGAGAATAGGCTTCATAACTTTCTCGAGTCCATCGGTCGATTTTCTCGAGAAAGGCTCTATCTTCGTCCTTCAGATCGCCGCAAGGGGGTCGGATGCCGCCACACTTATTTCGAGTAAAGACGAGGACCCGATTGACGAGATTGCCATATTTTCCCAGTAGCTCACTATTGCAACGCATTTGAAAATCTTTCCAACAAAACTCGCTATCTTGAGTCTCCGGCAGATTTGCAGCGATCGCATAACGGATTTGATCGGAACTGAAATGTTGAAAAAACCGTTCGAGATCGATATACCAACCGGTAGATTTACTAAACCGTTTTCCCTCGAAGTTATAAAATTCATTGGCGGGAAGTTCGTCGACAGTCTTATAGGGTTCGTCTTGCCCCATCGTCATAGCCGGAAAAAAAATCGCATGGAACGGAATATTGTCTTTCCCGATAAAGTGGACCAGTTTTGTTTTCCGATCACACCAATACTCCTTCCAAGCCTCGGGCTTCCCCTTTTTAAGCGCCCATTCTTTTGTCGCAGAGATATAACCGATAGGAGCATCGAACCAAACATAGAGAACTTTTCCCTCAGCGCCCTCTAAAGGCACGGGAATTCCCCAGTCGGAATCCCGGGTAATGGCTCGGGGTTTAAGATCTTCGATATAGTTTCGAGCGAAGTTGACGACGTTCGATTTCCAATTTTTCTTCCCGATCCACTGCAAAAGCCGATCCTTGAAAAGATCGAAACGGATAAACCAATGCTTCGTCGCTTTTAAAGTAAGGGGCGCCTCGGTGAGCCTCGATCGAGGTTTTTTTAAGTCGGTCGCTTCGTAGCTTGCCCCACATTGCGGACACTCATCTCCCCGAGCCTCTATAAAACCGCATTTCGGGCATATTCCCTTCACATACCGGTCTGCCAGGAACCTTCGATCCCGTTCGGAATAGAGCTGGTCGGTCATCTTTTCTTCGATGTAACCGTTTTTTAGAAGTTGCTTGAAGTAGGTTTGGGAAGGTTCGACATGTCCCTCCCAGGTTGTTCGGGAATAGTGATCGAAATCGATCTCCATTTTTCGGAAGAAGTCTTTTAAAACTTGATGAAAATGATCGACATGGTCTTTCGGCGTGCGACCGGCAAGCTCGGCGCTCAACGTAATGGCAACCCCATGCTCGTCGGAGCCGCAAATATAAAGAACGTCGTTACCGATCAATCTCTGGAAACGTGCATAGCAATCGGCCGGAAGATAAGCTCCCGCGATATGACCGAAATGTAACGGTCCGTTTGCGTAGGGGAGCGCTGCCGTTATCAGAACTTTCATTTTTCAGCGTTTTCTTCCACCGCATCCTTAGGCGGGTGTTTTCGAATTTCTTTTAAAAGTTGCGTCACGTTTAAATCTTCATTTCCGTTTCGAATCTGTTTCCGAGCCCGTTCGATGGCGTAGTGTGTCAGTTCGAAGTTGTCTTTAAAAAGAGCCGTATAGCTCTCTTTCGTCAATTCATCATGTGCCATGGTTTCCTCCTTAGCGTTGCTTTTCGGCAATAACGATACTTTTTAGAGCTTCATAAGCCGTTTCCAAATCGTCATTGACAATCAGATGATCATAAAGTTTCGTCTGTTTCATTTCATGCCTTGCCCATTCAAGACGTCTCTTCAACGTTTCCGGCGACTCGGTTGCTCTATTCTTTAGCCTTTCCCCTAAAATCTCCATTGAAGGGGGAGCGATGAAGATCGCCGTAGCCTTAACCTTCTTTTTCAGCTCCAGAGCCCCCTGAGTATCGATCACCAAGATGACGTTTTTACCATTTGCTTGTTGACTGTTCACCATCTCCTTCAATGTGCCGTAATGATCGCCGAAGACTGTTGCATACTCCAAAAAATCCCCTCTTTTCACCCTTCGTTTAAATGCATCTTCCGTTAAAAAGATATAGTCTCTTCCGTCGATTTACCCTTTGCGGGGCTTTCTCGTGGTACAGGAGATGCTTTGAGCGACCTGACGAGGATAGGCATTTTTAAGCCTGCCGACGAGGGTCGTCTTTCCCGCTCCGGCGGGTGCGCTGATAATGAAGAGTCGTCCCGTCATTCTATATTGGCTAACTGCTCCCGGATTTTTTCCAGTTCGCTTTTTACCCCTAAGACGACTCGAGTCATCTCGAGTTGTTGCGACTTGGCAGCCACGGTATTGACTTCACGATTCGCCTCTTGGATTAAAAAATCCGACTCACGCCCTACGGGCTGTTCATCTCGTTTAAGCAGACCTTTAAGTTGACGGACGTGTGAGGAAAGGCGGGTGATCTCTTCGGTTACATCGATCTTATCGGCAAAAAGAACGATCTCTCGGTTTAATCGGTCTTCATCGGTCTCGCGCTCGATCCTTAACCCTTCAAGTTTCTTGACCAACCGATCCCGATAACGCTCGGGAGCAACCGTCGAGAGCTTTTTCAGCCGTTCGATCGCTCCTTCGATTGCATTCAGACGTGGAAGGAGGTCCGCAACCAACGCATCGCCTTCGACTCTCTTCATTTCCATGAAAGGACCAATCGCCGCATCCAACCCCTTAAGGATCTCTTTTTTTACCGTTTCATCGATAGCGATAGCTTTTTCCGACGATAGTCCTTCCGCGGCAAACCGTATGATCATTGAAAAAGGGATCGCCTCTTGACAATCATAACCGAGCTCCCGTGCACATGTTTTCCACTCGACTTGGAGTTTTTTTAGCAGTTCTATAGGAGGGATGCCGAGCACTGCTCCGTCGGTAGCTTCTCTGGCGATTCGGACGGTGATATAACCGCGCGTAACAACCTCTGCCAGACGGAGGCGAAGCGGCAGATCTAAAACAAGAAATTCTTTCGGAAGGTTGATACGGATGGATAGACCCTTCCGATTCACCGAGTGAATTTCGATTAAGAAGATTCCCATACTCGTCTCGGTATGGGCTCTGCCGTAAGCTGTCATACTAAGAGCCATGGGAGGGGGTCTCGATTCCGTTCTAGGCGCTTATACCTGAATTTAGAGGCGAAGTCAACGATTTTACAGGTTCGAAACCGAGCCGATGAATCGGACAAGGACCGTGAAGGCGTAGCGCTTCCAAATGCGCTTTCGTTCCATACCCTTTATGGGTATTAAAACCGTAGTCGGGATACTTTTTATGGTATTCGACCATTAAAAGATCTCTTCGATGCTTTGCAATAATCGAAGCCGCTCCGATACTCATCGAACGACTATCTCCTTTGATCACGGCTTTCGAAGCGATGTCTGTCGGCGGAAGACGATTGCCATCGATTAAAAGGTAGTCGGGCTCTTTAGCAAGCCGTTTAATCGCCAGAGCCATCGCTCGAAGAGAAGCTTTTAAGATATTGATCTCATCGATGAGAACATGATCTACGATCCCGATCCCGAAGAAAACTTCGGGGTGATTTGTCAAGATCCGATAAAGTTCTTCTCTTTGCTTCGGCTTAAGCTTTTTACTGTCATCGATTCCCTCGACGTTTAGATGACGGGGAAGAATACAAGCCGCGGCAACGACCGGACCGGCAAGAGGACCCCGTCCCGCTTCGTCGACTCCGGCAATGAGCCGATACCCTTCGGAGTAAGCTTTCTCTTCATAAAAAGCTTGATTCACAAGTCTTCGTCCGACTTGGAAGTTTCGTCTTGCGAACTCTGTCGCGTCGCCTCTTTTTTCGGACCGTCTTGATCGATAAGCGGCGCAACCTTTTGTTTCTTGCTCCTGATTTTTTCTTTAACCTTCGCAGCTTTACCGGCCGTTCCTCTCAGATAATATAGCTTTGCACGACGCACCTTTCCGCAGCGGACCACTTCAATCTTGGAAATTCGGGGACTATGGAGTGAAAAAACCCTTTCCATTCGGGTTCCGTAGGCAATGCGATACACGGAGAAGGTCTCGGAAAGACCCGATCCCTTACGAGCGATGACGGTGCCCGTAAAAACCTGGGTCCTCTCTTTTTCTCCCTCGATGATTCGAATATGAACTTTGATCGTATCGCCGACATTGAAACGGGGGATGTCTCGTTTTAGCTGCCCGGCTTCGATCGCTTCAAGTAGCGCTTCGCGGCTCATGACTTTTTCTCCTACTTAACTTTCTAACTTTTGAATCAGATCGGGTCTTACCCGCTCCGTCTTTTCCCGTGCCGTTTTTTCCCTCCAAGCCTTTATTTCGGCATGATTACCGTTCTGAAGAACTGTGGGGACTTCCATCTCTTCAAACAGGGGAGGGCGCGTAAACGTCGGGGCATCGAATATTCCGTTTTCAAACGAGTCTTGCCGGACCGCGTCTTCATTTCCGATCACACCCGGGATAAATCGGGCGATACTGTCGACCAGCACGATTGCGGCCGGACAACCGCTGGTTAAAACGTAATCTCCGATGCTGATCTCTTCATCGACTTCGGATAACACTACCCTCTCATCGATTCCCTCATAATGACCGCAAAGGATGATCAAATGGTCTTTTTTAGCCAGTCCGTCGCACCTCTTTGCGCTGAGGGGCTTTCCTTGCGGGGTCAGATAAACGACGTGGGACCGTTTACTCTTGACACTGCGGATCGCTTTGGTCACCGGCTCCGCCATTAAAACCATTCCCGGTCCGCCGCCGTATGGACGATCATCGATCCGTCCGTATCTTCCCGAGGAAAAATCCCGCATGTTCACCGGATTGATCTTTAGAATCCCTTTTTCACGAGCCGCTTTGATCATGCTGACGTTAAAAGGTCCCTCAAAATATTCGGGAAAGAGGGACAAAATATCGAAACGTTTCACAAAGCTTGCTTTTTTCGTGCTCGACGTTTCTCGCTACGTTTTTTTATCTTCATTGCAGCCTTCTCTCTTAGGCTTTTAATGACTCCGGGAGCTTTGCGAGCGATCAGCGCTTCCGCTTTTTCCGTTAGCTCCGCCCCCCGATCTACCCAATGCTGAATCCGATCTTCTTTAAGCGTCGCATCTTTCCCACCCTCCAGATGGGGATCATATTGTCCGAGATTTTCAACATATTTTCCGTCACGTGGCGAGCGGGAGTCTGCAACCACTAAGCGATAGGTCAGTCTGTTAGTTCGACCCTGTTGTCTGAAGCGGATCTTCAATACCATCTGTATAAACTCCAATTCACTGATTCGATAGGACTGTCCATCCTAATCGATCGGAACAAAAAATGGTATGAAAAATCTTACGACGTCGCAATTTTTCGATCGGGTTGCCCGGCAACGATCCGGTTTTAAACCGCTCCGAATCGACCGAAAAAACCGCCAAAAGTCGGACCGAGAAAGGTTTTTCAACGGGACCTGTCGGTCAGAGGAAATTGCCGAGTTTTCCCGTCGATCGGAGCCGATCTTTAACAGTCGGATCATCGATGAATTTTTTCTTCATATAGGGCATTTTTTTCATCATCTGCTTGATCCGTTTAAAGTTCTTGATCATCCGGTTAACATCGTCAACGGAAGAGCCGCTCCCGGCAGCAATCCGACGACGACGGGGAGGGATCAGTTCGTCGAGTCCCAGACGCTCGTTAGGGGTCATGGAAAGAATAATCGCTGCGATCTTCCCCATCTCCTTATCGGAGAATTCGAATTCGCCGAGATTGGAAAAACCGGGCATCATAGACAGAAGACTTTTGAGCGACCCCATCTTTTGCATTTGTCGCATCTGCTTCAAAAAGTCATGATAGGTGAAAGAGGCTTTTGCAAGTTTTTTCCGCAGTTTTTCGGCATCCTCGCGATCGACCTGTTCCTCGGCTTTTTTTACGAGATTGATCACATCTCCCATTCCGAGAATCCGATCCGCCATCGACTCCGGATTAAAAAGCTGAAAATCGGTGACCTTTTCACCTACCCCTTCGAACTTGACCGGTTTACCCGTGACCTCGCAGATGGAAATGGCGGCGCCGGCGCGGGTATTTCCGTCGAGCATCGTGAGAATCGTTCCGGTCATCGCAATTTTGCCGTCAAATTCCGCCGCGGTTTTAACCGCATCCTGACCGGTTGCCGCATTGGCAACGAAGAGGATTTCATGAGGATTCACAGCCCTTTTCATCTCTCTCAACTCTTTCATCAGCTCCTCATCGATATGCA
>JBCDES010000062.1:0-6254 GCA_039179295.1 Chlamydiota bacterium
AAACTTAAAGGGGAACAAATCTCTCAGCTTTCGTTCGTAGATTTTAAATCGGCTTACTTCGAACGGGATTGAAAGATGAAAAAGCTTATTCTACCGATTATATTCCTCATGATTGCACTCATCGGAATCAACGCCTCGTGCACAACAAGATCTCAAAAATCCAAGGGAAACAATACCCTCAGAATTCCCCTCTATTCCGATATCTCCACCCTCCACTATTGCGCCGGCAACAAAGGGAGTTATATCAGCTCATCACAGATTATTCCCTACGTATTCGAGGGATTGATGCGTCGAGGAGAGGGTGATATACCGATGCCGGCAATCGCCCACAGAATCGACATCTCCGAAGACGGAAAGACCTACACCTTCCACCTAAAGAAGACGGAGTGGAGCGACGGAACGTCTCTGACGGCGCAGGATTTCGAATATGCTTGGAAAATGTTGATCGATCCCCAGTCTAAATCGATCACCGCTGTTCCCGAACTTTTTTATCCCATAAAAAACGCCGAAAACTTCCTCAAACGAAATTGTCACAGCGATGAGGTCGGAATCACGACCGTAGATGAAAAAACCCTGGTCGTCGAGCTGGAATATCCGGCGCAATATTTTCTAGACATCGTCTGTAACCCGTTCCTCTATCCCGCTCCGAGACATATCGCAACAAAAGATCCCCAGTGGTGCAACAAGGCGGCAGCCGTTTGTAACGGACCCTTTATGTTATCCAAATGGACGATCAACTCCGAAATGCAGCTCGTTAAGAATAACCGTTACTGGGATCGAGAGCATGTCTACTTGGACGGAATCAATTTATTGATTTGTAAGAACGAACAAACGACCCTCAATCTATTTGAAACCGGAAACTTGGATTGGGTCGGGGACCCGTTCATGAAAATTGCATACGACTGCGCCCACCAAATGCTTACGAAAACGGCACCCGATAGTTGGCTCTACGTCTTCGTATTTAACGATGATCGATACCCCCTCAACAATCACAAGCTCCGAAAAGCCCTTAACCATGCTATCGATCGCGATGCAATTGTTAACAATTTTTTCAAGGATACGGCTCAGCCGGCTCGATCTGCCCTCCCCCACCTCCTCAGGTTAAAACAGACACCCTACTTTGAAGATAACGATCCCGTTTTAGCAACAAGTCTCTTCGAAGAGGCGCTGCAAGACCTGGGAGAAACACCGGAATCGCTACCGGAAATCGAACTCCTTTACCTTCATGATATAGAATGGGTTAAAGGCGTCTGTTTAGCCGTTCAAGACCAGTGGAGAACAAATTTAGGTTTTAAAGTATCGCTCAGGGGAATGTTTGGGCGGAGTCAGTATATCGATGCCGTCCAAAAAGGTGAACACATGATCGCAATCACCGGAATGGCACCCTCGATTTTAGATCCCGCCTTTGTTTTACAGATATTTAAAAACAAAAACGATCTTTGCAACCGCTGCAATTGGGAAAATAAACGATTCCGAACCCTCCTCGACCGATCGAACCACGTCCTAGACAAAAAAGAGCGCTCAAGGTTATTGACCGCAGCCGAAGAGATTTTGATGGAACAGATGCCGATCCTCCCGATCTGTTCGATGAATAAGAGCTACGCAAAAAACCCCAAACTTAAAGGGGAACGAATCTCTCAGCTTTCGTTTGTAGATTTTAAATCGGCTTACTTCGAACGGGATTAAAACTTTGGACGGACCGAATCTTTTTTTGACTAAAATGTGGGATCGGATTAAATTTCCCACTTTACAAAATACAACGGTCAATATACCGATCATTCACTCGACAAACCCGATGAGGCTCTATGAAAAAATTCATCTTACTAACCCTATTCTTCATGATTACACTCACCGGAATCGGTACTTCGTGCATCACAAAATCTCGAAAAACCAAGAAAAGCAATACCCTTAAAATCCCTCTCTATTTCGATATCTCCACCCTCCACTATTGCGGGAGCAACAAAGGGAGTTATGCAAGCTCATCACGGGTTATTCCCCATGTATTCGAGGGGTTGATGCGCCGAGGAGAAGGCGATGTACCGATGCCGGCAATCGCCGATACAATCGACATCTCCGAAGATCGAAAGACCTACACCTTTCACCTAAAGGAGACGGAGTGGAGCGACGGAACACCGCTGACGGCACAGGATTTCGAATATGCTTGGAAAATGTTGATCGATCCCCAGTCTAAATCGATTACCGCCATACCCGATCTTTTTTACCCTATAAAAAATGCCGAAAACTTTCTCAAAGGAAATTGTCATAGCGATGAGGTCGGTATCACGACCGTAGATGAAAAAACGCTGGTCGTCGAGCTGGAATATCCGGCGCAATATTTCCTTAATATCGTCTGTAGCCCCTTCTTCTACCCCGTCCCAAGGCATATCGCAACAAAAGACCCTCAATGGTGCAACAAGGCGGGAGCCGTTTGTAACGGACCCTTCATGTTGTCCGAGTGGACGATCAACTCCGAAATCCGACTCGTTAAGAATAGCCGTTATTGGGATCGGGAGCATGTCTACTTGGACGGAATCGATCTATTGGTCTGTCAAAACGACCAAACAGCCCTCCATCTGTTTGAAAATGGAACGGTAGATTGGGTCGGGGCCCCATTCATGAGAATTGCACACGATTGCTCCCACCAAATGCTTACGGAAACGGCGCCGGATAGTGGGATCTACTTTTTTGTATTTAACGATGACCGATACCCCCTCAATAATCAGAAGCTCCGAAAAGCCCTCAACCATGCCATCGATCGCGATACGATTATTGACAGTATTTTCAAGGATACGGCGCAGCCGGCCCGATCTGCACTTCCCCACCTCCTCAGACTAAAGCAAACCCCCTACTTTGAAGATAATAATCCCACTTTGGCAAGAACCCTTTTCGAAGAGGCGCTGCAGGATCTGGGACACACACCGGAATCGCTGCCGGAAATCGAACTCCTCTATATGCCCGAATTGGAATGGGTTAAGAACGTCTGTTTAGCCATTCAAGACCAGTGGAGAAAACGGTTGGGTCTTAAAGTATCGCTCAGGGGAGTGCTTGGGCGAAATGAGTATATCGATACCATCCGAAGAGGTGAACACATGATCGCAATCACCGGAACAGCTTCCATCATTTTAGATCCTGCCTTCATTTTAAAGATCTTTAAAAACAAAAAAGATCTTTGCAACCTCTGCAATTGGGAAAATAAACGATTCCAAGACCTCCTCGATCGATCGAATCATGTTCTAGATGAGAAAGAACGCTCAAAGTTATTGACTGCGGCCGAAGAGATTTTAATGGAAGAGATGCCGATGCTCCCGATCTGTTCGATAAATAAGAACTACGCAAAAAACCCGAAGCTGAAGGGGGAACAAATCTCTCAGCTTTCGTTTGTAGATTTTAAATCGGCTTACTTCGAACGGGACTGAAAGATGAAAAAATTTATCCTACCGGTCGTATTCCTGATGATTACATTCACCGGAATCAACACCTCGTGCACAACAAGATCTCAAAAACTCAAGGGAAGCAATACCCTTAAAGTCCCCCTTAACTTCGATATCTCCACCCTCCACTATTGCGGGAGCAATAAAGGGAGTTATGCCAACTCATCAATGGTCATTCCCTATGTATTCGAAGGGTTGATGCGTCGAGGAAAAGACGACGTCCCGATGCCGGCAATCGCCCACAGAATCGACATCTCCGAAGATCGAAAGACCTACACCTTCCACCTAAAGGAGACCGAGTGGAGCGACGGAACCCCTCTGACGGCGGAGGACTTTGAGTATGCTTGGAAAATGTTGATCGATCCCGAGTCTAAATCGATCACCGCTCTCCCCGAACTTTTTTATCCCATAAAAAATGCCGAAAACCTTCTCAAACGAAATTGTCGCAGCGATGAGGTCGGAATCACGACCGTAGATGAAAAAACCTTGGTCGTCGAGTTGGAATACCCGGCACAATATTTTCTCGACATCGTCTGCAGCCCGTTCCTCTATCCCGCTCCGAGACATATCGCAACAAAAGACCCTCAATGGTGCAACAAGGCGGGAGCCGTTTGTAACGGACCCTTCATGCTGTCCAAGTGGACGATCAACTCCGAAATCCGACTCGTTAAGAATAACCGTTACTGGGACCGAAAGCATGTCTACTTGGACGGAATCGATTTATTGGTCTGTCAAAACTACCAAACGACCCTCAATCTGTTTGAAAATGGGACCTTGGATTGGGTTGGGGATCCGTTCATAACAATTCCATATGAATGCTCCCATCAAACGCTTACGGAAATGGCGCCGGATAGTAGAACCTACTTCTTTGTATTTAACGATGACCGATACCCCCTCAACAATCATAAGCTCCGAAAAGCCCTTAACTATGCCATCGATCGCGATACAATTGTTAATAATGCTTTCAATCATACAGCACAACCGACCCGATCTGCCCTCCCTCATATCCTCAGAATAAAACAGACACCCTACTTTGAGGATAACAACCCGACTGTGGCAAAAAATCTTTTCGAAGAGGCGCTCAATGATCTGGGACATACACCGGAATCGCTACCGGAAATCGAACTCCTCTATATGCCTGAAGTAGAGATAGCTAGGAAAATTTGCTTAGCGATCCAAGACCAATGGAGAAAACGGTTGGGTTTTAAAGTATCGCTCAGAGGGGTTTTTGGCTGGAATGAGTATATCGATACCATCCAAAGAGGGGAACACATGATCGCACTCACCGGAGCCGTTCCCCCCATTTCGGACCCCGCCTTTGTTTTACAGATCTTTAAAAACAAAAACGATCTTTGCAACCGCTGCAATTGGGAAAATAAACGATTTCAAACCCTCCTCGACCGATCGAATCAGGTCCTAGGCAAAGAAGAGCGCTCAAAGTTATTGACCGCAGCCGAAGGGATTTTAATGGAACAGATGCCGATCCTCCCGATCTGTTCGCCGAATAAGATTTACGCAAAAAACCCGAAGCTGAAGGGGGAACGAATCTCCCGGCTTCAGTTTGTAGATTTTAAATCGGCTTACTTCGAACGGGATTGAAATTGAAAGATGAAAAAATTTATCCTACCAACCATACTCCTTATTATCACAATCACCGGAATTAGCATTTTGTATACAACAAAGCCTCAAAAAACTAAAACAAACAATACCCTTAGAGTCACTATCAACTTCGATATCTCTACCCTCCACTATTGCGGTAGCAATAAAGGGAGTTATATCAGCTCATCGCAGATCATTCCCTACGTATTCGAGGGGTTGATGCGTCTAGGAAAAGATGATGTACCGATGCCGGCAATCGCCCACAGAATCGACATCTCCGAAGATCGAAAGACCTACACCTTCCACCTAAAGGAGACCGAATGGAGCGACGGAACGCCTCTGACGGCGCAGGATTTCGAATATGCTTGGAAAATGTTGATCGATCCCGAATCTAAATCGATCACCGCTCTTCCCGAACTTTTTTACCCGATAAAAAATGCTAAAAACTTCCTCAAAGGAAATTGTCATAGCGATGAGGTCGGAATCACGACCGTAGATGAAAAAACGCTGGTCGTCGAGTTGGAATACCCGGCGCAATATTTTCTCGACATCGTCTGTAACCCGTTCCTCTACCCCGCTCCAAAACATATCGCAACAAAAGATCCCCAATGGTGCAACAAGGCGGGAGCCGTTTGTAACGGACCCTTCATGTTGTCCAAGTGGACGATCAATTCCGAAATCCGACTCGTTAAGAATCGCCGTTATTGGGATCGAGAGCATGTCTACTTGGACGGAATCGATTTATTGGTCTGTCAAAACGACCAAACAGCCCTTAACCTTTTTGAAAATGGAACGGTAGATTGGGTTGGAGGTCCATTCACGAGAATGGCACAAGACTGCTCTCACCAAACGCTTACGGAAATAGCACCGGATAATAGGATCTGCTTTTTTATATTTAACGATGACCGATACCCTCTCAACAATCATAAGCTCCGAAAAGCCCTCAACCATGCCATCGATCGCGATGCGATTGTTGACAGTATTTTCAAGGATACGGCGCAGCCGGCTCGATCTGCCCTCACCAACCTCCTCAGATTAAAACAGACACCCTACTTTGAAGATAACAACCCTACTTTGGCAAAAACCGTTTTCGAAGAGGCGCTGCAGGATCTGGGACACACACCGGAATCGCTGCCGGAAATCGAACTCCACAATATGCAGGAAGTGGACTGGGATAAGAATAACTGTTTAGCCGTTCAAGACCAGTGGAGAAAACGGTTGGGT
>JBCDES010000094.1:0-3473 GCA_039179295.1 Chlamydiota bacterium
CGATGGAGTTGGGAATCAGATGGTAAAACAGGATGCGCCACTTGCTAGCACCAATCATATAAGCGGCGATGACATAATCATTTTGTTTGATCTGTAAAATTTGCCCCCTGACGATCCGAGCCATGCTGATCCAACCGGTAATCGTCAAAGCGATAATAATGGTCGTTATTCCCGGTTTCATGATTACCATCAATAAAATGACGATCAAAAGGTAGGGAAGTGAGGGGGCAAATTTTACAGATCAAACAAAATGATTATGTCATCGCCGCTTATATGATTGGTGCTAGCAAGTGGCGCATCCTGTTTTACCATCTGATTCCCAACTCCATCGGTCCGATTATTACGACGATGACCTTAACCATTCCCTCAGCCATTTTTAGCGAAGCATTTTTAAGCTTTTTAGGGCTAGGTGTTCAAGCCCCCATCTCAAGTTGGGGAACAATGGCAAGCGACGGTCTTCCCGCTCTCCGCTACTACCCGTGGCGTCTCCTCTTCCCGGCAGTTGCTATCAGTATCACCATGTTTGCTCTAAACCTCCTCGGAGACGGAATTCGAGATGCTTTCGACCCCAGGCTTCGAAAATGAAAGGGTTGCTTGAGGTTGAAAATCTTCATGTCTCTTTTTCCACCCTTTCGAAAAAGGTTGCCGCGGTGCGAGGTGCCAGCTTTCATCTAAAACAAGGAGAAACTTTAGGCATTGTAGGGGAATCGGGATGTGGCAAGTCGGTCATGGCTCGCAGCATTACCCGTCTTCTTCCCACTATCTCCTCTAAAATCGACGAAGGGCGTATTCTATATCGAGGCAAGGACCTTCTTCTAGAGAGTCAACGCGAGTTACGCAAGATTCGGGGGAAAGAGATCGGGATGGTCTTTCAAGACCCGATGACATCTTTGAACCCCACAATGCGCATCGGAGATCAAATCATCGAAGGGTATGCCCGTCATCACCCTAAAGCGGTCAAGGAGGAAATGGAGGAACATGCAATCGATCTATTAAAACGTGTAGGGGTTTCCGAAGCGACGTCGCGCTTGAGACAGTACCCTCATGAGCTCAGCGGCGGGATGCGTCAACGCGTAATGATTGCGATTGCGATCATTTCCTCGCCCAATATTTTAATAGCCGATGAACCCACGACGGCTCTCGATGTCACAACTCAAGCTCAAATCCTTAGTTTAATCAAGCAAATCCAAAAAAAAGATGGAATGAGCATCATCCTCATTACACACGATTTAAGCATCGTCTCCGGTTTTTGTGATCACGTGGTCGTCATGTATGCCGGTAAAATTGTCGAAAGCGCTCCTGTCGAAGACATTTTTACCGATCCGAAGCATCCTTATACATGTCGACTTCTCAAGTCGATACCCCGTATCGACCTTCCCTCCAAAGAAAAACTCTACTCGATCCACGGCTATCCCCCCGACCTGTCGATGAAGATTAAAGGTTGCGGTTTTGCAAAGCGTTGTCCGCATGCTACAAATTTATGCCATGATAAAAAACCGGAAAACTATCGTGTTACCGAAAATCACCATGTTTCTTGTTGGCTATTCGACCATCGACTTAAAAAAGAGGAGGAAAAACAATAAAAACTCCACTGATTCAAATCAAGAACCTTAAAAAGCACTTTTCCTTCAAAGGGCAAACACTGCAAGCCGTTAACGATGTCTCTTTCGATATTTTTCCTCAAGAAACTTTGGGACTTGTCGGCGAGTCGGGCTGTGGAAAGACAGTTTTAGCACGATCTCTTACACGTCTTTACGAACCTACGAGCGGGGATATCCTTTTCAAAGGGAAAAGCATCCTAAACTATCGCGGCAAAGCGATCAAATCGTTGCGCCACGACATGCAATATATCTTTCAAGATCCATACGCCTCTTTAAATCCTCGGATGACTGCAGGAGACATCATTGCCGAACCTTTAAATATTCATCATGTCTCGACTAGGTCCGATCGAGAAAAACGTGTACAGCAGCTTCTTGAGTTAGTCGGATTGCGCCCGGAATATACCAATCGCTTTCCCCATGAATTCAGTGGGGGGCAACGACAAAGAATCGGAATTGCAAGAGCACTTGCTCTCAATCCTCAAATGATCGTTTGCGATGAACCGATCGCAGCACTTGACGTTTCCATCCAAGCACAAATCGTAAATCTCCTAAAACATTTACAGCAACAAATGGGACTTACCTATCTTTTTATTTCCCATGACCTGGCAATGGTGAAGCATTTATCGAAGCGTGTCGTCATCATGTATCTCGGTCACCTGATGGAACTTGCTCCGAGTAACGATCTGTATAGAAACCCGCTTCACCCCTATACCCAAGGACTTTTTTCAGCCATTCCTACTCCGGACCCTCATGTCGAAAAGAAGCGGACACGGATTCTTCTAACAGGAGAAGTTCCGAGTCCGATCACCCCTCCCAAAGGATGCGTTTTCTGTACCCGTTGTTCTAAAGCGGAGAGAGTTTGCTTTGAAAAAAGACCGAAATTAAGGGAAATTTCGCCGGGACATCAAGTCGCTTGTCACCTGGTTCATCCCTAAAAAGTCCTATCACTCATCCGATATCCTACCGGAAGGATAACCATGGATGCCCCTTGTTCCATAACATTTTTGCAACGATATTATTCAAAAAATTTGACCGAAATATGACAATATATTAAATTGTTCACTTTATGAAATTCGGAAACCAATCCAAGCTGTATGAAAAAATTCACCCTAGCAATCATACTCCTTACCATCACACTCACCGGAATCAACGCCTCGTGCACAAAAAAATCTCCAAAACCCAAGGGAAACAACACCCTCAGAATTCCTCTCAACTTCGACATCTCTACCCTCCACTATTGCGGGAGCAACAAAGGGAGTTATGTCAACTCATCACGGGTCATTCCCTACGTATTCGAAGGGTTGATGCGTCGAGGAAAAGGCGATGTACCGATGCCCGCAATCGCCCACAGAATCGACATCTCCGAAGATAAAAAAACCTACACCTTCCACCTGAAGGAAACGAAGTGGAGCGACGGAACCCCTTTGACGGCGGGGGACTTTGAATATGCCTGGAAAATGTTGATCGATCCTCAGTCCAAATCCATTACCGTCCTACCCGATCTTTTTTACCCTATAAAAAATGCCGAAAACTTTCTCAAAGGAAATTGCCATAGCGATGAGGTCGGAATCATGACTGTAGATGAAAAAACCCTGGTCGTCGAATTGGAATACCCGGCGCAATATTTTCTCGACATCGTCTGTAGCCCCTTCCTCTACCCTGCCCCAAGACATATCGCAACAAAAGACCCCCAATGGTGCAACAAGGCGGGAGCCGTTTGTAACGGACCCTTCATGTTGTCCAAGTGGATCGTCAACTCCGAAATCCGACTCGTTAAGAATAAACGTTATTGGGACCGAGATCATGTCTACTTGGACGGACTCGATTTATTAGTCTGTCAAAACTACCAAACGGCTTTCAAATAGATTGAGC
>JBCDES010000008.1:0-30778 GCA_039179295.1 Chlamydiota bacterium
ATTAACCACTGCACCTTTTTGGTAAGTGGTTAATCCAAGTAACCCGCGGCGCATTTTCCTTCAGTTTCCCCTTTGCATTGGGATAGCGAAAATTCTCAGGTCGTTTTTTAGACGTCCTCTTATCATCGTAATAGCCTAATTGCCACAGGATGATATCGATAAGAGACCGCTTTGTCGAGTCGATGTGCGGATTGGCAAAACGTCTTCCCTTCCTATGATACCCCTTCATCCTCTCTTCCCCCTTCTCTTTTCCAATACTTGAAAAAAGGAATAATCGGAAAGAAATTTTTATAAAAACAGGCACCCGATTGCCGACCGGTTAAACCGAATCGGACGATTCGGTATCCCGAAAGCTCCGAGGATGGCTATGAAACTCTCGATGCACTCTACGGTTCGACCCTAATAGCGCAGACTTTTAGGCGGCGCATCGGTAAAAGAGGGGTCTCCTTCGAATTGAATCGGACCCGGAAAAAGGTAATGATCCCCTTCCATCCACTTGGTTCGATTGCTGTCGAAAAACCTATAAGCCGCCCCGTCGAGATCGACTAACGTTTTCCCGATGACCGGTTTTTTCGTCCCCCGGCGCACTTCCATCTTCATAAGAGAGGTGAGAGGAATCGCACCGATTTTCCATTCCGACGACGGTTTGGCAAGCTCGGAGACGGCGCACATATACCCCGTATGCCCTCCCCGAACCAAAAGAGCCGCAATTTTTCCGAGCGTATAACAATAGGTCGCATCGAAGTTGGTCGGAAGTCCCGCCCTCCCTTCATAGCCGAAGAAGTGGTGCAACGGACTGAATTTCCCGGTAAAACTCGAACGCCGTTCAAGTTCCTCCTTCACAAGGGTACTGAGAAGAATTTCCGTTTGAATCTGAGAGACTTGAATGTTCCCGTGCGGGTCTCGATCCAAAAGGAGTTGCCGAGCAATCTCTTTCGGAAGAAATTCGAACGTTGCTCGCGCTCGAGCACTCAAAGCAGTTTCATTTTTCCCTGCGGCAACGAGGATATCGAGCTCGCCGATCAGGGCGTTCATTTCGGGAATGAATTCGACGATCCCTTCCGGAATCAAAATGACGCCGTAGTCGTCTCCCCGATTCCCCCTCATTTCGATCAAATCGGCGAGGGAGGTCGTGATCTCTTTCAAGGTCATCTTCTTATCGGCAATCTCTTCTCCGATAAGGGTCATATTGGGTTGTGTCAACAGAGCGCATTCCAAGGCGATATGAGACGCGCAGCGCCCCATCAGCTTGATGAAGTGTGTGTATTTTTTTGCCGAACAAGCATCCCGAGCAATATTTCCGATCATTTCCGCATAGGTATGGCAAGCGGTATCGAATCCGAAGGAAATATCGACAAAATCGTTCTTTAAGTCGCCGTCGATCGTTTTGGGAACGCCGATCACCGTTGTTTTACACCCCTTGTTCAAGGCAAACTCGGCGAGAACGGCGGCATTCGTATTCGAATCGTCACCTCCGATAATCACGACGCCGTCGAGAAGGAGTCGGTTGAAAACCTCAATCGATGTTTCGAGTTGCTCCTCCGTTTCGATCTTCGTTCGCCCCGAGCCGATGAGATCGAACCCCCCTTGGTTCCGATAGCTTTGCAGTAAATCTTCCGACAGCGCTAAGGTGTTTGCCGCGATGATTCCCGAAGGTCCGCCGATAAATCCGATCAGTTGGGATTCGCGATGCAGACTTTTAAGAGCATCGAACAGACCGGTGATGACGTTATGCCCTCCCGGAGCTTGCCCGCCGGAAAAGACGACCGCTACTTTTAAAGCCTTCGATATCACCTTTTCCCCCGCCGCCGACCGGAGGAGAGGTCTCCCGAACGTTTTGGGAAATCCGGCTTCGATCTCCTTTCGATCTCCGAGCGAGGCTGTTGCCCCGTCCCCTTTAAAAACGATATTTACCCCCGGAGATTCGGTCAGAGATTCGGGAAGGATCGGTCGATATTTCATCCGATGCTTTTGGAGCGGTGTCATAGGAATCAAAATAGTCGATCGATCAAAAAAGGTCTATCTTTTTTAAGCAAGCGGCAATCGAGCGGCAAGGGTCGACGAGACAAAAACCGTCAGCGAAATTTAACAATCGTCTTGTGTAGAACGCTTCAACCGTTGGATCGATAATCCCCCTTTAGCTATAATCTCGTAAAGCTTCAACTAAAGCCCGGATGCAACACACCTCCGGATTGTCAACTAGGTCCGCATGGCAAAAAAATATATTTTCACGGCAAGTAGTACCCTCTCTTCTACCGGAATCGGTCTCAATGGGTAGAATCCTCGGGGTCGACTTCGGGTCGAAACGGCTGGGTCTTTCCCGTTCCGATCCTACGAAGCTGATCGCATCTCCTCTGAAAACGATCATTGCCGGAAAAACCCTCGAAGAAACCGCCGATTCGATTCTCAAACAGCTGGAAGAGGTGGAAACGATCGTTCTCGGGCTTCCCCTTCTACTATCCGGAAAGGATAGTGAAACGACGACGACGGTTCGTAAATTTGCCGAGATTTTGGCTAAAAAAAGTCACCTTCCGCTGGTCCTTTGGGATGAACGCCTGACCTCAAAGGAAGTCGAAAAATTGCTGATCGAAGGTCGAGTCTCAAGAAAAAACCGCTCGAATCACATAGATACGATGAGCGCAACCTTAATTTTACAAAACTATCTCGACCGAAATCCCGACGGTCTTCGATGAACAGCCGAAGCATATCGAAACCGGCAACCCTTTCGTCACGACACCCTTAAGCGCTACGAGCCCCCCGCCCTCCTCGGGCGGTTACCGCATAGACCGACAGTCCTATAGGCTTGTCCTCGACAGACTACATTTCTCCACTGATTTTAGGAAAAATCAGACGGTATCGTCCGATTAGAAAAATCGTATCCGAACCGTTCCATCGTTGCCCGTCCCGATCGGGCAGATAATAGCAATACGATTGATTGATCGGATTGCCAACTATTTATTTTTTTGCTATAGTCACCTCGATTAATTTTTTCGAACGAGACGGAAAAATTAAAAATCAATAATCAATGAACATAGGATTGCAATATGTCAGACGTTAGTAGAGTAGCCGGTGAAGAAACGGGCAATGTTTTCTATCAGCGATACGATTACGATGAAGACGCCGTAACGGAAATAAAAGGTTCGACGAATAAAGAAGCTGTCGGAGAACCCGATGTCGCAAAGGTAAAAGCCGAAACCGTAGCCCGAGAAAAGCTTGCAACGGCTCAAATCACCGAAAAAGCTGAGAACGAACGGGAAGGATCGGTTCAAAAGCTCGCCCTTCCAACCGTTAAGCTCAAGAAAATAACCCGCAAAGCGGTTCGGAAAAAAGATGCGGCCCTTGTAAAAGCTCATATCCCGTCAACGGTTAAACGGATCGAGTGGGACGAGGCTCGCGATGTCATCGTGATCGCAAAGTCGGGAAAAGAACGTGCTTATCGAATCGGATCGGGAGCCGCACCCGCTGTCAAAGAAGGGAACAGAAGCGATGTGATCGCGTACCTCGAGAAAATGTAGAATGTAGTCTATTCCGATTCACCCCCTCACCTGTTGAGGGGATGTTATTTCCATACCTATATGGAGTTCAGTACCGACCGCTCCCCCCTTACCGAATTTTTCTCTCTGAAAAAAATTCGGGGAAAGATCGACGCCTCCTTTTCCTGCAACGGCGATGATGAAAACAGAGACGGAGCCCGTTCAAAGCCGTTTTCGGAAGGGTTTTTTGTCACTACCTATTTAATTTAGAGGTTGAACGCCCAACGAAAGTAGCCCCAAATCCACTGAACGGCTTTTTGTAAAAACCCGGTTACCCTGCTCATAAATGTCCGTTTAGGTTCTTCGGGTTTATCTTCTTGGGGCTCATCTCCTTCCGGAGGAAGCGATACCTTAATCTTTCCCGCCAGCTTCGCTAGAAAAGGCTTGGTAGGCGACGGCTCTACTCGGCTATCTACCATGCCGTCCATTATGCCGTCCATTTCGAGGTTTGCCGGTATGAACGGTGAAGGATTTTTTTCGGGTGAGGACTTGATCATCAATGGGAATACATCGCCGATCATGTTTTCCTTTCGGTCATCGAGGGATTCGATCCGAGCTAAAAAATCCTTATGCCTCTCTTTGAAGGACCGGACTCGATCGTGGAGAGCGACAAGATTGGGTGCCGATTTCAGCTTGTCATCTCGATTCATTTTTTCAATTCTATTCGAGATTCTCCACCATCTATCTTTAAAATCTCGATTCACGGTGTCATTGGACATGTCGGGATTGCTCTCGAGATACCGGGTAAGTTCCTCATCTAACGTATCGATTTTTGGATCTACGGAGTGACCGAAACTCTTGGGTGAAGAGAGTTTCGGTTGGGCGGACGGTTCCCTCCCTAAAGCGAACGGACCTTCGTTTTGTTCATCTGAGGATTCGATCGGACCTACACCATCGTTATCCATCTTTTTCAAGGACTCGACTCGATCATCAACAGGGGGGGGACACGGCTTCGATTGCATGCTATCACTTTTCATCGACATCGACCGATGGATGGAATCGTTAGGTGAAGAGAGATCGTTTTGTCGGACAGGCGAGTCCATCGCCCCTGAAATAACCCTGTCTTCGTTTTGTTTATCGGAGGATTCGATCGGATCTACACCATCGTTATCTATCTTTTTCAAGGACTCGACTTGATCATCAGCAGGGGGGGGACACGGCTTCGATTGCATGCTATCACTTTTCATCGACATCGGCGGATGGATGGAATCGCTAGGTGAAGAGAGATCGTTTTGTCGGACCGATGGGTCTGTCGCCTCCGAAATAAACCGGTCCTCGTTTTGTTTATCGGAGGATTCGATCGGATCTACACCATCGTTATCCATCTTTTTCAAGGACTCGACTTGATAATCAAAAGGAAAAGAATGCATGCTTGAATCTGCACCGCTATCTTTACTCATCGACTCGGTCGAGTGGACGAAACTCTCGGACGGAGAGAGAGTTTCTTCCGGTTCGGACCTTGCAGCTCCCGGGTCGGGATTTTCCGATACAACCCGGGAGGAATTTTCTATCGATGACGATTCGGGGATCTCTAAACGGGATAGGTCGTCCGGCACTTTTTCCTTTCGGCCAAGGGGTTCGATATAGGTCATTTTGAGAGACTCGATTCTCTCATTAAGAGTGTCAAAATTGGATACCGATTCCAGCCTGTCATCGTGATGCATTTGTCCAACTCTATTCGACAGTTCATCCCATCTAGCTTTAAAATCTCGATTCGAGGCGTCGTCAGACATGTCGGGATTATTCTGGAGATAACTGGCAAGTTCCTTACCTAACTTATCGATATCCGACTCGGTCGACAGCGCCGTATTTTCATCCTCCGTTGAAGGCATCGGCTTTTCATTCGAAGGGATATAAGCTTGTTGTGAAGCTGCGGTTGTTTTTTCCATAGTTTTTCATGCTCCTTGAGAAAATATAGATAATCCAATTTAGATATTTTACGAATTTTAGTAAACGTAATTAAATGATATTTCCGAAGGGTTGCGTTCCCGAAAAGATAACTTACTTATTGCTAATATTTTATAAACATATCACAATTTTTTTATTCTTCCTCGAGATACCCCGCTTGAAGGGTTATACGTAGAGCCGAAGCTAAAAAAGCGACACCTTTTTTCTAATGTAGGTATCCCCTTTTATTCGGCTATTGCAAAGAAATTTTAATTCACGGAAGGCGTCTCCGGCTAGGTTCGACCGATAGCAATCAAACCCACAAATGACTGGCTAAAAAACTGTTTCCCCATTACATTCGGACTATGGCTGAACATAGCAGTGCACACCCCTTTGAAGAACCGGGGCAAACGGTTCGCAGTTTAGAGCCCTGTATCCTGGTCATTTTCGGAGCAACCGGCGATCTGACGGCTCGGAAGCTGATGCCTGCTCTTTACAACTTAAAACGACAAGGTCAACTGCCCGCGAATTTTGCCTGTTGCGGCTTTGCCAGAAGAGAAAAAACCGATCAGCTCTTTCGCGATGAGATGAAACGAGCGATCGGTCGATACTCAAGAGTAAAACCTATTGAAGAAAATGTTTGGAAAGCTTTTGCCCCTCAAATCTTCTACCATCAATCGGAATTTGACGATGATGCGGGTTATGAACGGTTTGCGAAACATCTCGTCGCTATCGATTCTCGGATGGGAACCTTTGGAAATCGGATCTATTACCTTTCCACACAACCGAGTTATTTTACGACCATTGTGGAGAAGCTCAAAAAGTATAAACTCCTGTACGATCATTTAAAGAAGCAACCGAAATGGTCTCACGTCATTATCGAAAAACCCTTCGGGCATGATCTGAGCTCCGCTCTGAAGCTGCAACAAGATTTGATGGCTCACCTGTCGGAAAAACAACTCTATCGCATCGATCACTACCTAGGAAAAGAAACCGCTCAAAACCTCCTCGTTTTTCGGTTCGGAAACTCGATTTTCGAAAACCTTTGGAACCGTCGCTACATCGACCACGTTCAGTTTACGGTAGCCGAAGATATCGGTATCGGAAAGCGGGGTCACTTTTATGAAGAGCAAGGTCTTGTCCGGGACATGATGCAAAACCACATGATGCAGCTCTTTTCACTGATCGCGATGGAACCTCCCGTCGATTTAAGTGCCGATGCCGTTCATGATGAAAAGGTCAAAGTGATCGAAGCTCTCCGCCCGTTTACGACCGAGGACTTCGAAACCTCTGCCGTTCGCGGGCAATACGATCGAGGGTTTATCGGCGGGGAAGAGGTCAAAAGATACCGCGAAGAGGATCATATCGATCCGAAGTCAAAGGTCGAAACCTACGGCGCCGTCCGTCTATTTATCGACAACCGGCGCTGGGACGGAGTCCCCTTTTACCTCCGTGGGGCAAAACGTCTCCCCAAGCGGGCGACCGAGATTGCGGTGACCTTCAAGGATCCTCCGGGAACTCTCTTCCGACAGCACGGACAACAAAACGAACCCAACGTACTCACGATCCGGATTCAACCGAATGAAGGGATGGCTCTAAAGGTCAATTGCAAAGTGCCGGGTCCGAACAGCCCGATCCAGCCTGTTAAAATGGATTTTCGCTATGGCGCTTTCTTCGGTTTGACCCCCCCGGACGCTTATGAACGTCTGATTTGCGATTGCATCGCCGGAGATAGCACACTCTTTGCGCGTCAGGACGAAGTCTTCCATTCATGGCAATTTTTTACCCCGCTGCTAGACCATTGGGCAAATACCGATCCGAAAGATTTCCCCAACTATGCTTCGGGAAGTTGGGGTCCTAAGATCTCCGATGAGATGCTTGCCCGTGACGGGCGGAAATGGCGCTTAATGTAATTTTTTACCGGATAAAATCTTAAAAAAGGGTCCCTTTTTAGGGCGGAACACCGAGAAATAGCATGGCCAATACAGTTCATCCAGCAGATATTGAAACGGAGCTCGAGAAGGTCCGGGATTCCCTTCAGGGAATAAGCAAAATGCGAGCTTGCCTCTTCAACCTCATTATTTATGCAAAAAAATCGCAACGCGTCGGCTATCTGAATGAGATGATTCAAAAAATTATTCAGAGGTTTCCCTGTCGCATCATTTTTATTACCTACGATGAAAGCTGCTCTAATCACAGATTAAAAACAGCCGTTTCCGTCATAACGGCCGATCAAGGAATGTATGAGATTGCATCCGATCTGATCGAAGTCGAAGCCGGCGCTAAAGATCATCTCAAGGTCCCGTTCGTGATCCTCCCTCACATTCTTCCGGACCTACCGATCTATCTCGTTCATGCAGACGATCCGAGCTTCGACAACCCCGTCGGTCGGAAATTGGAACGACTGGCTCACCGGATCATCTTTGATTCCGAAGCGGCTTGTCATCTTCCGGCTTATGCAAAAGCGGTGCTGGGTCACAATGAGCATTTCCATGCCGATGTTGCCGATTTAAATTGGGCGCGCATCGAGGGCTGGAGGCAACTTTTTGCCGGTGTCTTTAGGAGACAAGAAAGTCTTGCAGAGATCGACCGCGCCGAAAAAATTCGGATTCGATATAACTCTCGAGAAACCGACGATTTTCGCCATACCGATGTTCAGGCAATTTATCTCCAGGCTTGGCTCGCCGTTCAACTCGGGTGGAGATTAAAAAAAGCAACCGACGGATCGAACTTTGCATACGAAGGGGAATTCGGAAGGGTCGATATAGAACTCGTCTCCGACAAAACGGCTACCGTTTTTCCCGGAACGATTTCATCGATCGCCATCTCAACCGATCGAGCAATCGAATATCGCTTTAAACGAAAACGGCGGCATCCCCACCATGTGATCATCGAAAAATCGAGTCCCGAGCTTTGCAGCCTCCCGACCGACTACGTTCTGGACAAAGATATTTCAGGACAATCTCTTGTGAGAGAGATCTGTTATAAAGGGACGAGTAGCCATTACGTCAAAGTGCTTCAACTCGTTGCTAACATTGAAAAGGAGTCGCTTGACAATGAGTCATAACCGTTATTTTTTCTCATGGGATGACAGGAGAGATGTTGCCAGTCCGGGAGATAGAAAAGCAACCGTTGCCTTTGCCGTCGAGCATTTGATCAATTGCGGCAAGGAAGCGATCAAAAGCCATCGGTTTTTCGCCGTTGCCGTTTCGGGAGGATCGACTCCCAAGGTCATCTTTGAAAAGCTCTCATCGACCGACAATGCCGGTGCATTGGATTGGAGCAGAGTCCTCCTCTTTTGGGGAGATGAACGAGCCGTTCCCCCGACGGATCCGGAAAGTAACTTCCGGCTGGCAATGGATGCGGGGCTAAAAACACTTCCGATTCCTCAAGAGCATATTTTCAGAATGGATACCGAAGGTAATATCGGAGCAAACGCCCGCTCTTACGAAGAAAAGATTAAACGAGCTTTAGGACCGCGCCCGTTCGATCTCATTATGCTCGGAATGGGCAGCGACGGTCATACGGCCTCTCTTTTTCCGGGAACGAACGCCCTCGATGAAAAAACGGCTCTTGTCGTTGCCAACGAGGTCCCGCAAAAAAAAACACGGCGCATGACCCTAACCTACCCTTGTATCAATCGAGCAAAAAATATTGTTCTCTATGTCATCGGAAAATCGAAAGCCTCGATAGTCAAAAAAGTCTTTTTAGAACAACCGGTCCCCCCCTACCCGGTCTCTCTTATAGGTAGTCCGAGCAATAAAGCGCTTTGGGTCCTCGACTTAGAGGCGGCTAAGCCTCTTCTCGATTGTAAAAAATCAAGCCGTTCTCCCGACCCGCCTTAAGGACGAGCCTTGTTCCGGCAAACGGTTGAGGAATCGTTTAAATCGAGAGAATATCTTTTCCGCTACGGAGCTAAAGCGGCGAGCGTAGCAAGGGACTCGGTATCGATCGGCTTGCCGTTCGAGAGTTTATAGGCTTCTCGGTGCAAAGTCGTCGCGTGCAGATAAAGCGGAAGAAGTCGAGAGCTTTGATCGGCGTAAATCCGCGCCAAAGATTCCCCCTTTTCGGTTTCGATTTCCCGAAGTTTTTTATCCCGCTCTTTTAAAACCCCTTCCCTTTCATTCTCATAAACGGTTTCCACCGCTTTATATCTTTCAGGAAACCTAGCCTCGGCTTGTCGATAATACTCGGCACTCTCAAATCCCGTAGCAAGCTTTTTCTTTTCATCCGCGTACCTGTCATCGATAGACTTCAGTCGCTTTTCCGCTTCCCCCTCGACCGTTCGAATACGCTCCTTAAAGGTTGTCTCAATCCGCTTCATCTCTTTAACACTCGCAATAGAGTTACAAATTTTAAGGAAATTATCGTAGCGGCTACGAATAGCTTCCATTCGATGAATCTCGTGCTCGGGAATGCGAGCATAACGGTAGATAGGAGACGCCAACGGGCTGTAATGGAGAACTTCAATCAATAATTCGAGTCGACTTTTGCAGTCATGTGCAGCTACCAAACGATCTCGAAACCGGTGAAAATATTGATGATAGAGCTTTTGAAGTTCATGATCGCTAAGAATTTGTCGGTATTGTTGCAAGGGATCGGTTTCTTCGGCATCTTTCTTATACACGAAAATAAGCCCTTCCGTTAAAGCTTCGCTTCTCCGCTTAGCAATTGCCCCGGCAGGATCTTGTTCCCAAGATCGTTTCCAAGAATCGATTTCATTCGAAGCCTCGTTCATCCGAATCAAACAAGATCTAAAACGGTACAGACCGCCGATTGCCAAAATAATCCATAGAGGATGAACAATTCCGCTAAACACGCCGCCGGTAACTACCGGTACGCAAAACGCCGTGTAGGCTTGATTTCTGCTGACGGCTCGCCGCTCTTCCCAAAAGTTGATTTTTTGCTTGATGATTGCATCGGAAAGGATCTTAACCCTAATGACCCGATCGACTATAAAGTAGGTATGAATCCCTCGATCCGTCCTTGAGATCCGTTCGGTAAAACTTTTGCTATCGGTCCCTTGCGAACGTTCAAATAAGGGTTCCTGATCTGCTCGACCGATCTCGATGAAATTCGTTCCATCATACTCATAACCGCTCGTTCCGCCGATAAGGTCGGACTCCGACATGACAGTTCCCCTATAAGTGATTCGAAAAAAAGTAGTATCTTTACACAACGTTTCAAAAAAGTCAATCCTCGCTTAGGTGTCATACGATGCAGCGATGTTAAGGAGATAAAAAGGGAGCGGCAATCCCTTGTCTCCCGGAGCTCCGACGATATCGATCTAAAAATCTTGCGCTGAATGTTTACCTCTGAGAAGATAGGATCGGGAAGAGATTTTAAGGAGATAAACGAGCTCGATCGTCAACCGATTCAACCGCCGATTTGATGGATGAAAATAAGAAAAGAGTAGCGGGTTATGCCGCTGCAAAATTAGTAGAAAGCGGGATGGTTTTAGGTCTGGGGACAGGCTCGACCGTCTTTCATTTTATCAACCGATTGATCGAACGGAGAAAAGCAGGGCTTTTTATTCGAGCCGTATCGAGTTCGGTTCGCTCCGAAAATCAAGCAAAAGAGGGAGGGATTTCGTTTGTAGATATCGATACCGTCAAAGCCGTCGATATGACCGTCGACGGTGCGGATGAAATCAACGGAGAAAAACAGATGATCAAGGGAGGCGGTGGGGCTCTTCTGCGTGAGAAAGTCCTTGCAAATATCAGTAAGGAGACGGTGGTTATCGTCGATGAAGATAAAGTTGTAGAAAAGCTGGGTAAGCATGACCTACCGATCGAAATCCTCCCCTTTGCTCACAAAGCGGTCATCGAAAAAATCCGACAATTAGGCTTCGACGGAACTCTTCGTAAACACGATAGAGACAGCCCTTTCATTACCGATAATGGAAATATGATCTATGATATTCACTTTGACTCTTTTCGAGAAGATCCGGAAAATGATCATCGGAAACTGATCCGAATTCCGGGTGTATTGGAAACGGGGTTTTTCTTCAATTTAGCCGACCGCGTGATTGTCGGTAAGAGTAACGGAACGGTTGATCATTGGTCCTAATCACCGGATAATCGGGATGACCGTCCGGGGGAAAAGGTAAACTTCGAACCCGTTTCGATGCAGTTCGATAAGATCTTGCAACCGCGGAATTAAACCGCCTCCGCTTTCCGGAAGTGAAAAAGACACCGTTGACCCTCTCCCCTTTCGCCCCATATCGGACGAAACGGTCCGCATGACGTCGGTCTTTGATAGTCCGAATATCGACCCGATTCAAGTCGTTATTGCCGATGTTCAAGCCACTTGCTTTGCACTTCCCGTCAATCGATAGAACCGGCGACGGGCTCGGAAATCGATACCTATCCCGGCAAGCGGCCGACATCTACTCTTGAAAACGGCGTGACTACGTTACCGCAAGGCGGAGGCTTCGGATAAACTCTGATCGAACCCGACGCTTTAAGCTCTAATAGTCGATATTGAACTTATTATTCGCTAATTTAATAATCGCCGTAACGGCAGCTTCGGCATCGACCCCTTCGGCTTCTAACTGGATGCTGGCTCCTCGAGTCGCCGCTAACATAAGAATGCTTAGAATCGATTTTGCATTGGCATTGAATCCCCGATAACCCAAAAAAACCCGAGACTCAAAGGAAGAAGCGCACCTGACAAGCTCTGTCGCCGGACGGGCATGAAGTCCTTTATCATTGAGAATAACGAAAGATTTTTTTAACCTATTCTTCGATTTCATATTTTTTAGTCGACGACATCTAAAACGATGTTTACACCGATCGACAGACTTCTCATTATTTTATCGGCAACTTAAAAAGCTATCTTCAAATTCATCGATAAGTCCGCTAAAGCGGTCGATCGCCGTTTGAATCGGACCGCTCGCTCTCATATTGACTCCCGCTATTTCAAGGAGTTCGACGGGATATTTCGACGATCCCGAAGAGAGAAATTTCAGATAGTCCTCTCGAGCTTTACTCCTGTCCTTGATCAACCTTTCAACCAAAGCATGCGCGGCACTGATTCCGGTTGCATATTGATAGACATAAAAGTTCATGTAAAAATGAGGAATCCGCAAAAATTCAACCTCTATCTCGGGATCGATCACTAAATCGTCACCATAATAGTCTTTATTTAATTTTCGGTAAATTTCCTTAAACGACGCAGCGGTTAGAGGGCGCCCCTTTTCCGCCGATGTATGGGCGAGCAACTCAAACTCGGCAAATTGGGTTTGCCTAAAGAGCGTTGCACGGATGTCATCGATTTTTCGGTTAAGGAGGTAACACCTTTCTTCCGATGTCGTAGCGTTATCCATCAGAGACCTGAAGAGGAGCTCCTCATTGAATGTCGAGGCTACTTCCGCAACAAAAATCGGATAGTTCGAATATTGAAACGGTTGGTGTTTGTTGCTGTAATAGGAATGGACGCTGTGCCCCGCTTCATGAGCCAGGGTCATGACGTCTCGCAGCGTTCCGTTATAATTCATAAGGATGTAGGGGATGCTATCGTAACAACCGCTCGAATAAGCCCCCGAACGTTTTCCTGCATTTTCATACCGATCGACCCACCGCTCTTCACCGAGTCCCCTCTCTAAAATTTGACGGTAGCCGTTTCCCAGCGGTCGAACGGCATCGAGAACGAGTCGAACGGCTTCGGGATAGGAATAGCGTTTTTCGAATTTCGGAATGAGCGACACATGGAGATCGTAAAAGTGGAGCTGTTCATAACGGAGAAATTTTTTTCTCAAAGAGACGTACCGGTGTAAAACGGAAAGGTTCTTTCTCACCGTTGCAATGAGGTTATGATAAATCTCGGGGTCGATCCGATGAGGGGTCAATGCCGCGTCCAATGACGAGGCATAACCGCGCGCTTTCGCTTCAAAAACGTTTTTTTGTATTTGACCGTTGAGCAGCTCCGAAACGGTGTGTTTAAATTCTCGAAACCGGCGATGCAACCCGAAAGCGGCATTTTTGCGCAATATCCGATCTTCGGATTGGAGGTGGAGTCCGTAAGATCCGTGAGTCAACTCCACCTCTTCACCTTTCTCGTCTTTAATCGTCCCGAATTTAAGATCTGCGTTGTTAAAAATTTCAAAAGTTTTTTGCGGCGTTTGCAGCGCTTTCGCTGCAAGGGAGAGGAGGTGTTCTTTATCGGCAGATAACGTATAAGGCTTGAGAAGCGAAAGCTTTTCGAGAGAGATGCGGTGCCGGTCAAGGGTAGCGTCTTTCAAATAGGCTTCCAAGGTTTTCTCCGGAAGTCGGACGATTTCGGCTCGAACCCAGGAAGTTTCGTTTTGAAAATCGCGACAAAGAAGGGAGATTTTATCATAAGCCTCTTTGAAGGTCTCGTTTGCAACATCTTCGTCATGGCGCAGATGTGCATAGGTATAGAGTTTGTAAAGACCTCTCTCGATCTTTACGATATCGTCCAGAAGAGAGGCCAGCTTGTCGGAACTTTCTCCGACGGTTCCTCGATAACCGCTCAGATGAGGCCAATACCCTTTCTCGGTGCGATTCTCGGTAAACTTTAAAAAATCTTTTTGCCAGGCTTCCGAATCGGGGTAAAGGGAACCGATGTCCCATCGATGATCGATCTCCGTTTCACTCCGTTTTTTTGCCATATCTCCTCCGAATCATCCCTATCGGTTACGTATCGAGTCGGTTCGCTCGATTTGAAAGTCGATAGTCAAATCTATCTTTTTTTTGATTCCTTAGCAACTAAAAATCGGTTTTCACCTCTCACAAACTTTTTTTATTATCATTATGATTGAAGAAAAATCCTGCCGTCGTTAAACTAAGCGTTGTAAACTTTGCAACAAAATTTACCGCAACAGGAGTGAATCCCATGTCCCAACAAACAAAAGTTTCATTAAGACCTCTAGGCGATCGACTCATCGCTCAAAGGGTGGAACAAGAAGAAACGCTCAAAGGAGGAATCATCCTTCCCGACACGGCGAAAAAGAAAAAAGAAATGGCAAAAGTGGTCGCTATCGGGAAAGGAAAGATCACGGATAAAGGAAACGTTCTCCCGATGCCCGTAAAGGTAGGAGATACGATCTTAATGGATAAGTATTCCGTCCAAGAAGTGAACATCGATGACGAGGAATATATCGTTCTTCGCGCCGGCGATGTCATTGCAACGATTGAAGACTAAAACAAAGGAGAAACATAAATGGCACCTAAAGACATTAAATTCAAAGAAGATGCACGCAATAAGATTTTAGACGGGGTAAAAGCGCTTGCCTCAGCTGTGAAGGTAACCCTTGGTCCCAAAGGACGTAACGTCGCAATCGATAAATCCTACGGAGTCCCCCACGTTACCAAGGACGGGGTAACCGTTGCCAAGGAGATCGAGCTTGAAAACAAGCACGAGAACATGGGAGCTCAAATGGTCATAGAGGTGGCCAATAAAACGAACGACAAAGCGGGTGACGGAACAACGACCGCAACCGTCCTTGCTGAAGCGATCTACGGCGAAGGGCTACGCAATGTTGCGGCCGGAGCGAATCCGATGGAGATCAAGCAAGGGATTGAAAAAGCGGTTCAAGCGTTGACCGGCGAGCTCAAAAAAATGAGCAAAAAGATCGACGATAGAAAGGAGATCGCTCAAGTCGCGACGATCTCGGCTAACAACGATCCCGAAATCGGCGAGACGATTGCAAAGGCAATGGAGCGGGTCGGTAAAGACGGAACGGTCACCGTCGAAGAGGGAAAAGGATTTGAAACGACCCTCGATGTCGTCGAAGGGATGAATTTCGATCGCGGTTACCTTTCGGCCTACTTCGTGACGAATCCCGAGACGCAGGAAGCGATCTACGAAAACGCCTTCGTCCTCGTTTACGATAAAAAGATTTCTTCGATGAAAGATTTTCTACCGATCCTCCAAGCCGTAGCGGAAAGCGGTCGTCCCCTGATCATCATCGCAGAGGACATCGAAGGAGAGGCTCTGGCAACACTCGTCGTGAACCGCCTGAGAGCGGGTCTCAAAGTCTGTGCCGTTAAGGCTCCCGGATTCGGCGATCGCCGTAAAGCCATCCTTGAAGATATCGCAATCCTTACGGGCGGTCAATTCATCAGTGAAGAACTCGGCATCAAGCTTGAAACGGTTACCCCCGAAATGCTCGGACAGGTGAAAAAGGTGGTCGTTAAGAAGGAAGATACCACCCTTGTCGAAGGGGGCGGAGATAAAAAAGCCATCGAAAAACAAATTGCCCTCATTAAAAGGCAAATCGAAGATAGCACTTCCGACTATGACCGGGAAAAGCTCGAAGAGCGTTTGGCGAAATTGTCCGGCGGCGTCGGAATCATCCGTGTCGGTGCGGCGACGGAAGTCGAAATGAAAGAGAAAAAAGATCGTGTAGACGACGCTCTTCAAGCAACGAAAGCTGCCGTTGAAGAGGGAATTCTTCCCGGTGGAGGGAGCGCCTTTATCCACTGCATTCCGGTGCTGAAAAAAATGGCGGACGAACTCACCGGTTGTTCCAAGGTGGGCGCCGAAATCATCATGAAAGCGGTCACCTATCCCCTCCGTCAGATTGCTGAAAATGCGGGGCAAGAGGGCTCCATTATCGTTCAAAAGGTGATGGGAATGAAACACAATGAAGGTTGGAATGCTCTAACCGACGAGTATGGCAACCTCGTCGAAATGGGAGTTATCGACCCGACAAAGGTCGTCCGTCTCACCATCGAGTTAGCGGCCTCCATTGCAGCGCTCCTACTCACCACCGAGGCGATCATCACCGACGAGCCTCAAGAAGAGAAAGCTTCTCCTGCCATGGCAGGCGGTGGAATGGACTATTAATTCCGTTGTTTTCCCGTAAACAAGCGCTCTCTTCTCGAGAGCGCTCGTTCTGTTCCGGAATCGTCACCTTTTATCCATCCGCAAAATTTTCGATCGAAAACGGCAAACGGCGCACCCCTATGCCAAAAAAGAAAATTTTTATAAGATGAACCCCTATGCGTTTTTTACTCGATAGGCTCAACTTTCTTACGACAACAGGTGAATTCGTTAATTTGATTTGGGAAGTAACCGTTGCAATATTCAGACGCCCTCCCAAATGGATTCTGATAAGAGAGCAACTCTACAATATCGGAGTCTCATCTCTACCGGTTATCGCGATCACCGGATTTTCAACGGGACTTGTCTTAGCCACACAGTCTTTTTTTCAACTCAACGATAAAGGGTTGGCGGGAGCAACGGGATTGATGGTCGGAAAGGCGATGATTACCGAACTCGGTCCCGTCTTAACAGCCTTTATGGTCACGGGTCGCGTCGGAGCCGCCATGTGCGCAGAGCTTGGAACGATGCGGGTAACGGAACAGATCGACGCCTTGGAAACGATGGCCGTCAATCCGAACCGCTATTTAATCGCTCCTCGACTACTTTCGGGACTGCTGATGATGCCTCTTCTCACCGTATTCAGCATTTTTATGGGGATTGTCGGCGGCTATCTGATCGCGGTCTTCTATTTTAAGATGCCTCCGACGACCTATTTCGATCCGATGCCTATCTATATCACGAACTTCGATCTATTGATCGGGATCGTAAAAGCCTTTTTCTTCGGAGTTTTGATCGTCACGATTTCTTGCTTTAAGGGAATACACACCTCCGGAGGAGCCGAAGGGGTGGGACGTGCTACGACAAGCAGTGTCGTTGTTTGCTACACCTCTATCCTCTGCACCAACTTTCTAATTACCCTCGGTTTGAATCGGCTCGAAAATGTTACGGGATGGTTTTCATGATCGAGATCGAAGATCTATGGAAAGCTTATGAAGGAAACCGGGTGTTAAAAGGGCTGTCGCTAAAAGTCAAAACCGGAGAAACCCTCGTCATTCTCGGTCGATCGGGCGTCGGAAAAAGTGTCTTACTGAAACATATTATCGGAATTGCTCATTCCGATCGCGGATCCATAGAAGTCGACGGGGTTAGAGTTTCCGATCTGTATGGGGAAAAACGGTACTCGGCTACGCGCCATATGGGAATGCTCTTTCAAGGTGCCGCCCTTTTCGACTCGATGAATATCGAGGACAACACCGGTTTTTTCTTGCGACAACATGGAGATTTAGACGGCGGGAAACAGTACTCGAACGGTGAAATCCGCGACAGGGTCGACGAAGCGCTTCGAACGGTTGATCTGGAAGGGATACAAAAGAAAATGCCGTCCGATCTTTCGGGCGGAATGCGCAAAAGAGCGGGTCTGGCACGGTTAATCGTTTACCGCCCGAAATATTTATTGTATGATGAGCCGACAACCGGTCTCGATCCGATCACCGCGATGCAGATCAATGAGCTCATCGTTAAAACGCAACAAGAGCTTCAAGCAACGAGTATCGTCGTTACACACGATATCGTATCCGCCTTATATGTCGGCGATCGATTAGCTCTTCACAAAGAGGGCAAGATCGGATATATCGATAAACCCGATACTTTTTTGAAGATCGATGACCCCGTTATAGAGTTTTTGAGACGAACGCTGGTAGAGGATCCGAGGACTTTTAGGAGAAAAAAAAATGGTTGATTACATCAAGAACATGCTCATCGGTCTATTTGTGCTAGTCGCCTGCGCGTTGATTGTCGGAATCATCCTTTTCCTCGAGCCCACTGTCGGAGATGGTAAGGAAACGCTCATCGTCCGTTTTTCCAACATCAACGGTCTCTCTGTCGGAACAAGGGTCATGTTTGCCGGTAAACCTGTCGGAGAGGTCGTTGCAATCGAACAGATCAAACAGGCTAGAAAAGAGTTGACCGATGAAATGGGACAGGTCTACTTTTACCAACTCATCCTACATGTCGACTCGAGCGTCCATGTCTTTAATACGGATGAAATTACCATTCAAACATCAGGCTTGATGGGTGAAAAATCGATTGCCATCATCCCCCGTTCTCCCCCTAAAGGGGTCAAGCCCGCCCCGATTACGGCCGCCGTCCCCGTCTATGCGGATTCGATCGATCCGCTTGAAAGCGCTTTCAACCAACTGTCTCGACTGTCCGAAAAATTAGAGGGAACCCTCGATAACGTCATCGCTTGGATCGATCAAAACGGGCAACGGTTAGGTGCGGCTATTCGATCTTTCGATGAGGCGATGTATGAAGCCTCGACGGCGCTAAGTCGGGTGAATAAAACCGATCTCATCGGTGAGATTCAATCGGGAATCGAGAATTTTTCCACCGCTATGCGAGATATCGGCTACACGGTTGATCGGATCCATGCCACCGATCTGTTCGAAAATCTCGGAATCACGATCAGAAACGCTCGCAACGCCTCCTACTTGTTGGGACAGCTGACGGATTATATCGCCCTCGGAAAAGGGACGATCGGTAAGCTTTTAGTCGATGATGATACATATCTTCGATTAACGGCCATTTTAAGTAAGCACGATACCATGATGAACGATGTGAATCATTACGGTTTCCTGTTCAATCTAAATAAAGAGTGGCAACGGACCCGCCTGAAACAAGCAACCGTTTTGAATGCTCTGAATACCCCTCAAAATTTCCGCGACTATTTCAATAAAGAGATCGATCTTATCAATACCTCGATGTCACGCTTATCGATGCTTATCGAGCGGGCGGAAAATAGTCCGGAGCGGAAAAAAATTTTTGAGACGAATCTGTTCCAAAAAGATTTTGCAGAGCTACTGCGTTGCTCTCAAGCCCTATACGATAACCTCAAGCTCTATAATCAGCAACTGATGCGGGCAGAGCAAACGACCCGGTAATGTTCTTCCGGGTCGTTTGTAAATAACGCCGCGCAAAATACCTCTTTCTCCTTAAAGAACCCATCTTCGGTATCGCTACGGCTAAACGTCGGCAAATTCTCTTTAAAAAAATAGGGGAAATGGAAAACCCTCTCTTTCCCGCAGGAGGGCTTAGAGCTTGATCGAGTGCTGCAAAAATAGAGGCTTATCCTCCGACAAAGGCTAAAACTCCCCCTTAATTTGCTGGAAAAATTTTGCTCCGAAGAGCGGTTGCAACACCTTAAAGATCTTATCGTGATCCGTTATAAGATAAGCGGCCAGAACACTCAAAGCACTGGCCGTTCGACTAAATCTTTGATAGTCTACAAGACGTTCGCGGATAATAAGAGCGGGTCCGCATAAAATCCATAATAGATGGTCTTGCTCCTCCGGGCTCCATGTCTCATTTTTCCCGAGCAACTTCAGCAAGGTAAAAAAAGCGGCGCTTGAAGTAGCTCCGACATCTACCCCGTCTTTACAAGAAAAAGTAAAGGTATCGGGTCGAACCATCTCAAGGATTTTCAGTTGTAATAGGAGATAAAAAATCTCAATAAAATCTAAACGTTCTTTTCGCGGGAGCGTAACCTTCTTGTTGAAAAAGTGCGTATGAATGATCGGAAGAATCCTCTTGACGTAGGTCCGTAGCGTCTTTTCATCGATTTGCTTTGAAAAGAAAAACCCGCATGCTTCGCCACTTTTAACCTGATCTCGTAACAAATCGAGAAAGTCTTCGGTTCGATCTATTTTAAGGTAGTCTTCCGCTTGGAAGTAAAAGTCATTTTTCTTAGGGAAAGTGACCAAGACGAACTGATCCGAAAATTCAGCCTTTTTCTGAAGCTTTTCTAAAGCATCGCATCTCGCATGTTCTTCCCATGAGGTTCGGTCTTGAAGGTTGAAATGGAGGTGTTTTTTTAACCCTTTCTTCGCTTCAAAATAGCGCAGAAAACCTTTAAACTCATGAATCACTCCTGCTTTATTGATATGGGTATGAAAAGTCGGACAAGGGATTTTTAAGCAGGAAGAATCAAAGGTTCCGTTTGAAAAGGTATAAAGGGAATAAGGAGGATTTCCCTGCCCGATAGGATCGAACCCTTCTTCCCGACTCCGGTCTTGAAAAGTATCCAAAATCTTAAAAAACGGTCCGCTTGGAAACTTTTTTAACATTTCGGTCACACTATCGTGAATATCAAAGACCCGTGACATAAAATTATCGGTTGTGATCGCCGTAGCCTTTGAGAGGACGTCTCCGTCCCGAGCCCGTTTGATCAGATCATTCAAATAATCGAGCATCTCCCGTTTTTTCCCGCTACGAGTAAAAAAAGCGAACGAAAAGGCATGAATCAAACGAATCACTGCCCGTGCCAGTCGATCCGTTTCTTCTATAGGGACGCTAATTAATCGTTGATAATCGGGAGAATCGAGGATATCTCGTAAAAAATGGTGAAAGTCTTTCAAATAGCGTCTGCAGACTTTTCCCATAGTATTTTCAAGTCGGTTGTAGGGATTGCACGCAAGCATCAAGGACATGGTCATCTTGAGAAGTGCGCTAACGATAGGAACTTTCTTATGTTGAAGGGCATCTGCATAAAAATCTCCCAGCTCGACTCTGGCACTTTCTCGAATCTCTTCGGCAACGCTTTGAGCGGCATCATCCAAAAGAAGATGAATCCGAAGAAGGGGGTCTTCCCCTTCAAATCCGGCGATAATCTCATCAAAGTCACTCACAAGCTTGATGTGACGGAGAAGATTACGGTTAAAAAAAGGCGTACCATCATCTTTACGAAGATAAAAGAGTTCATACTCTTTATCCCGCTTGACCATCTCCAAGTCTTTTAGCCCTTGCCTCTCGATATCGATTTTCTCATCTTCAATAGCCCATTCTTCTTCCCACTTAGCCTCGGAAATCAAGACCTGTTCGAACCGTCTGAGAATATTGGTCTTAAAGTAGGTTTTGAGATCTTTATATTCTTTAATCTCAGAGACTTTTCCTTCTTTATACGTATGTTTGAACAGCGAGGTACATTTGTCGAGCTTATCGACCGCTTCATCGGCAAGGACCATCATCGCCCGAATCCCCCGCTGCATATCACGGTCCTTAAGCTGCTCTCTATCTTTTGTATAAATGTGTCTTAGGTATCGATGGATCGTCTTAAAAGTCCCTTTAACCGTTGAAAGGGTTTCCTCTTTTTCTTCCGCTTTTAGATCTTGAAACCGACGGAGTTGCCCCTTAACCCCCGTGATTTCCCCCTCTTTTTCCACGGCAACGTCGAGTTCCGCCATCCGGGAGAGATTATCGACCGCATCCATAATCGACAGTTCCGTTTCCCTAGCCTTCTTTTTCTTCTTTGCCATGGTTTTCCCCGCAGATAGATTTCACACCACCTACGTTCATTATGAACCCGAATGAATATAATTATCAATTCCGATTTCTCAGATCTACCTCGATCGAGGTTTTAGAACCGCTAAGATACTTACCCTGTTTATTTATAATCGCTATCGATTGTAATCGGTTTCTATAACGAAAGGGTAAAACAAGCCGTAACATTCTCAGAACCAAAAAGAAGGATTATCGTTCATCCCTATCTCTCGATCAAATTTCACGGACAAAAAAAGCTATTCATGACGATCATCGAAGTGATATCGACAAGGGTTCTTGAAAAGGAAAGAAAGAGATGCAACCGATTTATGAAGGGTATTCGAAAACACCCAAAAGTATCCTTCACAAAGAGTGGTTACGGAAGAAGAAAATTGAGAGTGAAACGGATTGCTTCCAACAGGACTCTATTGAGACCCTCTCCTCAAATCATTACGCATATTGTTGTTGAATGCTGAATCATGTTTGACCCTTTACGGGCAAAAAAATCGGTTCCGGAAACGGGGAGCATAACCGGAAGGTTGATAATAACCTAAATTTGAGAAAAGGCTATCGATAGTTGTTTTTCCCTTTTTTGGTTGGATATCCTATCGAGTCATAGCGATATCCGATTGCTCTTAAGTGTGAAAACAAGTCTTCCGTAGACAATTTTTGTAACTTGTCCGGAAGGATTTTACGCCATTTTTGCAGTTGAGAAAGCTCCTTTTTTATCACACCTTTTTCTATAGCCTCTATGATTTGAACTACTGCCGCAAGATTTCCTTTTTTCGCGTTTCTCTCGCAGTAGTTATAGTAGATCTCATAATCACCATTTCTAAGATGAGCGTCTGCTGCCGCTGCAATATGATTGAGATCGTTCGGCGTTTGTTTTACTATTTCATCTATCCAAAAAGCAGCTCCTTTATAATTGTTCGTATCTCTATAATTGTTAAAAAGATCGACTTGAGCCGCTAAATTTCCCAATTTAGCTGCCGTTATGTAAGCTTCGATAGATAGATCGGGATCGGTCCCTTTGATTGCTTTTGCGTATTCCAGCCATAGGTAAGCTTTATCTTCATCTTCGATAAGTTGACTATTACCCAAGATAAGAGCAGAGGTCTTCTTTTTATCGATACCCAATTTATCGGTGAACCGCTCTGCTTGATTGCTTTTCAAGCCATATCTGTAAACTTCGAAATCTTCGATCGGTTTCTTGGATATCGGATTGTTTAAAGCCGACGGATTAGTGAGATAATTTTTTACAAACATTTCACCATCAAATAGATATGTTGCTTTAACTTCTTCAACAATACAAATATAATAATCTAAATTAGATTTAAATTTTTCCTTTTTAAGTACTTCAAATTCATATTGTGTGTAAATATCTATCTCGTTTAAGTTAAAAGTTTTTTCCTTTTTAAGGAAATTGTCTAAACTACTTGAATGATTTATTTCCATTCCGCTTCCGTTCAAAAATTTTGCTCAGACACATCGTACATACCTGTAAATAAAAATTGAAGGAAAAATAAAACTATGGAAAATTTAACAACTAATCCAGTTGGTTATCAACCATCTATGGTTCAAATAATGTTCGTTTAACGGCGGATTCGGTTAGCGGTTACACTTTTTATCAAGTACGGAAATTACAAACGCTCTGCTTAAAAACCGATTGATCAAGATCTCAATTCTCCTCGGGTATATTCTACGGTTTTTTTAAAGATTATAATTTCTATCTAACTAAATGTAAATCTCTTTAATACCGACTGAAGGATCCCCTACTCTATTTGTCCTCCAAATAGACCGGAAAAATCCACTGTTTTTAGGGGATGCTTCTCCTTTAAATGATGTACAGAGATGGCTTAAGGGTACGGAGACGGTCCATCTCAAACGGGACCCGATTTCCTTCCATCAAGCGACCGTTGACGTTTCCGGACTGAAAAGTGGAAAGGATCCGCCTCGTTAAAAGATTGCGGAGACAAGGCGATAATCGGCGATTTCTTTTCATGAGCGAAAGAAAAAATTCTTTTTGATTCATATCAAATAATAAAAGTCAAAATACCTTCAATCATCAACAGCTCAAAATGAAACGTGATAATCGATTGATAAAAAAAACCCATTTATTTTAATAAAAAAAAAGAGGTGAACATCGATGCCGGTATTCGCTATAAAAATGGAAAGGGTTTAAGCCGGTCGGAGACCCGACGGATCGCACAAAGCGTTATTCGAACGGGCACCGAAACGAGTGATTTTATTGAATGGTCCGTTCATTTTTATCGATTATATTTTTTCTCGCCATCTTTCTGACTCAAGGCTGCGATGTTCGTGGGGCAAACGACCCGTTTTCTTACACGCCCCGCAAAAGCGACAGCCTCTGGCAACCGCCGGCAAAGGCTGAAAAGGGTCTTCCGGCTAGGGAAAATCTTAAAAAGGATCGAGAAGACGACCCCCTGTTGTCAAACAACACCCCCATTTCTTTTGCCGAAATCATCGATATCTCTTTGTCCCGTAACCCCGATACGAAACGGAGTTGGGCAACGGCGCGTGTCAGCGCGGCGGAATATGGGCAATCGCTTCGAAACCGCTTCATTTTAGCCGATATCGACAGCAATTATAGCCGGAGCCGTTTTGCAGAATTCACCGGCTTAAACCGAACCGTTATCTATGAAACGCATTATAGCGGCGAGCTCGATTTCAGCTACACGATACTGGACTTCGGGCAAACACGGATGTCAAGCGAAGCGGCGCGTCAATCGCTCTACAACGCAGATTGGTCTCATAATAGTCAAATACAACTGACGATCCGAGCCGTTATGACCGATTACTACGATTACCTCTATCAAAAAAAACTTCTACTTTGTCGCGAGCAAGATGTTATCAATGCAACGGTTTCTTTAGATGCAACGGAAGAGAAGTTTCGTCAAGGTCTGGCAGACGTTTCCGATATCGTCCAAGCAAAAACGAGTTATCTGTCACAAAAGCTTGCCGTCGTGAAGCAAAAACAAACCCTTCACACCGCTTATACCGCTCTCGTTGCCGGAATGGGACTTCCTTCGGATCAAACCTTCCACTTTCAGGATTATCCGGGAGAAATCGTCCTCTTCAAACCGGAAACCGTCGATCAACTGATTGCCAAAGCTCATAATATTCGCCCCGACCTCCTTGCCGCGGAAGCGGCAGTCCGGTCGACAAAAGCCGGTCTTACTGCGGCTAAGCTACAAAAGTTTCCGACGATTACCGGAGAATTGGAGCTCGGAAAGAAATATTTCCGAACAGGGGTCAACGATCACTACGACTTCACGGCGCAAATCAACCTCACCTTTCCCCTATTACAAGGATTTTTTATCGACAATTCGATCAGAAAAGCGCGGGCTACTCTGGAGCGAGCTGAAGCATCATTGGATCGGGTGAAGCTCGATATCACGCAGCAGGTTTCAAATTACCGCAGCGCCATAACCCATGCAACCGAATCGATCGAATATGCAACAGCCTATCTGGAGTCTGCCGAAGAGGACTTTAAGGTGAATCTGAAGAAGTATCGCGTCGGAACGGGAACGATCGTCGATCTAATCAATGCTCAAACCGCCGTAGCGGATGCCCGCGCCCAACTCGCCCAAGCCCAAAATAATTGGTACACCTCCATTGCCGACCTTGCTTTTGCAACAGGCATTCTTTTTCCCCCCAAGGAGGAGAAAAAAGCCCCATATATTCAATTGATCGAACAAAGAGACGGCGAAGATGAAAAGAGTCGTTTATAGTCTTTTTATAGCCGTTGCTATTTTCGGGTGCTCAAAAAAGAAAGTCTCTCATGAAATCCGACCGATTCCGATTCAAGCGGTGCGGGCAGAATCCAAAGACGTCCCCTACTACATCTCTACCGTAGGTCGTCTGGAACCCTACGAAGTTGTCAACCTGATGGCGCAAGTAAGCGGACAACTGGTGAAAACTTACTTCGCGGACGGCGCCGATCTGAAGCAAGGGCAACTCCTCTACCTTATCGATCAAAGGAGCTACATAGCCGCGCTGGAACAAGCTGAGGGAGAGCTCGAAGAAAATTTAGCCAAGCTCCGATTTGCCGAGCGAACGGCGGAACGGAGCGCAAGGCTTGTTAAAGACGGGTACATTTCTCAAAAGGATTACGATAGCCTCATCACCACCGTCATTGCCGGCGATGCCGCCGTTAAGCAAAGTCGAGCGGCCGTCGATAACGCAAAGATCAACCTGGGGTATACGACGATTTACTCTCCTTCGGACGGACGGGCGGGAGAAAGTAAAATCCGCGACGGAAACCTAATTCTAGAAAGTGGCGAAACGACACTTGTCACCCTAAACAAAATCGATCCGATCTACTCCGTTTTTTATATCAATGAAAAAGAACTTCCCGCAGTCCGACGCTATCGAGAAAAATCTGAAAAATTAAAGGTCTATGTCACTATCGATGATAAAAACGCTCCGACGTTCGAAGGAGAGTTGACCTTTATCGATAACGGGATCGACGTCTCGACGGGTATGATCAAGCTCAAAGCGACCCATCCGAACGAAGATAAAATGCTTTGGCCGAATCAGTTCGTCAAAGTCAAACTCGTTCTCGATACCCTCGAAAGCGCCGTTATCGTCCCCTCCGAATCGGTACGAACCGGTCCCGACGGGAAATATCTCTATGTCGTAAAGGGGAATCAAACGGTAGAAAGACGAGAGGTGATCGTCGGACAACGGCAACGGAATAATACCGTTGTCATCACCGAAGGGATCAAACCCGGTGAAAGAGTCGTCACGGTAGGTCAGTTCAATCTCTACCCCGGAGCTCAAGTAAGGACCGTCCAAACGGAGGATGACGAGTGAATTTTTCAAAACCCTTCATCCGCCGCCCGGTCATGACGACGCTCGTCATGCTCTCGATTCTTTTCTTCGGAATAAGGGCTTACCGAGCACTCCCTATCAGCGATCTTCCCGATGTTCAGTATCCAACCGTCGAAGTCAGTGTCGCTTATCCCGGAGCAAACCCTCAAACGATGGCGGATACCGTGACGGCTCCTTTAGAGCGTCAATTTACTTCTATCGACGGAATCCAAACCATCGCTTCTTCAAGTGCCAACGGAAGTTCGACCGTCGTGCTCCGGTTTTCTTTGGATAGAGATATCGATGCCGCGGCGGCTGATGTACAAGCGGCGATTAACCGAGCCCAACCTTACCTTCCCGGGAATCTCCCCAGCTATCCGACGTATAAAAAAACGAACCCCTCTCAAGCACCCGTAATCGTCATCTCCCTAGCCTCCGATTTAATCCCTCCCGGAGAACTTTACCATTATGCCTACTCTTTAATGGGGCGAAGATTGGGAATGGCGGACGGTGTCTCCGATGTAGAAGTCTACGGCTCTCCGTTTGCAGTCCGCGTTCAAGTCGATCCCGATTATTTATCCTCTCATCGAATAGGAATCGATGAAGTCGCCGCCGCCATTGTCGATAACAATCGGGAACTACCGGTCGGAAACCTCTACGATCTCGATATGAAACGCACCATTACGGTCGACGGACAACTGGAGACAGCGGAGGGCTATAACGAACTCGCCGTCCGCAATCATAACCATGCCCTCCTTAAAGTCAAAGAAATGGGGCAAGCATTAAACTCGCTCCAAAACGATAAATATGCCCTCAATTACATTACGAAGGAAGGCTCCAAGCCTTGCGTCGTCCTGGCAATCATCAAACAATCGGATGCAAATACCGTTAAAGTGATCGACGGGGTTAAGGATCTCTTAGAACAACTCAAATGGGAGCTTCCCGGATCGATTCAAATCGAAACACTGTTCGATCAATCGATTTTCATCGCGGAGTCGATGGATGATATGCAGTTTACCTTCTTGATCGCTTTCCTGCTGGTGATTTTAGTCATCTTTTTCTATCTCGGAAAAGTAAAAGATACCGTGATTCCCCTTCTCGCCCTTCCCCTATCCGTAGTGGGAACCTTTGCCGTCATGTTCTTATTCGGTTTTAGCTTGGATATCCTTTCCCTTCTCGCGATGACCCTTGCCATCGGGTTCCTTGTCGACGATGCCGTCGTCGTTGTTGAAAATATCCATCGCCACGGTGAAATGGGAAAAACAAGTCTGGATGCGGCCCTTAACGGATCGAAGCAAATCGGCTTCACCATCCTAGCGATGACCCTCTCCCTTGCGTCGGTCTTTATCCCGCTGGTCTTCATGACCGGAATCATGGGAAGAATTTTTCGAGAGTTTGCAATCACAATCGTCGTTGCCGTCCTTATTTCCGGCTTGATTTCCCTATCACTGACCCCGATGCTTTGCAGTCGCTTCATCGTTACGAAAAAGGAGGGTCACAGCGTCGATCTGATCGAACGCCTCTCTATCAAGCTAAATAAAGCCCTGTTAAACCTCTATAAAAAAGGGCTGAATGTCGCCTTTAAACACCGGTTGATCACTTTACTGCTGGGGATCGGATCGTTTGTAGCCACCCTCTATTTCGGACTATCCCGACCGACCGACTTTATTCCCGCAGACGACTTAGGGTTTATCAACGGCTTCGCTCTTTCTTCCGATAGCACATCCCCCTACAAAATGATCGCATATCAAGAAGAAATCTCCGAAATCATCAGGCAAGATCCCAATGTCCTCGAATTTGCCGCGGTAGGAGGCATTCCCCACAGCAATCAATCGCTGATGTTCATCCGGTTAAAACCGTTTGACAAGCGAGCGAAAATGGAACAAGTGATCGGAGAGCTTTTACCCAAACTGCAACAAGTCGCAGGGGTTAAGGTTTTTTTAAGACCCCTTCCGCTGATCAACCTCGACGTCGGAACATCGATGAATATGGGAAACTATCAATACACGCTGCAAGGTCTCGATAGCAAAAATCTCTACGCAAACGGTCAAAAAATGGTCGATGCGATGCGACAAAACGGCATGTTCCGACAAGTCGTTAGCGATATGCAAAACCGGATGCCCTACCTCAACGTCCATATCGACCGAGATAAAGCCTACGATTTAAACGTGTCGGCCAAAGCGATCGAAGAAGCCTTGATGTATGCTTACTCGGGTGGGAAAATCTCACAAATCAACGGCGAAGCCGATCAATATGACGTCATCCTTGAAACGATTCCGAGTGCTGACGGCAACCCCGATGTCCTGGACAAACTCTATCTCTCGGCAAAGACCGAAACACCGCTCGACCATCCCGATCAACATAACGGCGACGCCTCTTTTTCGACCCAAGTCCCTCTCTCCTCCGTTGCCGGCTGGGAAGAAAATATCGGACCTTTGACGGTAACCCATATCAACACCCTTCCGGCGGTGAATATCTTTTACGATGTCGCCCGAAATATCCCCCTCGAAACGGCATTGAATACAATCGATGAAATCGCCGCAACCGAGCTATCGGGCGGCGTCTATCCGATTCAAATCGGATCGACACAAGTCTTTAAACAGTCTTTTGCCAGTCTCGGTTTTCTTTTCATCATCACGATCTTCATGATCTATATCATTCTGGGAATTCTCTACGAAAACTTCATCCATCCTCTCACCGTGATGTCGGCCCTACCCCCTGCCGCTTTCGGAGCTATTTTGACACTGATGATTTTTGACCAGCCGCTGTCACTCTATGCCTTCATCGGCATCATTATGCTGCTGGGAATCGTTTTGAAAAACGGAATCATACTGATCGATTTTGCCAATGAAGCGATTGATACGGGAAAAGATCCCCGAACCGCGATCTATGAAGCCTGCACCGTCAGATTCCGCCCGATTTTAATGACCACGTTCTCGGCAATGATGGGCGCCGTTCCGATTGCGCTCGGAGTCGGCGGCTCCACCGCTCAAGCTCGGCGCCCTTTGGGACTGGTGATCGTAGGAGGGTTGATCATCTCTCAAATCCTTACCCTCTACTTCACCCCCATTATCTTTACCTATCTCGAAGCCCTCCGTCGTAAGTCATAGCCTTTTCAATGTAAAAATTTACACCGAAGCGCGCTTTTTTCATCGACGGGAAACCATCCGAAATCAGTCGATCCACTTCGATACCGTATTCAGGTGGAAAAAATAGAGGATCTTCGTTTCGGAGCTAAAGACTGTCATTCGATCTCGCCTTACCCTGCAGCATTACCGACGGGGATGAAACATCTCAAAAGCCTCGAACAGTCGCTTCTTTGACAGATGGGTGTAACGATCGGTTGCTGCAATATCGGCGTGACCGAGCATCTCTTGAATCACCCGAAGATCGGCCCCGTGATCGAGGAGATGGGTTGCAAACGAGTGGCGCAAGGTATGAGGTGAAATCTCTTTTTCAATCGCCGCTTGCTTGCCGTAAAACTTCACCCGCTTCCAGAGCGTCGTCCGATTGAGCCTTTTTCCCCTTTTGGATAGAAAAAGGGGGGGATTTTCCCGTTGATCGTTGCGCCACCTTGTCAAATAGGCATCGATCGAAAAAAGCGCCTCCTCCCCGATAGGAACGATCCGCCCTTTTCCCCCTTTTCCGATCACGTGAATCGTACTCTCACCGACATCATGAATATTTAACGAGCACAGCTCGCTGGCGCGAATTCCGGTGGCATAGAGGGTTTCAAGGATTGCTTTGTCTCGCATCCCCTCCTCATCTTCAGCCCCGGGCGCCGCCAGCAGAGCCCGGACTTCATCGCTACTTAACACTTCGGGGATCAGCTGCCACAGCTTGGGTGCATCCAAACATTCCGTCGGGTCCCTTTCAACCAACCCTTCCCGTTTCAAGAAACGGAAAAAAACGCGGAGAGCTATCGACTTGCGACAAATCGAACCGGTCGCAAACCCCTCCTCTTTTAATCGGGCTAAATGGGCAATAATATCTTCCTCAACGACGACTCTTTTCGCATCCTTACAAAAATCGGCGAGATCGTTGCCGTAGGCTTCGATCGTATTCATCGAAAGTCCTTTTTCACCGCCGATATAAGATAAAAAATCGTTGATATAACCGTTCCATTTCATACGACTATCTTCTAAAATGACAGCCTCGTTGGCAACAAGAAATCGTGACAGTCGATGACAAATTTCATCGCAAAAAACAACGGGTGCGCCAACAGAAAATGAGCGAAACGACGACTCGATAGGTCGGAATATTTCTTCCGGCTTCTAAACAGCGCTATATCATCGCTATCTAACACTCTAAAATTTTCATATTCATAGGTTTCCATCTTTTGTTCGTTCTAGATATGACCGCCTCGTGACGTCTTCGAATCGACACGACGGCTACCGACTCGAGTCTTTTCTCAAATCGAG
>JBCDES010000078.1:0-4852 GCA_039179295.1 Chlamydiota bacterium
CCGAACCCCCCTGGACCGGGTGATGCCGAAGACGGCTCCGCAGTCCCGCCGCCGCCGCCGCCGAAGCCTCCCGCTCCTCCTCCTCTGTCTGTAGTAGGAGAAGAGGCGTTCGCATCCCCCTCACCGGCTCCTCCCCCTCCGAAGCCTCCGCTACCTCCTCGCGTCCTAATTGCGCGCGACTCTCCGCCGCCGCCGCCGCCGCCGAATCTTAAGCCGTCCATTCCGTCTTTTCCCGCATCATCCGTAGAACCCTCTCCGCCGTCTCCTCCTACCCGTGATCCGTCAATACCCTTACCTCCGAGGGCTCCGTCGACGACATTCCCATTCGTAGCACCCGGATAAGAAAAAAAGACGCCGCCGCCGCCATTGCCGCCGATGCTATCTGCCGTAGTACTTCCACCGCCGTTTCCGCCGAGACCTCCGCCTCCGCCTCCTGCCGTTGTCGCACTTCCGGATCCCGTAATACCGCCGGCTCCTCCTTCTGCGTTGCAGTTGGAAAAAATAACATTTTCAAAAGTCGGGCTCCCGTCTACAAAAGCTCCTCCCCCCAAACCGGCTCCTCCTCCTCCCGCTCCTGCGGATATCGAAGCCCCTCCGTTACCCCCTTTCGCTTTTCCGCTATCGATCGTTATATTTCTAATAACGGCATTTCCCGAAGCGACGAAAAAAGGTAAAACGGCATTACCGCCGGAAACCGTAATCGCATTTTCCCCGCCATCGATCGTGTAGGTATTGCTGATCACCAAAGGATCTCCCGATAGCGATATAGTCAAAGAGCCGTTAAATTCAATATTCTCCCCCGTATTATTGGCCCGTTCGATCGCTTGTCTCAAACTTCCGTCTCCGTCGTCATCTCCATTCGTCACCAAAATGGCATGGGATAGATTGATAACGGTCGTGAGGAAAAACGGGAGAATTAAGCGGGATCGCATTGGCTACAACCTTCAATAAAACGGATTCCGAAATCGGTGAAAATTTAGAGCTTCACCTCTATTTTTCCTATAAAGTAAATATAAATTATCTGCAAAATGAATTGTTGAAAGTGCTGCGCTAACCTAACCGGTCGTGAAAAAAGAAGTCTTATCGTCGAAGCATTTAAAAACCGAAAGGGCTCCCCCTCTAGGTCGATCCCTCCTTAGGCTCTTTAGGTTCAACCCAACGATCATATCTCTTGATCAGCTCGATTAAACGGCCGACGGCCTCGGTATAACGGATTCCTCTTTCCACACATTCTTTCCCGACATAAAGATCGATTTGTTCTCTTTTAGAACCGACATAGCCGAAGTCGGCATCCGCCATTTCACCCGGTCCGTTGACAACGCACCCCATAATCGCAATTTTTACTCCGGCAAGATGAGCGGTTTCGGCGCGGATTTGTTGCGTGACTTGTTGCAGGTCGAAATGGGTGCGCCCGCAACTCGGACAGGCGATAAATTCGGTCTTCGTCGCTCTCATCCGACACCCTTGAAGAATGTTAAAAGCAAGAGAACTCTCCTTTTCCTTTGCAAGGTTCGTCTTTAAAATCACCCCTTCTCCAAGACCGTCGATAAGTAGCGCTCCGAGCTCTGCAGACGCATGAATCACCGTATCTTCAGCCGAAAGAGGGTAGTTTCCAACCAAAATAACCGGCAGATCGGGTCGAGCGACGCCGAGCCATTCGAAAAAAAATCTTCCTTGATGGAGGAGAGATTCGGTCATCTCGAGGAAAACGAAGGGGGTGGGATACTCCAGCAGTTTTTTCCAAACGGTCGGCTCTCCATCCTTGATATAGACAACCCCTTGACCTTTAAATTCTTCGATCGGGATGACGGACAGTTTTTTCTCCCCAAAACGGATCTCGTGACCGTTAAAAAAAGCGTCCCCTTCGATTCCCGTTCGAGGCTCACCCCAAATGAAAACGGAACCGGCGCGGTGCAAAGGGCTGACGGATTGCACAAAACGGCGCCCCGTTTGTCCGCCGGCCGGCTCTTTTTTGATAAAAGGGACGGTCCCTTTTCCCGGATAACTTTCGGCAAAAGCCTTAAGCCTTCTGCAAGGGTCGATTTCAAGCCAAGGGTCTTCGGTCAGAGAAACGCGAATCGTATCGCCAAGTCCGTCGAGGAGAAGAGAGCCGATCCCCAGCGCCGATTTGACACGTCCGTCTTCTCCGTCACCCGCTTCGGTCACCCCTAAATGAAGCGGATAATCCCACCCTAATTTCATCATCTCGGCAACCAACAGCCGGTAAGCGCGGACCATGATCAGCGGATTGCTGGCTTTCATCGAGAACATAAAGTCATGATAGTTCAGCTGACGACAAATCCTGGCAAATTCAAGCGCCGACTCCACCATTCCTAAGGGAGTATCGCCGTAACGGTTCATGATACGATCGGATAGAGAACCGTGGTTCGTTCCGATTCTCATGGCTCTTTTAAGCTTCTTACACTTTTCAACTAAAGGACCGAATATTTCTCGCATTCGGTCGAGTTCCGCGCTATAGGATGCATCGTCATAATCGATCGTTTTAAATGTAGCGCGCCGGTCGACGAAATTACCGGGGTTGACCCTGACTTTATCGACGAATTCCGCAACCAGAAGCGCTGCAGGGGGATAGAAATGGATATCGGCAACGATAGGAATCGGATACCCTTTTTTAACGAGGGTATTTTTAATCCCCTCGCACGCCTCGGCTTCTTTTTTTCCTTGGACCGTAACACGTGCGATCTCACAGCCGTGATCGGCGAGGCGGATGATTTGATCGACCGTTGCTTCGACGTCGCGGGTATCCGAATTTGTCATCGACTGGAGGCGAATGGGATTATTCCCCCCGACGCTTACCGATCCCACCTTTACCTCACGGGTCTTCCGCCGTTTCGTCCGATAAATAGATTCGGCATATTCGATCCGATCGAAGATTTTAAAATTCATCCGTTTCGTTGTCAATGAATCGTCTCATCGTCTGTTATCTTCAATTTAAAACCTCATCGACGGATCGAGGGTATCGGGCTCGATCTACCCCCCTTGACGGGAGACGTCTTCCGCTGCTAAGAAAATGTCGGGATGATGCCCCTCTTCTTCAGCAATGGCGCCGATAACGGCGACAAAGGTCAAAGCTTGTTTAAAATTTTTGAAGGAATAGCTTTTCTCAAGGTGATCCTCTTCAACCGTCTCCCAACCTTCCCCCGATTGCATATAGAGAGGGTCGAGGTCCCCTTTTTTTAAGGGGGAAGTTGCGACGGCGCAAGGGGTGCATCTTTTCTTGATCGGTTCACCCATGATGACCGACCTTTTGGATATACGCTTCCGTTTCTCCCCACAAAAAACTTACCGAAAACGTCTTTTCGATCCGAAAGGCTTGTTCGTCATAATCGGTCAGAGGGTAGCTAATGCTGATGATTTTTGTCGCTTGCGGGTATCTTTTAAGCTTTCGAACCAACAGGGTAATCTCGTCGTCGGACAGCGCCGTTCCGTATAGATAGACCGCCGTTGCTTCGGGAAGGTCTTCTTTGAGCATATCTCCGCAGATGATACTCACCCGCCCTCGGCAGTATTTATCGGATAGATGGCGGGATAGCTTCACGAACTGCGGAATCCGTTCGATTCCCACCACCCGACACTTGAAAAAATGGTGCAGGAAAAAAGCTCCTCGCCCCCTACCGGATCCGAGTTCCAACAATGTATCGGTCGGTTCGAGCTGCGCTTCCCGTGCGATTTTCTCGTAGGTCATGAGCGGTGTTTCGCCATACTGATGCACCTCTTTCGCCTGCCGATTTTCGAGGTAGTTTTTACTGATCTTATAAGGGTTTTTAAAAATATAAGCGGTTAAAAGGGTCCGATCGAGCTGAGAAAAGAGATCGTCATGGTAATAACGCTTCTTCACCTCTTTTTGGAGTCGCCGCTCACCGAGGGTGTATTTAACCCCATTCCAAATTCGAATCATAAGCGGTAGTCTGCATCAAATCCCGGACAATCGTCAATCAAAAACCGTCAGCGACGAAAAAAGTTCGATCTATTTTTTCCGCTCCCTTAGTCGTTCGATTCGGTTTCGGAAAATCGTTGAGACGATTACCAGTTAATCGTTTGTCCCGGTTCAAGAACGCGAAAAGTTTCGGGTTCGATTCCCCGTTGTTTCAAAGCGCGGTAGAGGTCATAAGGAGGTTGTTCGAGATCCTCACTTGAAAGGCGAAAGGTTTTCCAATGCATCCCGACACTGAGCAGCGAACCGACTTCATCATGAATCGCTACAGCTTTGTGCGGACTAATATGCACGGCGTCCATAAAGGCTTCCGGAACATATGTTCCGATAGGAATCAAGCTTAAATCCATCGTTCCGAACTCTTTTCCTATCTTCTTGAAATCCTTTTGATTGTATCCCGTATCTCCGACAAAATAGAGTCTCTTGTCCCGTTTTTCCCGGTGAACAAAGTCAACGACAAACCCGGTCCACAACGTTCGATTTTTATCGAAAATCCCTCTGCCCGAAAAATGTTGAGCCGGAACGGCCGTGATTACAACCTCTTGCCCCCGCATACCGATGGGAATTTGTTCCCACCACTTCATTTCGATGATATGGCGAAAATTCAGCTTATGGAGACGTTTTTTTAATCCCAAGGGAATAATCCATGTAATTCCGGGGTTGAGTTCTGCAAGTTTTAACAGCGTCTTCGTATCAAAATGGTCATAATGATCATGACTGAGAAGGACGAAATCGATTCTCGGCAATTTTTCCAAGGTCAACGGAGCCTCGTGCCGCCGCTTCGGTCCCAGAAAGGAAAGTGGGGAACAACGAACGCTCCAAATCGGATCGGTAAGTAAAGAGAGATTGCCTACACTTACCAAAAAGGTGCAGTGGTTAATCCAAGTAACCCGCGGC
>JBCDES010000092.1:0-3596 GCA_039179295.1 Chlamydiota bacterium
ACGTTACTCGGTTTTTCGGTGTCTTTCTTACCGATATAGGGGTGCGACGGTGACGATCGGTCTCTTATCAAAATTTTTTTTAACGGCTCGACCTCTTTCGGTAGTCGATAGAGGTTTGCGTCCGACTGAAAAATGGTCGGAATGAACCGATCCTTACCGCTTTAAACCGAGACGACGTCCCATCCATGAACGAGGTGGAGATGCTCGAGAAAATTTTGGTCTTAGCGGGGCTGTTAAAAGCTCGGTTCAACCCGAGATAGTTAGATGGTCTCCGAGAAGCGTTTGGTGGTTATAGCTATGGATTTTCACGTTTTGGAGCGTTCCGATAAGGGTATCGCTACCCGGAAAAAGTACTTTTTTCCAACAACGTGTACGAGCTTTGAGTTGACCGTCTTTACTTCTTCTCTCCACAAAAACTTCGAGATCTTTCCCTAAGAGCGCTTGCCGTTCTTCAGCGGTGATTTTTTTGTGTAGTGCGATCAAGCGTTGAAGACGCTCTTTTTTTACTTCATCGGGAATGTCATCTTTCCATCGCATGGCAGGCGTCCCTTTTCGAGGGCTGTAGGTGTAGAGAAAGGCAACCGAATACCGAACCCGTCCGAAGACCTCTAGGGTTTGTTCAAACTCTTGTTCCGTTTCCGTCGGAAAACCTACGATGATATCGGTTCCTAAAGAAACATCGGGGATAATTTCTTTAAGGAGTGCGACCTTTTCAAAGTATTGCTCTTTGGTGTAAATGCGGTGCATTTTTTTGAGGATTCGGTTAGAACCCGCTTGAATAGGAAAGTGGACGAACTCGCAAAGCGACGGCAGGTCTCGAATCGCTTCCATCAGTTCACGGGTGATATCGATCGGATGACTTGTCATGAAGCGGATTCGCTCGATTCCGTCGATTTTATCCAATCGATACAGAAGATCGTGAAAGAGTTTTTTCCACTCGGGTCTGTCTTTGCCGTAACTGTTGACATTTTGTCCGAGAAGGGTGAGTTCTTTGTAGCCTCGGTCGGCGAGAAAGCGGGCTTCCCGTTCGATATCTTCGGGAGGACGGGAAACCTCTTGCCCACGCGTATAGGGAACGACGCAATAGGTACAGAACTTGTCGCAACCTCTGATAATCGAGATGTGGGCTTTATATCTATCCTCACGTTTTGCAACGAGATAATCGAGGTTTTCTTCAAATCGATCGGTGGTTTTGAGCTGTTTTCGACCCGTTTCGATCAGATCGTCCAAGACCGTTCCCAAGTCGGTGATGTTGTTGGTTCCGATGATAAAGTCGACATGGGGAAGCTTTTTAAAAAGAGTCTCTTTTTTTGCCACGGCCATGCAGCCGGCGATCCCGATCAGCTGCTTTTTTTTGCCGCGACCCAGTTGTCCGATTTTTCCCATCACTTTGCGCTCGGCCAGGTCCCGAATCGAACAGGTGTTGAACAGAAGAAGATCGCTCTCTTTTTCATCGTAGACTTGCTTGAGCCCTCGCTTTAGGAGTTGACCTACCATCAGTTCGGAATCGAGCTCGTTCATTTGACATCCGTAAGTCCGGATAAAGAAGGTTTTCGGTTTTTCCATAGTATGAAAATTTAATCCATTCGGCTTGAAGAATCAAGCGATAAAGCGAACAATGGGCAGATTTTGCCGATCAAATCAGCCGTCTCTTCAGACCGAAATCTCTCCGGCATTTTTTTAAGTCCCATTATCGATTAGAAGTATTGCGAAACAGAAAAACGGATCGATGAACGAAAGGGCTCATCTCCCCTCGCCGTCACCGGAAAGAAAGAGATTTTATAGTCAATGCGGTTAATGATTTGTTTAACGCTCGGAGCGTATCGTTTTTCACCTATCCGATTCTCTTCGGGTGACCGATTTTCATCGTTTTAAAACTTGGCAAAAAAGAAAGAAACCTTTAATCTGGTATCTTAAATCACGACCGGAGAGGAATATCCGAGATGACTAACCGAAAAGAGAAGACGATTCTTTTAACCAAGGAAGAAGCGCGACAAGGCAGAAGCTGGATCACCCTCGATGCCAAAGGGAAAACCTTGGGTCGCTTCGCCTCCGAAGTGGCAAAAATTCTTAGAGGAAAACACAGGGTAACCTTCACGCCGAACGTCGATGTCGGAGACGGGGTTATCGTTACCAACGCCGAACAAATCGCTGTTAGCGGAAGCAAAGAGGCTCAAAAAGTGTACCGACGCTACACCGGGCACATCGGAGGTCTTCGCGAGACCCCCTATCGGGTTATCAAAGAACGAAAGCCTACCTTTATCATCCGTCATGCCGTACGAGGAATGATGCCTAAAACGAAATTAGGAAAAGCCCAACTCAAAAAATTGCGCATCTTTGTCGGCGATAAGCATCGACAGCAGGCGCAAAAACCCTTACCGGTAGAGGTGTAAAAAAGATCATGGTAGCCAAGAAAGAAACAATCGGGGTCGGGAGGCGCAAGCGAGCCGTCGCTGCGGTAAGACTCAGAAGGGGAACGGGAAATATCGGTGTCAACGGACGGAAAATCGAAGAATACTTTACCTCGATACAGAGAAAAGCAATCCTTGCTCCTCTGGAAAAGCTTCAACTTGAAAGACAATACGATATCGTTATCCGTACTAAAGGGGGCGGAATCGAAGGTCAAACGATCGCCGCAAGGCTCGGTATCGCTCGCGCTCTGGTCAAAGAAGATGCGGAGAGACGAGGCGCTCTCAAGTCGGACGGCTACCTTACCCGCGATCCCCGCAAACGGGAGCGTAAGAAATACGGTCTTGCGGGAGCGAGAAAGCGCTTCCAATTCTCGAAACGTTAAAAAATAAAGTCATCCCGATTTTAAACCGAACCCGCTCGATCGATCCGATCAGCCATATTTACCGGTGAGGTAGTCGATATACGGTTTAGGGGAAAGGGGATGACCCGTTGCTTTTGCAATAAGGGCGGCAGGAGGGAGTTCTCGACCGTAACGGTGGATTTTTTTCTGTAGAAAATCGCCGATAAACGATAGTTCACCCCCGGAAATTCTCTTCTCAAAATCGGGACACTCCTTTTTGAACGTTTCAAAAAGTTGTCCGGCGTAGAGATTGCCTAAAGCATAAGTGGGAAAATAGCCGATCCAGCCGCACGACCAATGGATATCTTGAAGACATCCTTCCCTATCCGTTTTCGGAACGATTCCTAGTGACTCTTTGACTTTTTCATTCCAGATTGCGGGAAGGTCCTTGAGATCGATAGATCCGGTCAGAAATTCTTTTTCGATTTCATAACGAATGATGATGTGAAGGATATAGGTTACTTCGTCGGCAAAGATTCGAATCGAGGAGGGCTTGACTCGATTGACGGCAGAATAGTATTGATCGATTGAAACCCCTTGAAGTTGGTTGGGAAACGACCGATGAAGTTTTGACAGGAGATAGTCGCTAAAGCAACGACTTTGTCCGATAAAACATTCCCACCATCTGGACTGACTTTCATGAATCGCAAACGAACAATAGGTTCCGAGCGGAGTTCCGAAAGTCAGTCCAGATGGTGGGAATGTTTTATCGGACAAAGTCGTTGCTTTAGCGACTATCTCCTGTCAAAACTTCATCGGTCGTTTCCCAACCAACTTCAAGGGG
>JBCDES010000058.1:0-6868 GCA_039179295.1 Chlamydiota bacterium
CAACGCATTACCTGGAAGAAGCGGAACGCCTCTGCGATCGAATCGTTATTTTGAATCACGGGCAACTACAATGTATAGACTCGACGGAAAAACTCCTCAAAGAACACTCTTCAAAAAAAATCACCCTTATCTTATCCAAACCGATCCACAATATCTCTCATCCCCGTTTAATCGGACGGAAAGACCGTTATTTAGATTTCAAAATCCCCAATGAAATGCCTCTAAACCTTCTTTTTAAAGAAGCTAAAGTCCCCCTCGAAAATATCCGAGACATCAATATCAAGGTGGGAACTTTAGAGGATGTGATGCACAATATACTAAATAGGAAAGTCCGATGAACCGGTGGATACAGATTTCCGGTCTTTTTAAAAGAGAAGTCACCCGTTTTTTTAAAGTTCCCTTTCAAACCCTTGGAGCGCCAATCGTCAACTCCTTTCTCTACCTGTTGATTTTCGGAGTCAGTTTAGGTCATTCGATACAAATCGATGAGAATATCTCCTATCTAGCTTTTTTAATCCCCGGTCTGATCGCTATGTCTATCATTAAAAATGCCTTTGACAATGCAACAAGTAGCATTATGACGCAAAAATATGTGAACGAACTTCAAGATCATCGCGCCTCTCCCCTTACCCTTCAACAAATCTGTCTGGCAAAAAGTCTCGCTTCTTTAACTCGAGCTCTTCTCGTAGCCCTTATTACCTATCTCGTAGGGCAAGTATTTTTACTGATTTTCCAAGGAAAGTTTCTCGTCCTTCATAACCCTTACATCTTCCTCTTCTTTGCATTCTTCGGAGGTCTTGCTTTTGGAAATTTGGGGACGGCGATCGGTATGTGGTCCAAGACTTTTGAGCATGTCGGGGCCGTAAGCATGCTGATTCTTCTTCCGCTCATCTACCTCGGAGGTGTCTTTTTCAGACCGGAAAACACCCATTTTTTTTGGCAGAAGGTATCTCATATCAATCCTATCTACTATATTATTAACGGAATCCGCTACGGATTTCTTGGAAAATCGGATATACATTTTTTACTGTCCGGATCGGCCACCTTTTTATTTTTTATCGTTTGCTACGGACTTGCTTTAATCAGCCTACGCAAAGGATCGAACTACTTGCGCTAAGAACGTCAGCATCGGGGCGATTGTTGCCGAAGCCGATCCCTTTTCGTGATCGAGGACCATATTTCAGTCTCAGGATGATCGATTCATTCGTCTTCGGAGGATAGAGCGGGAAAAAATAGAGGCTTGCTCAACGAGTCGACAGATCTCATAAAGAGATAGCGATAACGAATCGGTCTTCCCTTTTTTACCGTTATTTTCTATATTTGCAATTTTAAGAATATCATCTAACCGGTACTCTTTAAGCAAAAATTCAAACTAAAATGCCCCGTCTCACACGACTATGACTAAAGCCGAACCGCACGGTTGTTGGAAATCCTCAATCACCGCCTCAACGATTGTCGAATCCTCTATAAAGCTTGGAGATATCATCCTCGACGGGACGGAACTATATTGGAATGAAACTCGCCCGGAAGAAAAAGGGCGCAGTGTGATTGTCCGATGGAAAAATGGAAAATGTCAAGATGTGCTTCAAGCCCCGTATAGCGCGCGTACTCGGGTTCATGAATATGGTGGCGGTTCTTTTACGGTTCATAACGGAACCGTTTACTTTTCAAACTTCAGTGATCAAGGGTTTTATCGCTCGGACCCGCAGAGAAACATTCATCCCGTTACGACGGCAAAAAACAAACGGTATGCAAACCCGATTTATGATCCGACAAGAAATGTTATCTACGCGGTTGAAGAAGAGCACCGCCCGGGGCACGGCGTGATCAACCGCTTGGTAAAAATCGATGCAGAAATCGAAGTCATAGCTGAGGGAGAAGATTTTTATTCCATGCCGAACCTCCATCCGAATGGGACTCACCTAACATTTCTTTCCTGGAATCACCCCAACATGCCTTGGGACGAAACAACGCTTAACGTAGCAAAACTGACCGAAGACGGAATGTTTAGTGAAGCGGCGGTGATTGCCGGCGGAACGGGTGAGTCCATTTTCCAACCGATGTGGTCAAAAGGGGGGACCCTTCATTATGTTTCCGATCGAAGCGGCTGGTGGAATCTCTACCGAGAAAGCGGCGAATGTCTCTACCCAATGGAGGGAGAATTCGGACGACCCCTATGGATTTTCGGACTGGAAAGCTACGGTTTCTTAGAAAACGGGCGTATTGCCGCTATCTACACGATTAAAGGAACCGATTTCCTAGGAATTATCGACCCCGAAACAAAAAATTTAGAAACCCTCGATCTCCCTTTTACCGGCTATAATCGTTTCAAGGTCGCTCGAAACCTCCTCTATTTTACAGCGGCATCTCCAACCGATATGGAGATTCTCGCTTGTTACGATACCGATCATAACAAGCTACAATGCATTCGAAAATCAAAAGGGTTACCATTACGTCTCGACTCCATTTCTCTCCCTAAAACGATCGAGTTTCCCACCACCGACGGGAAAACGGCCTACGGATTTTTCTATCCTCCGAAGAATAAGAACTATCGGGGAACGGACGCTCCCCCCTTGATTGTAAAAAGCCATGGAGGACCCTCGGCAAAGGCAGACCCGGTTTTAAGCTTAGAAATACAGTTTTGGACATCTAGAGGCTTTGCTTATTTCGATGTCAACTATGGAGGAAGCACCGGTTATGGTCGAGAATATCGAGAACGTCTGAAAGGAAACTGGGGGATTACCGATGTCAATGACTGCGTAAACGGCGCTCTCTACTTAGCAAAGAAAGGGAAAGTCGATCCGAACCGGATGTCGATTAAAGGGAGAAGTGCCGGAGGATATACTACCCTTGCAGCACTCACCTACAGCGATGTCTTCAAAGCCGGAGCAAGCTACTACGGCATTTCCGATTTAGAGGCTTTGACAAACGATACACACAAATTCGAAGCCCATTATCTAGATAACCTAGTCGGTCCCTATCCCGAGGAAAAAAAGCGTTATCGAGAGCTGAGTCCGATCCACCACACGGAAAAGCTTGCCTGCGCCGTTATCCTCTTTCAGGGAGGAGAAGATAAAGTCGTCCCTCCTATCCAATCGGAAAAGATGTTTGAAGCTTTGAATCGAAAACAGCTTCCCGTCGCTTACGTCTTCTTTGAAAAAGAAGGTCATGGGTTTCGAATAGCCGACAACATTAAAAAAGCACTCGATAGCGAGCTCTATTTTTATGGAAAAATCTTCGGGTTCACACCGAATGATGATTTAGAACCCATAAAAATCCATCATTACCTTTGATCGCTATTTTATTTAACCTTATCGAGTCGATCCTCGAACAGGCGTACAGAGACTCTTTTGTGATTTCCGATCGCAACTTTTCCGGGCTACTTTAATCATTCTCGAATAGTCAAGTCGCAGAGTAGAACTTTGTGCAATTAAAAAAGTCGATTCCTATCAGGTCTCTAACGAAGCCGGAAACTCGTTATAATATGATACGAGATTTTTAAAACCGTTGTCTTCGCTCTTCTCTTCACTATAAAAGAGGCGTTTAAAATCAACAGTTTGAAAAGCAAAAAAAAAACAGAACTATGTTCCTCCCATACAAATAGGTTCTATTTTCAGTCCAAAAGGCTCTAAGAAAAGCTTATGCCGTTTCTGTTGCTTTAACCGACCCTTAAAGCAACCTTTTCTCAAGTAGAGCGAGACTTAACGCCGAATGAATAAGATAGAAGAAGCAATCAATGCACAAGCGGCTGCCGCATAGATAGGGACGGTTGTTTCTAAAGCTAATAAAAAGCCGCCGACCAAAGCGGTTGCCGCTTCTGCAAAGACTTGAATCGATTGGTTCGTTCCCAAGGCAATCCCTTGCTCTTTTTTACCGACAACATCGGAAACCATTAAAGCGGGAAATGCGAACCCCATCGATTGAAAAAAACCTAGCGGAACAAGGGTAATCAACAAAGCCCGAGGAGAGGGAGGAACCACAAAAATCAGATAAGAAATAGATAGACAAAGACTACCGAAACACATCGACTGCTTAGAAGTCCACCGTTTAAATATCCTAAAAAAAATAGGGGCTATGATAAAGGGGAGAGAAAGGTAAGCATAGAATTTGCCGAGCATTGATACGGGAAATTGAAAGCGTGCCACGAGATAAGCCGTGAAAAGGTTAAGGTAGAAAAAAAGCGATAAAAAAACAAAAAGATTTGCCCAGTAGATCATATGCAGACGCTTATATCGGAGCCCGCCGGTAAAATTTTTTGCTATCGCCCTAATAGAGACTTTCATCTCTCTATCGGGGGTATGGGTTTCTTTGAAGAGGGAAAGAACGATAAAAAAACCGATGAAGGTCAGAACCGCCGCACCCCAAAAAGGGGTATTAAAATGAAACCAACTCACTATAGAAGAGTCTGCCAGTTTTCCTCCGATTAACGGACCGAAAAAAAAAGCGGTACTACTTAAGCAAACAAGCCAGCTAAAGTGCTTGGTCTTCGTTTCGGTGTCTTCACTGATATCGGCGATAGCCGCTTGGGCGATGACGATATTACCTTCAAGGAGCCCACTGAAAAAGCGACCGATATAAAGGAGTAGTGGGAAAGTAAAAAAAACAGCGCAAGCAGAGCTTAAATAAGTCGGAATGACAATCAGAAGCGAAAGCAAAAGGATAGGCTTTCTCCCATAATTGTCGGAAAGTTTGCCTAAAAAAGGAGCTCCGACCAGCTGCCCTAAGGGATACATTGCAAAAAGCATTCCGAGAAGGATGCGTCGCTTTCCTTGAGAAAGATCATCCGGCAAAAACCCATGTATAGGGTCTAAGAACAACGGAGGAAAGAGAGGGATGACGAGGGAATAACCCAAATATCCTAAAAACAATACCGTTAAAACGGGAAAAACTCTTTTCACGGAAGTCATGGTGAAAAGGATAATCGGAAACTATTTTTTTTGAAAAGATTCCTTCATCCGCTCGTTAGCCTCTTTCATCTTTCGCATGTGGCGCATAACGATATGAGTAAAGTGACGGGTCATATTTTTTAAAAATTGCTTTTGCTCCTCTTTAGTAAACCCCGATAGAAAGGCATTAAAAAGGGTGGGGTCACGAGCTGGTACCGTTTGTGTCTGCCGTAATCGAGGTGCTATTTTCGGTTGTCGGTTCACTTTTTCCATTGATTATCCTCTCTCTTTGAAGCATATCGATATCTTTGCGGAAGTCTCCGGGAAAGACGGCTCCGTTTTTAAATTGGTTTTGTTGGAATGCCGTGATGTTTTGGTATTCCTGTCCCGAGTGAACGATTTGAGGGCGAACAAAAACGATGACGTTTCGCTTTTCATCAGCTTGAGCGGATTTGCTAAAAGCGGCGCCGATAACGGGCAGACCGCCAAGGCAAGGGATACCCGATTTACGGTTTCGCTTAGTATTGCGAGTCATACCGCTTAGTACCAAAAAACTTTGATTGGGAACATGGACATGTGTTGCCATATCCGTTTTTGTCGTATTGATTCCGTACGCAGCGTTGCCATCGGGAATCACGTTCGTAATTTCTTCGGAAATCTCGAGAGTGATCACATCCTCATCTCCGAGAAGGGGTGTGATATTGAGCTTGACCCCGACATCGCGGTACTCGATATTGGTTGAGGTTTGTTGAGATGCACCGATCGTTTCAACCGTAGATCCGGTAAATGCAAGATTATCTCCAACAAAGATTCTCGAAAGCTTGTTGTCTTGGGCGATAATCTTTTGATTGAGAACAATGGTGCTATCGCCGTCAGCTTGAAGAGCAGAGACTAAACTTCCTAACGAGAAATAACTTTTGCCCTTGTGTAGAATGATATCGCCGATGACTCCTAAATCAAACCCCCGACCGATAGGGAATTGATCGGTTCCGCTTGGGGTGGTCGTCTTGTCGATCCCTTGCATCGTTTGTGCAAAAGGGGCTTGCTTAGGACCCGCGGGGAAATGACCCATTCCGTAGCCGAATTTATCGAGGTATTGACCCCCCGTAGCCCATTCCAAACCGAACTCCAGTCCTTTGCGAACAGCCGTTTCAATCACGAGCACTTCGATGAAGACCTGCTTTTTAGGGACATCCAATGTTTGGATCAGGTCGGTCAGTTCATCGATGCCGTTTTTTGTTCCGGAATAAAGAATGGAGTTTGTAGACTGCACCCACTGCATCGAATCGATCGCTTGAACGAGATCGTTGGGTACGCTCGGACTATGCTTTAAGGTGGTCGACACGTTTTTAATCGCCGATAATATTTCAGCTCCTACGTGATACTGCAATTTATAAACGGAAAAGTCCCCTTTGTTTCGATACGCATAAAAGGGGAGAAATCGAGACCTATCGACATCGCTGACGGTTCGAACTTCCCCTTTCCGAACCGATTCACCGTTGTACTTAGCAAGTTTCAACCTCTTTTTCTCTTTGAGCTCCCACTCCTCCATCTTCTCTACAAGATAATATTCCCCTTTTTGTTCGGTCTTGATTCCTTGTTGGTCGAGGAGATCGAGCAGGATTTCTAAAATCTTTTCGGGGCTTGTTGCCTGTCCGGTTAAGACGTTAATCTTAAAATCCAAGATTTTTTTATCATAAATAAAATTCTTTCCGGAAACTTCGCTGACGAAGCGTAAAAATTCGACCATCGAAACGTCTTGAAAGTTTAATTTAAACGATTTTTCCGTTTGTGGCGGTATCGATTCAAAAGTGCAATCCTCATTCGAATGGAGAGAAAAAGAAGTAAAAAAGAGAGCTGCTAGCCAGCACCTTCTCTCGGTCTGGCGAAGCCTCCCTTTTAACAGCCGCAGGTAGTCAATCGTGAGCGCGCGGCGTTGGTGACGGGAGCGGTGTGCCTGGGCCCCCCGCGGCTGGAAGCCG
>JBCDES010000064.1:0-6073 GCA_039179295.1 Chlamydiota bacterium
AAATCATCCGCGTCCTTTTCTTTCGTTGACCCATCTTCACTTCTATGAAGTCCTTGTAGTGTTATCATCTCTTGATGGAGAATGAAGTGGGCGAGTTCGTGTGCGATCGAGAATCTGATTCGAGTGAACGGATGGTTGGAATTGAACACGATTTCATACTTGCTTGACTCACAGGTAATTTTTGCGTTGAATGCATTCGGATCGAGATCGGAATCGCCGAAGACTTTGATCTCAAAACAATGACATAGCTTTACGATATCTATGCCGCCCCGGCTGAACATTTTGTTTGCCTCGTCGATGACTGCTTGCTTTTTCTCGGCTATCGATTGTCGGTTATCCATGACTTTTTTCAGTTTAAGTTAAGATTGCTTCCCCTACCGATAAGTCTAGTCGATGGCAACCGTTTATCGCAACGTTCGGCTTGAGATTCGGTCGGAATTCGACTCGAGAAAAGGGGTCAACTGGATTTTTATATCGATTTTTGCTAAGCTCCACTTTTAATAAAGAAATCATTGAGGCAAATGTGCAAAGTGCAATCTTAAAGTCTGCAAAAGACGGGATGAAAGCAATCGAATCGCTGACGACGACAGCCGGACTGAAGTTTATTGAGGATGTCTCCGGGGCAATCGTTGACTGTTACAAAGATGGGGGCAAGCCGATCATCGCAGGCAATGGGGGAAGTCTTTGCGACGGGATCCATTTTGCCGAAGAGCTTACCGGTCTGTTTAGAAACAACCGCCCGCCACTCGCCGCCATTGCCCTAGCCGACCCGGCTCACTTAACCTGCGTAGGAAATGACTTGGGGTTTGATGAAGTCTTTGCAAGAGGGGTCGAAGCTCATGGGAAACCGGGCGATCTCTTTATCGCACTCACGACGAGCGGCAATTCGGTCAATCTTATTCGAGCGGTTGACCGGGCAAAGAAACAACGACTACGGGTGATCGCTTTTTTAGGTAAAGACGGCGGTCGTTTGAAAGGACGGGGTGATTATGAATGGATCGTCTCGGGTTTTGAGACTTCGGATCGGATTCAGGAAGCTCATATGGCAGCGATTCATATCATTATCGAACTGGTTGAGAGGGAGCTTTTTTATCCTGCGACAAGGGTTGAACGGGAAAATGTCGGAGCGAGCGCATGCTAGGTACTCAATCCTATATCATCGATGTCATCGAAGGAAAGCGAAGAGGCTTTTTCGTTAGGGGAGTTCTTCGCGCGATGAGTAGTATTTTCGAGTTGGGGGTCAAGCTACGCAATTTTGCCTTCGATCATCGTTGGTTCAAGGAGAATAGAGTCGCCGTTCCCGTCATCAGCATCGGAAATATCATTGCCGGAGGAACGGGTAAGACGGCGTTTATCCGGCGATTGGCCAGAGATCTTCGATCCAAAGGGAAGGTGTCTATATTGACCAGGGGCTATCGATCGGAAATAGACAAGATCGGAGGAAGCCTCCATTTGATCGAACGGTCAAGAATGACCCCGAAATTGTGTGGAGACGAAGCCTATCTTCTCTTCAAATCCCTTCCCGAGGTCGACCTCTTTGTCGGAAAAGACCGTGTTCTGAATGCCGAACGGGCCGTTTATCACGATGCCGATATGATTTTAATCGATGACGGAATGCAATGTCGCTCACTTTATCGCGATTTAGAGATCGTGATGCTTCATGGGGAAGATCTTTACGGTCGGGGGTTTTTTCTCCCTCGAGGGTATCTCCGCGACTCTCCGAAACGTCTGGAATCTGCCGATGCAATCATTGTGAACCATACCCAAGATTTAAATCATTTTCATGAGCTGGAAAAAGAGATCGGCGCCCGGACAACGGCTCCGATGATCGGAACCCGAATGGTACCGGAAGAAATCGAAACGGTAACGGGAGAACGGTTGCCCGATCTGAAAGGTCGAAGAATTGCGGCATTTTGCGGTTTGGGCAAACCCGATTCTTTTTTTAAAACCCTGTCCGAAATGAGAGGAGACATTGCGCAGAAGTGGACCCTTCCGGACCATACCGGTCCGACGGAACGGGAGCTCGCCTTATTCGCTCAGCGTTGTGTCGAAAGGGGGTGTGACATCATTGTTTGCTCGGAAAAAGATTGGGTCAAGTTGCCGGTCGGTTTAGAGCTTCCTTTGCCGCTGGGCTATCTGAGAGCGGAGCTGCAAGTAATTACCGGTAAAGAGCGTTACGGAGAGCTTCTCGAAAAAATCGATGCGATCCTCCCGAAAAAGGAGTTCGGATGAAGCCGTGGATTAAAATCGTTATCGGTCTTGTTCTGGGAATGATTGCAGGGCTTGTTATAGGAAAAAGAGAACTCGTCGTTTTCGACTATTCGATTACCCATTTCTTTTATCTGATTTCGGAGCGTTTCGGAAAAGCGTTTATCGATCTTTTAAAAATGCTTGTCGGTCTGATCATTTTTTCATCCTTGGTCGTCGGAATGTGTCATATCAGTGACCCGAAAAAACTCGGTCGCATCGGAATCCGAACGCTCCTCTTTTATCTGGCGACGACAATCGTCGCGACTTGCTTCGGTCTCCTTCTGGTTTTTACCGTGAAGCCCGGAATGGCCCTTCATCTTTCCATTCCTCCGGAGAATCTCTCTTCGAAACAAACGATGGGAATCATCGATTTTCTTTCCGGAATTATCCCATCCAATCCTTTTGCGGCTTTTGCCGAAGGCAATGTTTTGCAAATCATTGTTTTTGCCATTTTCTTTGCTTTTGCCATCACGATGACGGGGGAAAAAGGAAAGCCTATTTTAAGACTTTTAGAGTCGGTCAGTGAAACGATGTACTCTTTAACACACCTTATCATGAGACTTGCTCCTTACGGTGTTTTTGCATTGATTGCCGTAGCGGTAAGCACTGTCGGAATCGATCTGGTCCTGCAATTATTTAAATTTCTCCTTTGCAATTATATTGCTTGTGCGCTTCAAATCTCCTTCGTCTTTGCCCTGTCCCTCCGCTATTTAGCGAAACTGAAAGTAGCACCTTTTTTTAAAGGGATGAAAGATGCGATTGCTCTGGCTTTTACAACAAGTAGCAGTTCGGCAACCCTTCCCGTTTCTTTAGATTGTGCACGCAACCATTTGGGAATCGCCCCCGATATTTCCGGGTTCGTCCTTTCCCTAGGTTCTACGATCAATATGAACGGAGCTGCAATCGGGCAAGTGATCTCCGCTATTTTCATCGCACAGGCATATGGGGTTGAAATGACGGTTGCCAAGGTCTTTATCCTGATTTTCGTCGCCGTCGTTTCGGCAATCGGTGCTGCGGGGATTCCCGGATCGGGAATTGTTATGCTCTCGGTCGTCCTCAATGCCCTGGGACTTCCGTTAGAGGGAATCGCCCTCGTTGCCGGGGTGGATCGGTTGAGAGAGATGGTCTCGGCCGTTGTCAATATCTTGGGAGATGCCGTCGTGGCCGTTTTTATCGCAAAGAAAGAAAATCAGCTCGATGAAAAGAAATATCATGCCGTTACGTGGTTGGAGTAGCTATAGCTCGATCGATCGGGCTATAGGTGAGAGTGGTTGATGTCAGACGAAGTAGAGATAAAACTTCCCAAGCTGGGAGAAAGTATCGTTAGTGCCACAGTCGTTCGATGGTTCAAGAAAGAGGGGGATAGCGTTCAACTGGACGAGCCTCTTTTAGAAGTCTCCACCGACAAGGTGAATAGCGAGATCCCCGCTCCCGTTTCGGGACAAGTGAAAAAAATTCTCGCTCATCCCGATCGAGAGTTGGATATCGGAGCGCCTCTGGCAGTGATTGCAACCGCCGAGTCGGTGCGTAGCAAGCAAGTAACGGACGAAACGGCGGACGGAAAAGGAGAGGTCGAAGACCGTTCTAAAAAAGGATTTCATACACCCGTCGTTTTAAAAATTGCCCGGGAAAAGGGTATCGACCTTTCGGAGCTCGAACGGATTCCCGCAACGGGAATCGGAGGACGGCTGTCAAAACGGGACCTGGAGAGATATCTCGAAAACGGAAAGGCGCCGGTTGAACATATAGGAGAAGTGGAGCGGGTTAAGATGTCGACGATCCGGAAGAGGATTGCCGACGCCGTGGTCGATTCCTTTTATACCGCACCCCATGCGACACTTGTCAACGAAGTCGATGTAACGGCTCTTATGAAACGGCTTGAGGCAAACAAAGAGAGCTTCATTAAAGAAAACGGCTACAAAATGACGATTACAACCCATATTGCCAAAGCGGTGGCAACGGCTGCGACAAAATACCCCATGATCAATGCATCGCTGGAAAAAGATACGATAATGATTAAGAAAAATGTGAATCTGGGCATTGCCGTGAGTGTCGCTCAGGGAATCTTGGTTCCCGTGATTGCGAACTGTGATCGACTGACCCTTAAGGAAATCGCTTCGACGATCGCAACGCTTTCCGAACAAGCCCGGGTAGGAAATCTTCAACCCGATCAAGTGAAGGGGGGAACCATTACCGTGACGAACTTCGGGATGTCGGGAGCACTGATCGGAACCCCGATCATTCGTCAACCGGAAGTCGCCATCCTCGGAGTCGGTGCGATGACCAAAAAAGTCGTTGCTTTGGATGATGATACGATCGGAATTCGCTCGACGGTTTACCTGTCCTTCTCTTTCGATCACCGGGTCATCGACGGCATGTACGGCTGCGAATTTCTGGCAGATATCAAAAACCGGCTGGAAAATCGTCCGTTTCAACCTTTCGGAGAGGAATAACCGGGTATTCCGTCGAAATCATAGAGATGCTCCGTTTTGATAATGTCAAACCCGGCAGCCGCAATCGAAGCGAAAAGTTTCGCAATCCCCTCTTGCGTGCAGACCCCTCTCTCGGGTCTGAAACGGACACGCCACTGATCGATGCAAAAGGTTTCCGCCATTCCGTTGGGATAAACGCGGGCGCCGCGGTTACCGATCATCTCGATTTTATAGTCGTTAAATCTTTCGGCGGTGATTTTAGAAACAAAAACCTCGAGAGACTCCGGAGAGTAAATGAATAAATCGACTCCGACAAGTTGTCGCTCGGTGCGGATCCGTTTCCGCTTGAGGGGTTCTCTTTTTTTCCCCTGAGTTTTATAACAAACCGGTTGAAGTCGAGACGGCTTTTGTCCCAAGCGTTCGATCACCGCCTCCGCAAACTCTCGGGTTCCCACCTTTTTTTTGCTGACCCTTTCTTTATAAATGTCATAAGTGTGGATTCCGTCTTCAAGAGTTGTAAGCCAAGCGTTGTGGATCTTTTCGGCACGATCACCTTGTCCGATGTGGACCAACATTAAAACCGAAGCCAAGATGAGAGCCGAAGGATTTGCAACATTTTGACCCGCTCGACGGGGGGCGGATCCGTGGATAGCTTCGAACATCGCTCCGTGGTCTCCGATATTTGCCGAGCCGACGAGCCCTACCGAGCCGGCGATTTGAGCTCCCACATCGGAAAGGATGTCGCCATAAAGGTTGGGCATCACGATCACATCGAAAGCTTCGGGAGTATCGGCAAGTTTTGCCGCACCGATATCGACGATCCAATGATTGCTTTCAATATCGGGGTATTCGGTTGCGACCGTTTCGAAGACTTGACGGAACAGTCCGTCTGAGAGCTTCATGATATTGTCTTTGACAAAACAGGTGACTTTTTTTCGGTGATTCGTTTTTGCATAGTCAAAAGCATAGCGGATAATTTTTTCCGATCCGGGCTGAGAGATTAACTTAATCGACTCGCAGACTTCGGGCGATTGCCGGTATTCGATTCCCGAGTAGAGGTCTTCTTCATTTTCGCGAACGATGACGACATCCATCTCGGGGTGTTTTGTCGCTACGAAAGGGGAATAAGAAACGCAGGGGCGGATATTGGCATATAGACCGAGCATTGTTCGGATGGTGACATTTAAACTTTTAAACCCTCCGCCTTGCGGAGTGGTAATCGGAGCTTTCAAAAAAGCTCGCGTCTTTCGGATGGTTTCCCATGTTTGATTTTGCGATTGATCCCTTTAAAGGTTCCGTGCATTTCTAGTACGGTTTTGATTTGCATTAGCTTGTCGTAATCTTCAGCTTCAGCGGAGTCACTGTCCTCAATATCAAAGCCCCTTTTGTCT
>JBCDES010000060.1:0-6595 GCA_039179295.1 Chlamydiota bacterium
AAGCGATGAAAAAATTTGTTAATAAAACAACGAATCGGCTGCAGCTCTTTAAATAAACAAACCGTAGCTTAAGTTAGCGGGTGCCGCTCGATAAAAGTGTTTTAAGGGCGAACGGTTGTTCTTTATTAATACCCGGCGACACTTTGGGAAGTTCGCTTTTTCCAAAGCTGTGACTATCGGTATTTGAACCAAGTAAAAGCTTGCTAAAGCAACCATCCGAACCGACGTATTGATAAAAAAATGCTGAATCGGTAGAACTCCGTATTGGTTTTTGATCTGGCTGTGTGATTAGAGGATCATAAAAAACCCATGAGCCCCAAGTTGAATGTTCACCCGGCTTTTGTTGTCTTTTCGGCAAACGGCATAGGACAATTCCAATTCCGGAGCAATTGGCTTTTCTGTAAACATGTTCGAGGCGGATGAGTACGTCGGACCGGCCAACGAGTCCCGTGTCTTTCTCAAACGCTTTTCTAGCTTTCGCTTCGAGTCGTTTGCCCCGTTGCATAGTCGCATTTTATCAGAAGACTCTCGTAGCCCTATGAGGGGTTTTCCGGAGAGATTCTCTGATGATAATCGGTGCATCGCTCGATTCCGATTGTTGTTTTGAGACGTTCCGACCATTCTTCGGTTCTGATGAAAAGAGGAGAATTTACGAGCTACGTATCGGGAGAAGAAGCCGAAGAAAAGTGGCAGTGAAAGCGCGATCATATTGCGCTAGTTGTTGAAAAGTGCTGCGAATTGATTGCCGATTCCGAAATCGTTTCCAAGCGTATTGATCAAAGGTACGCCAATGGGTTTTGAGAGAAAAATGAATCGCAATACATCGATTCGGAGATTACGAAGGTTGGGGTCCGCCGTGAGATAAGGACCCAAGGGCATTCGATTGCTTAAAGGGATCGAACCGAAATGGGGATGGACGATAGGTCTTTTGAATTTTATAATCGGATGGGGGCGGCCAGACTCGAACTGGCGGAGACCGAAGTCGATGGATTTACAGTCCATTGCAATTGCCACTATGCGACACCCCCCCCACGGAGGGATCGGCACCGCCGTCGGAATTCACAACTCGTCTCGTTTTCAAATGTCGGGGGCGGAACCTAAAAATTTTGCTGGAGAAAGGAATTGAACCCTCAACCGTCCGATTACAAGTCGGGTGCTCTACCAGTTGAGCTACTCCAGCCGATCTAAAGCGATCACTATATCAAATGGTCCGTATATGGATCAAGCCTCTTTATCCTCTTTAAACGAAGGGTCTTTTTGACGAACCTTTTTTTCCAATCCTTCTGCGGGGGTTACGGCGGTATCGGCATCAAAGGTTTTAGCAACCATAGCCGTTATGCGACTCATACTTGATTGAACGGAAGAAGGATCGATTACATTAAAGCAATGTCTTTTAGCGCTCGATTTTTGAAGGCAACATTTTTTATATTTTTTTCCGGAGCCGCAAGGACAAGGCTCATTTCTACCGACTTCTCTCATCGTTTACCCTTTAAAACTTCATTTTTTCACCCATTGAGTCTGTCGCGATCGGGGGCGGATTTCTTCCGGTAACATCGAAACGGAATAAAAAAGGTCTTTAACCGGCAAATGTCTGATTTTTGGAGTTTTTTACTCTAAGTTTTCCCGTCCGTGATCGAACCCGGATTCACATCCCTTCAAACGAGATGCACTACCAAGCATAATACATCGTGAGAATTCCTGCGATAAAATCGCTGGAGTTTCTTCCCGTAACGGTAAACCAGACACCTGCCAGAAGCCCGAGATGGTCCGAAGGGTTATACTCGAGCGCCGGAGCGCAACTTAAGCTTTCATTGGAGGGACCGCCGACGGAGGCGGGCTTTTGATTGGCAGTTTCCCCTTTCATCCCGGAAAAAGTTGTGCGATTTGCGTAACTGTAGGTCAGATCGAGCGCCAGGACCCATTTTTGAGAGAAGCTAAATTCAATGGAAGTATCGACTTCGATGCTATTTCCGGGTCGGACACGACCGTTTGTTCCGATTCCGCCTCCATATGCATTGTATTGATTGACTTGAACGGTCGTCGGAATGCTGTAGTTTAAAGAGAGCCTCCAGGAAAAGGGGTGGGTTAGAGTCGACCAAAAAACTTTTGAGATTCTTAAAGAGGTCGTCGTGGTGTAGGCTCCGGAACCGGTTGCATCTATTCCGTTTTTTTCCGGATTTAATTTTTCATAGCGCCCCGTTGGGAAGCTTTCTCCAATCGATAGGCGCATGGCCGGACGATCGGGCGTTTCTTTTAGCAGCTGAATTCCCCATGAAAGGGAGGTATCTCCCCAGTAAAAGCACTGTTGGTCGGATTGCTTATTATAGAAGCCTTGCGCGGTAATCGTGAAATCCAGCCAAGAAAACCATCCCATTTGAAAAATACCAAGGGGCTGCACGGTCCGAATATTTTTAATGTTGACCGATTTCCGGTTTCCATCGAATTTGGCAAAGGTATTTTTGAAAAAAAGGTAGGGTTGGACGACAAGGGTTCCAGGAGAGACGTTGTGTGCGCCGGAGGTAAGGAGGGGACCCGCATACCAAGGATTGAATAGTTTGGATGCAATCTCGAAATCTTTTTGTGCTTGCTCGAGGTGGCGATCGACGATGTCTAACGGAGGGGGATGGTCGGGAAGTGTTGGTGAAGGGAGAGGTTCGACGGCGCAGGCAAAGAGTGCGCTTGAAATGCCCAGCAATAAAAGGAGCGGTTTTTTCATCAAAATTCCCTCGATATCGATCCGTATTGAATAAAAAGGATTCTATAGACTAAAGAAAATAATAGGAAGAAAAAATGATAGGATGACGGATAGTGGAGCCGAGCGGTGTCGAAGGGGTTGGACAACCTCAATATTCTCAAGAACAAATACGGGAATACCGAGATAGGTATAAACGGGGCGTTGATCTTTTTCAACAAGCTTTTACGCAGTATAACGATCCCCAAATCGAGCCCCATAAAAAAGCTCAGCTTCGAAAGGTGATGTCGGAGGCTCTTGAGGTGATGAATGAAACGGCCTCCGTTGCTCTTAAAAAAGAAAAACTTGAAGATGAAAGACGTTTAAATGAGAATTACGTCCGTTTCATCGAGAATCCGGGAGCCGAAACTCAAAAAAAGGTTTTCGACGACATCGATTCGTTGAATAATTAAATCGATAAGGGGTATCATCCCTCAATGTCGGTTAGCTTCGACGACGATAGTTAAAAAAAGGTGAAAAGATGATAATGAAAAGAGAGTATTTTTCGGAAGGCGTATTATAATGGAAACTTTAGTTGAATCGGCACCGACTTCGTTCGAAAAAACCGCGTCGGTCGTTCGAACCGTGACACAGGTCGTTTCGGGCAGTCTATTCCTTGCAGCTCTATCGCAAGTCAGCATCCCCCTTCATCCCGTTCCCATCTCACTGCAAACGTTAGGGATTTTTTTGTTAGCCGTTACTCAAGGAGGAGGAAAGGCTTTTTCCAGCTCGCTCCTCTATCTGGGGCTTGCCACACTCGGTCTTCCCTTTCTGGCGGGAGGGGGTTCCGATACGATGTGGGCTATTCTCCCGTCGGCGGGTTATCTATTCGGTTTTCCTATTACATCCTATGTGATCGGAAAGATGGTCGATGCTACGAAAAACCCTTCTCCTCTTCGGATTGCGGGGAGCATTTTAGTCGGTCAAATCATCATCTACGTTTCGGGTGTTTTCGGTTTGACACGCTTCCTAAGTTTCGAGCAAAGTCTGATGTCGGGACTCGTTCCGTTTCTCCCGCTCGATGGCGTGAAACTGTTAACGGCATCCGCATTCGGCAGTTTTTGGGTTCGTTTCAAAAAGGGTTAGAAAAAAGCTCCGAGCCCGACTTGTCGCCGTAGTCGTCGGAGGCGATCGAACGGTTCCTGGAAAACCGATCGGTAGGCTCGATCGCTACGACTGCAACGAAAGTTTCGCCTCAACGTCGGGCGTATTGCAAACGTCGCCGGTCTTTGAAACCGATCCGAAATTTTTTCATAGTAAATAGTTCAGAACGGTTCCGATAAGACTTTGCCGCTTCCGATCGGACTCTTGTAGCCGTTCAAAGATGATAGGGGTGCAACCTTTTTCCTTTAGAGCGCCGGAGCTAACCTCAAAATGAACTCCGGAGAGAACGGCATTTCCCTTTCCGACTGCGCAATGGATGATTGCGGGTTGATCCCGAGCATCGAGATAGGTAGCTAAAATCTTCACATTCGAGAATTGCCGAACCTTTTTAAAGGTGCATCCGCCATTGTAATAGAGATAGAGGGATTGACCGTTAAAAGAAATTTCTGAAGGATGGGATCCCGTTTCGGATTCATAAGAAAAATCGGCATCGGAGTAAAGGGTTCCGACCGCGACTCCGGGGAAAAATTTCAGGTCCCTGTTTTCATGGACTTCAAGAGGGGTTCCTTTCTCAAAAGCGACCTCGTGAGTGCCGAAGTAAGCACCGGCACAAATCCCCAGGTAACTCCCTCCTCGTGCGACAAAATTTCGTATCTTTGCGGCTGCCTTGCCTTTAAGGTTCCGGTCATAGGGGATATCTCGACCTCCGGGAAAAACGATGAGTTTCGTATCTTTTTCCCATTTTTTTTCCTTTAAAACGAGGTGATCGACAACTTCGACTCGCTCGGAGACCTCTCTTAAGGTTCTCAAGGTCTCGGATAGAGAAAAGGGGCTGACGCCGTCACCGGCATAGACTAAGATTCCCATGTAAAAAAAATCCTTTGGAAATGCAATCGTTGATTCTTTGTAAAACTTCTCTTTTATCTATTGTCGATCAGGGTATTTTTTTGACGGCGAGAGCAAACGGTTTTTAATGGATGATGCAGCCGCCTTATATGATTGATGTTTTTATGGAGTGTAGGGGAAGCTTAAGCAATCTTCTCCGTTAAGAGTTTCTTTACAACTTCGGGCGAGGCTTTTCCTTTGGAGAGTTTCATCACTTGACCTACAAGAAAATTGAAGGCTTTCTCTTTTCCGTGTTTGAAGTCTTCGACCGATCGGACATTGGTCGCCAGGACTTCGTCGATGAAAGGCTCGATTGCCGAACGATCATGAACCGGTTGGAAATCGGGATTTTCTTCGATGATGATCTCGGGATCTTTTCCCGGTTTTGTCGCCATGATATCTGCGATTTCTTTAGCGATTCGACCCGTAATTTTTTTTGAATCGATAAAAGAGACGAGTTTTGCGATGTACTGCGGCGGGATGTCGGACTCGGCGAGGTGAATGCCCGATTCTTTAAAACGACCGACGAATTCGACGGTAATCCAGTTGCAAAGGGCTGCGGGATTGTCACACGATTTGAGAGCCGTTTCATAGTAGTCGGATAGGGCTTTATCGTTCACTAGAATAGAGGCGTTGTACTCTGTGAGTCCGAGCTTTTGTATGTAGCGCTCGCGACGTTGATGCGGGAGCTCGGGGAGGTTCCGACGAATTTTTTCGATGTATTCGGTTGTAAGGATGATCGGGGGAAGGTCCGGCTCGGGAAAGTAGCGATAATCTTTGGCTGCTTCTTTAGAGCGCATCAGGACCGTTTCTTTTTTTTCCAGGTCGAGACGGACGGTGGAGCTGGGGACTACGAGATCCGGATCTTCGCTCGGATGGTCGGTATAGGCGCGAATTTGGCGACGTATCTCGGCTTCAATCCCGATTGCCATATTGGTAAAGGAGTTGAGGTTTTTAATCTCTACCTTATTTCGAAGGGTTTGGTCTCCTTTGGGACGTACGGAAATATTGGTGTCGATCCGCATCGACCCTTGTTCCATATTACAGTCCGAGACGTCGAGATACTCGAGTATCGCTTTTAGGGTCGTTGCATAAGCCAAAGCATCTTTTGAAGAAAACATGCAAGGCTCGGAAACGATCTCCAGTAGGGGGACGCCGGCGCGGTTGTAATCGACTCCGGCAAAGTCGGAAAAGTGTTTGAGCATCCCGGCATCATCTTCTAAGTGGGCATGGTGCAGTTGAAAGACCTTTGTTTTTCCCTCGACATCGGCAACGATTTTTCCTCCGATAATGATCGGCAGATCGAATTGAGTGATTTGGAAATTACGAGGGGAATCGGGATAAAAGTAAGATTTCCGGTCGAATTTACTGAACTTAGCGACTTCGGCATCGATCGCACAACCGAAGCGGACGGCTAAATCGACCGCCTCTTTATTGAGTACCGGAAGAGCTCCGGGTTGTCCCGTATCATTGATTTCAATATTGGTATTGGGTTCGTCACCGAACCGATTTGCCGAGCGGGCAAAGATCTTTGATCGAGTGGTCAGTTGGGCGTGGATTTCAAGCCCGATAACCGGTTCCCAATTGTTATAAGACGTGTCTGTCACGGCGATACCTCTTGATCGAAGAGTGGGGGGATGAAACCCGTTAAATGGAGTTCCCGTTCAAATTGATAGGCAAATTGCAGGACTGTTCCGTCTCCCATTTGAGGTCCCAACAGTTGGATGGCATGGGGGAGGTCGTTTGCATCTTTTCCCGAAGGAATACTGATCGCCGGAAGACCTGCAAGATTTGCGCTTACCGTATACAAATCTTGAAGATACATTTCTAGCGGGTCTTGGATACCGCCGATTTCAAAGGCGGGGCTTGGTGTTG
>JBCDES010000052.1:0-8671 GCA_039179295.1 Chlamydiota bacterium
AAGCGTTTAACCCGGAAGAGTACCTATCAACGGGAAAAGCGTCTCTTTGGCTTAACAGTCGGATGGGCAGCGGCGGTGTAGGACGTTCTATCGAGATGGGTAAGATAGTCGGTGAAGGTAAAGATAAAAGAATAGAAGCCGATGTTGAACGCCAACAACGATTCAATCATGTATTTGCCCGATTGAAATATGAACTGCATCTAAAAAAAGAAAATCCTGTTTATTACGACATTGCCAGACATTCGATCGTCATCTATCAACCCGACGGGAAGATAAAAGGAAAATATGATCTGAAAGACCTCGGTCTAAATGAAGGTCGTGATGATGTTCCTATTCGAGGTGGCGGCGGTCTCAAACAGCTCGTTCGAGACTTTGCTTCGACGGGGGTCGATCTGAAAGATGAAGCAATAAGAGAGCTCTCCGATACGCTAAAAGATCTGAACGATCAGATGAAAAAATTGAGTGAATTTGAGACCGGTGGAAGACTCGGCTACGTTTCCGAGGTCGGAAACAAGGGGAATGTCGCAGGACTGTCTCCCTTTAATTGTCAAGGCGATCAAGGGAGTAAGGTGCTGCATGGGAAAGGGGACGGATTTTTTATCAAAACCCTGAAACGTTTAGGATTGATTACGACCGATAAAAGACGGCTGAAGAGCGATGTTCATAAGTTTAATGAACGGGGAAAAGAGGCCGTAGAGGACATCCGTCGAGCGATTGGGGTGCAACGCACTATCGTTGAAACCATGAACGACAAGAAACGACAGCTGCAATCAGAACTTAAAAAGCTTGAAGAGGTTCTTTTTAACGATAATGGGAGGGAGGAGACTACGTCCGGGGAGCGGAAAGAAAAAATCGATACGCTAAAAAAACAGATTAAGGATATAAATCGGCATCAAGATGAACTTGCAGGGCTGAACCCTGCCGTTTCGGATAAAATACGCGCACTTAATGCAAAGATTAAACGACTCGCTCCGAGCAGAGTGGCTAAAAATCGGGCCGATGAGAAAAAAATCGCTAAGTGGACAAAAGAGATTAAGAAGCTAACCAGTGAGAATCGTCGACCGTTTGGAGTGAATCCGACCGTTTTACAATTCATGTTGATGGAGCTTAACAGAGAGGTTTCGGTTTCTCATGAACGGCTAAACGATAAAGGCGAGTTGGTTCGAACTGTAACGACAAAACCGGCAAAAGAATTTTTAAAGCAAATACCGCCTAAAAGCTACGCTGATTTCGGTATTAAGGAGAATGATCATCATCAAGCAGCTGTTGTGAGAAATGCTCTTATTAAACAGGTGGTCGAGATCGTTGCAGCGGATGCGGAAAAAACTGTGACGGAAGAAAATTCCGGACGAAAACTTTGCAATGGGCTTAGATCGAAACCGCTGAAGATCGACCCGAATAATCCTAGCCATAAAGAGCTTCAGCAGATAAGTACGAATATGGGAGTTCTTGTCTATAACGTCGCCGCTGCCATAACATCGTCCGAGCCTTTGGATCATCAAAAAGCGACATTTATTGAAGGAAGACCGGCAGCCGAGTTTCCGGCCGAATCAAGAGCGTTGGAATTCTTGATTGCGGCGGTTATTTTCGGTGAAGATGCGAATATTGGAGACTTTGATCGGGAAAGCGAGACGATCCGCAATGTAATGCAGGAGAGTTTAGATAAGTTTAAAAACCAGCTCTCTGCTGATGCGGAACCCTTCGTTGAGTATGTAGATGAGCAAGACTTAGCTGGTGAGGTGGCAAATTATAGGGCATCCTCTGATGATGTAGATAATGGGGTATCCTCTGGTGATGTAAATCTTAGGGGAGGCTTTATTGAGAATGTAGATGAGGAATTCTCCGCTGATGCGGAACCCTTCGTTGACTATGTAGATGAGCAAGACTTAGCTGGTGAGGTGGCAAATTATAGGGCATCCTCTGGTGATGTAAATCTTAGGGGAGGCTTTATTGAGAATGTAGATGAGGAATTCTCCGCTGATGCGAAACCCTTCGTTGACTATGTAGATGAGGAATTCTCCGCTGATGCGAAACTCTCCGCCGTTAAGAAAGCATTAATCGAAAGGTGGAGTAAAATGCAAAGATTGGCATTAGACGGTTCGGACTAAATCGGATTGCCCTTCGAGCGTTTGATAACGGGGGGTTTATCCTCTTTTACCGTTTTTTCTTCAATGATGACTCGTTTAATCTTCGGATCGGAAGGGACTTCATACATCAGATCCATTAGCAAGGTTTCTACAATCATCCGAAGGGCTCTGGCGCCCGTATCCGATCTCTTTGCTTTTGCCGCCACTGCCTTTAGAGCGTCGGCGGTAAAGGTGAGCTCGACGCCATCCTCGGCAAAAAGGGTGATATATTGCCGGGTAATCGCATTTTTAGGTTTTACAAGGATTTCAACCAGATCGTCAAGGGTGAGTTCATTGCAATTGGCAATGCTGTTGAAACGACCGACAAATTCCGGAATCAGACCGAATTCCACGAGATCTTCGGTTTCGACTTTTGACAAGAGGTAATTCGTCTCTGTGGCATCGAAGGAGCGATCTTGTTCTTTCGTATCGAAACCGATCACCCCCTTTCCCAATCTTTTCGCAACAATCTTATCGAGATTGACGAAGGCTCCTCCTACAATGAAGAGGATGTTTTGCGTATTGAGCTTGACATATTCTTGATTCGGATGTTTGCGCCCCCCTTTAGGCGGGATATTCGCGACGGTTCCTTCAACAATTTTTAAAAGGGATTGCTGTACCCCTTCACCGGAAACGTCACGGGTAATGGAAACGTTCCCCGTTGTTTTACGGATCTTATCGATTTCATCGACATAGATGATCCCTTGCTCGGCGCGGGCAATGTCATAATCGGCATTTTGAACGAGACGGAGAATGATGTTCTCAACATCTTCTCCGACATAACCGGCTTCGGTGAGCGTTGTGGCATCGGCGATTGCAAAAGGGATATCGAGAACCTGTGCAAGGGTGCGTGCGATCAGAGTTTTGCCCGATCCCGTCGGACCCAAAAGGAGAACGTTCGACTTACTATATTGCACTTCCTCGGATTCGTTGGCAAGAGAGCGTATCCTTTTATAATGGTTATAAACGGCGACCGCGATCATCTTTTTCGCTTTTTCTTGCCCGATGACATATTCATCTAAACGAGCTTTGATTTCCTTAGGTTTGAGAAGTTTCGTCTCAGGCTTCGTATCCTTTTTTTCGATAATGTCTATACAAAGGCGGATGCACTTATCACAAATAAAAGCATTGGGACCGGAGACGAGCTTTTGAACGGTTTCTTCGGTGCGACCGCAAAAAGAACAAGCAGCGATTGCTTGGGGTTTCGGGGAAGATTTGCTCACCGATCTTTGTTCCTCGTTCTCGGCGTTACCACGCTATCGATTAATCCGTACTTTATAGCGGCTTCGACGCCCATAAAAAAATCCCGATCGGAGTCTTCCAAAACCTTTTCGAGGGGTTGACCCGCATGTTCGGCGATAATTTTTGCAATGGTTTGCTTCATGCGGAGGATTTCTTGGGCTTGGATATGAATATCTGCCGACGAGCCGGTGATGCCGCCGTGAGGTTGGTGAATCATAATACGGCTATTGGGAAGGGCAAAACGTTTTCCCTTGGTCCCGGCGCACAGGATTAGAGCTCCGAACGATGCGGCTTGTCCGATACAATAGGTATGGATATCGATTCCTAAGAAACGCATGGTATCGTAGATTGCAAAACCGGCCGTTACCGACCCGCCGGGAGAGTTGATATAGATACTGATATCTTTTTTGGGATCTTCGGCTTTTAAAAAGATCAGCTGAGCAACGACCGCATTCGCAACCTGGTCGTTGATCTCCGTTCCGATAAAAATGATCCTATCTTTCAATAGACGGGAATAGATGTCCATCGAACGTTCACCGCGTCCGGTGTCTTCGATGACGTAGGGGATTAAAGGCATAAAGACTTCCTCGTATTAACGTTTTCTCCTTTTATAGACGGCAGCCGATCTTCAGGTCAAGTGCTGTTGGTCGGTCTCTTCTTCGGATCCGTTTTTTTCATCATTCTTTTTTTTAGAGGGAACTTTTTCCTGGTGTTTAGGGGGGACGATTTTAGCTTTTGAGATTAAGAAATCTTCCACCTTAGCGAGGAGCAATCGAGAGGTTGCGATGGCTTTTTGTTCCTGAGATTGTTCCTTCGCTGTGTAGAGATCCGATTGATCGCTAAACATCGCTTCAAGGGGAGTGGAGATCGCTCGATGCACTTCATCCGGACCGATCTCGATGCCGTTATCTTGGGTAATCTGTCGGGAGATATAGAAAAGGCGGACCGCTTTTTCGGCTTGAGCTTCGAGGTCTTTAATCACTTCTTTTTTTTCGTCTTCACCCATTTTCATCAGTTTTCTCTGAAACCGAACATCTTGAACGAGCTGCTTGATACGGAACCGGGTTTCACGTTGCAGTAGGGTCTCGGGCAGTTCGAACCGATAGGTTTCGAGAAGATAAGCGCTTATTTGCTCTCGATATTTTTTTCGGACCGCTTCATCGGCTTGAGTATTCAAAAGTTTTTCGAGCCTTTCTCGCAATTCTCGTTCATTTTTCGTTCCCATCTTTTGAGCAAGGGCATCGTCGATAACCGGATAATGAGGAATTTCGATCCCTTTAAGGGTTAAGCGGACCTTCTTCGGCGGGAACTTTTCTTTGTCCTCTTCGGAAGCATCTTCATCGGGTCGACTCAGCCCTTCCTTGGATGCCCCGATTTCAATCCCGACGACCATTTCATACATCCAATGCGTCATCGTCCCTCGTTTAATTTCGAAACGGGCGTTTGATAGGATGGTATCGGCGGGCTCTTTTTCGATCAGATCGACATCGATAACCGCAAAATCCCCTTCTTTTGCGGGGCGCCCGGAAATTTTTTCCCATTCGGCGAAGTAGGTTTGAATCGTTTTCAGCGTCTCCTCGAGTTTCTTTTCGTCGACGACTTCTCTTTCAACCTCTTCGATTTCGATCCCATTCGATCGGATGTCGGGGACGAGGGGTTCGGTTTCAAAGGAAAATATTATTTCGACCCCTTCCTCGGGGGAGTGTTCGGCAATATCGAAATGGATTTCAGCGTCGTTGCTTAAAATGGGGCTGGAGAAAAGTTTTTGGCATTCGTGGAAGGTTTTATCGACAACGGCTTTCTCCCATCTTTCTTTAACGGGTCCCGGAAATTTTTTCAGGATGATCCGATCGGGGGCGCGCCCTTTACGAAAACCGCGAACGGAGACTTCTTTCGAAACGGATTTGACAGCTTCGCTTCGCGTCTTTTTGACGATTTCGGGTGAAGTTTTCACTCGATACTCGACCATACATTTCGGTTTCCGCTCGATGGTGAAGGTAACGGTATCCGATTTATATTCTCTCCGTTTTTCCTCATTTTCCGTCATCATTATCAGATCAATCCCGGTCAATCAATAAAAGCGGGTGATGAGATTCGAACTCACGACCCTCACGTTGGCAACGTGATGCTCTACCACTGAGCCACACCCGCACCGCTATGGATTAAACAACCATAGCAGTCCGGGATTTTTTTTCAAAAGGAAAGGTGGATCAAGAGGGGTACGAATTTTTTTACACGCCGTCTTGACTAGAACTGGGTAGATATAGGATACAGAGAAAAGGGGTTGAAATTCTTTTAACCAAAAGGGTGTTTTTAAGAATTAAAACGATCGATGACGGTATTCGGGTAAAATTTTTTCGAGGTAAATGTAACGATGTTGAATTTGAGAAAGCTTAAACAGGACTTTCCTCCGGCGATTTTAAAAGAAGGCAAAGACCTTTTCGACAACAAACAGGTCAAATCGGCAAAAATTCTCCGTTTGGACGCCAACACTATTCGAGTCAGTGCCCAAGTTATCGGTCAATATGAAAACACCTACGAAAGCGAGATCGAATTCGATCGATTGGAAAGCGAGACGATCGACTGCGACTGCGATTGTTCGTACAATTACGACTGTCAACATTTAGCGGCCGTCCTTTACTATCTGGAATCTTGTTTGGATGAAATATTGGTCAGCTATTCTAAAGAAACCGATTTGGAAGAGGTAACGGAGGATGAAAGCTTCTGCGATGAGGAGAAAGAAAAGCTCCTTGAAGCTGTTAAGCAGGCGGAGTCCAAAGAAGCGGAGCGAAAAGATGAAGAGTATCAGAAAGAGCTGTTAAAGGAATATATCGGCGCCTCTGCCCTGCTGGCAAAATCTCCTTTCTTCTTGCCGGAGCATAAAAGAGAGATCGAACGAGCGGAACTGGCCGTTATCTATCATTTTCCCAAGAAGGGTCGAGATGTCGAAATTCAGCTGGCTCTTCGCCTCCCTTCAAGATCCAAACCGCTCCACATTCCCAGCATTCGCCAATTTTTAGAAGCGGTCCGGTACCAGGAACCTCTATATGTCGGCGGAAAAAGCCATTTGTTTTCTCTCGAATCGTTCGATAAGAGTGAGCAAGGAATTGCTCGTTTAGTGATGGATCATGCCGAACTGCCTCAAAAGATAGCAAATGAACGGACCGAGAGGATCGCAAAGCTTGATACGAAGATTTTCGGAATGATCTTGGCAAAAGCCGAAGAAATCGCTTCGGGTCTTTTAAAGCAAAAAGGATGGACGTTACAAGAGGACGATTTTCCGACGCTCCTCTGCCTTTTTGAAGAAAATTTAGAGTCTCCGATTCATTTTTCAAAATCCAGTGCACAAATCAATATTTCCCTTGAATATATCCATCCCCCGACAACCAAAATTTTATTGAATCCGACATTATTGATCGATCAACAAAAAATCCCGCTCGAAGATGCACGTTTTTTTGAGTGTGCCAAGCCCGGAATTATTTATAATCACGTCTATTATCGATTCCCCCACCACATTACAAGACAACATTTGAGCAGCCTCCGTCCGATGCGCGAAATGACCGTTCCGGAGCCTTTGTTCGGCACTTTTGTCGAAAATGCTCTGCCCGAAATGGCTCGATTCGGAGAGGTCGATATATCGGATGTGATCGATCGCTTCACGACACTTCCCTTTGTCGGGTCGATTGCGGCGATTTGTGATTTAACGTTCTTAAACGGAGAGTTGGATGCGGTGCTTTCTTTCCGGTATGACAAACATGTCGTTCCCGCATCTTCTAAGAAACTCAAGTTTTCCGACATTCATTCCTTTGTCACCCAAGAAGGGATTGTAGCGCGGAATTTAGTTGAGGAACAAAAGATTATCGATGATCTTTTCCAGGACTTTATTTTCGATAACGACCAACAACTCTTTACGGCAAAAACGGAAAAGAAAATTATCGAATTCATGACCGATATCATTCCTCGCAATCAGTATCGGGTAACGTTTAATTGTCCTCAAAATCTTTTAGACCAATTTATTTACGATCGGACGCAATTTACCTTATCCGTAACCCACTTGGACCGTCTCGATCTTTATGAGATGCAGCTGGACGTTAAAGGCGGTCTCGAAGGAGTGATGGTCGATCGGCTATGGGACTGTATCATTTCTCGGCGGGCGTATCTCGAGCTCGATACGGGACAGAAAAAGGGGGGCAAGACAAAAGACGGGGCGCATAAAATCCCCAAAATCTTGGTTTTGGATCTGGAGGTGATGAGCGCCGTTGTCCGATTTTTTGATGAGCTTGCAATTGAAAAACTTGAGAATAAGAGATTGGAACGACCCATTTGGAGTTTAGCAAATATCGATGAAAAGAGTTTCGAAGGGCTGCCCGTAACCTTTAAGATGAGCCCGAAGCTTAGAGAAATCAGAAAGCAAATGCTCGGTGAAAAGGTATTGGAATTCACCCCGATTCCTAAAGCGGTAAAAGCGGAATTGAGACCTTATCAAGAAGAAGGCGTTCAGTGGCTCGAACGTCTCCGTTTGATGTATCTGAACGGGATTCTTGCCGATGATATGGGACTTGGAAAAACCCTCCAAGCAATCGTTGCTTTAACCCAACAGAAGGAAAATGCAACGAATCCGGCACTCGTCGTTTGCCCCACCTCTCTTCTCTACAACTGGCAAGAAGAATGTCATAAGTTCAATGACAAGCTTCAGACGCTGATTATCGACGGAATGCCTAACCAGCGGAAAAAACTGATTAAGGGTGTGGAGGATTACGATGTCGTTATTACCTCTTATAGCCTCCTTCAAAAAGATATCGAGGCGTATGATAAGGTAACCTTTTCCTATATCATTCTCGATGAAGCCCAACATATTAAAAACCGCGGGACACGTAATGCCAAATCGGTAAAAATGATCAAAGCGGAGCACCGAATGGTCCTCTCGGGTACGCCTATTGAAAACTCTCTCGACGAGCTCTGGAGTCTTTTCGACTTCTTGATGCCGGGCTTTTTGGGACACTATGATCGATTTGTTGAAAAATATGTCCGACTCTCGGACGATGAACAAACAAACAATCTTCAATATCTACGGAAAAAAGTTGCTCCGTTCATCATGCGTCGGATGAAAACGGATGTCCTCGACGATCTCCCGCCGGTGAGCGAAAACGTATATCATTGTCAGTTAACGAAAGTTCAAAAAGAACTCTATAAATCCTATGCCGAATCGGCAAGGGACGAGCTTATGAAACTCGTCGAGCGGGACGGTTTCGATAAGGTTCAAATCCATGTTTTAGCAACGTTGACACGTTTAAAGCAGATCT
>JBCDES010000075.1:0-4980 GCA_039179295.1 Chlamydiota bacterium
GAAGATGACCGTTCCGTTTCTTAGAACAAGTTCGGGATCGAAATAAAAGTGACCCCGTTTAAGGGGGATATTGATTCCGAAGGTCGTTTTAGAAACCACCAATCGATCTTTTTCTCTCAATGTGGGGCGCATCGAGCCTGTGGGAATCTCATAAAGTTCGAACCACACGGTCCGGATGGCAACGGCGACGATTAAAGAGAGAATAAGTCCGATCGTAAAGTCGCGTCCCCGTTCGAAGAAGCTCTTTTTTAGATGGAGAGAAACAAGTCGCTCGGCTTCTTGCGCAAGCCGCCCCGCATTTTCGCGCTCTTTATCGAGGATTTTTTCTTGCAGTCGGTTCAGCATCGCTCCGATTTCTCCCCGAACGGGTTCGGAGAGTTTTTTCCTTTTCCTCCGGTATAGTTTCAGGACGTGCCTAAAGACATGGAGCGATTTTTTCAGACGGTATCCTTTCATAGAGGCGATTCTATGTTACTTCCCTCAATTCCTTCAATCATTTATCGAACTTAAGTCTCGGATACCTCTTGCTTAAGGCAAAAGGGTGTCGGCTATTTCCGATATGTCGCACTGTTTTTTCCTTTCGATATATGTCGCATCTGTTATAGGTTGAAAAGAGTTCGGCTATTAAAAGATGTTCGGTCTTGTTCTCGGTCCCGGTCGATGCTCAAAAACGGCACCGAGGCGTCGGGAAAAAAAATGGGAACCGGTCCCCATCCAAGCCCGAACTTAAAGCCGATGTAGGGTAGTCGAGAAGCCCTCTTTGCTTACGGAAAGAGGGGGACACCGAAGCAAAGACAGGTAGAGGAATGAAAAATCTTTCCGGAAAAAATGCGATTCTTCTGGCGGCGGCATTATGGATGGGTATGGGGGTTTTTCTTTTAATCAAGGGAATTCGGTATCTAGGCGAGGTAAGACTTGCCGTGATGAACGGAACCCAAGAGGGGTTTTCCCTTATAAAAAGCCTTACGGATTACACAAAAAATCCTGACCGAGCAACCCTTTTTCTCATTTGCGGTGCACTCTTTGTCGGTTTTTTCAAGGGAAGAGTCGTTTTAAAGCGGTCCGTCGATCGCACTGTCGATCGGATACGATCTCAACCGGATCCCGTTGCTCTAAAAAATACCTATTCGAAGCGCTACCTTTTTTTAGTAGGGGGGATGATGTGCATCGGAATCGCTTTTAAGTACCTCCCTCTCCCGCTCGATATCAAAGGGTTTGTTGACTTTGCCGTCGGTGCAGCCCTCTTGAACGGCTCGATGCTCTATTGTCGCGCCGCCGTTGCTCGACGCGCGACGGCAACCCGCTGATTCATGGTCTGATCCGAATACGCATTGCCGACGTTGATCGGTTTCGTTTCCGATTGGGGATGTTCGATAGATTTTGTTCGAGGTTTACCCGCGGATCGTTCCGTCAAACCGCCGATCGTGACGGTAAGGGGGGAGCCGGATCGGTACCGTTCCCGTTTGTTATAGATCAATCTTGAGATGCTCGGCGAACTCCCTTTACCTTTCCGGGACCGATCATTTTTGATTTTAACATTTTTTCCCCTTTTGTTAGTATGACGGAAGTCGCTCGGCTCTATGCAGACGATATTTTACAGCGGAAGAGGTCATGGTCGGTCACATTTTTTGGGATCCGAACCCGACGGCATTCACGGTTCCTCTTATCGATCATCCGATTGCCTGGTACGGAATCCTCTTTGCATCGGGTTTCCTTATCGGTTTTTATCTACTCAAGTCTTTATTCAAAAGGTATGCGAAAGCGTTTACCGACCGGTCCGACGAAGATTTAAACAAAAAAGCTCTCCTTTTTTGCGAGCGACTGACGGTCTATGTGATCGTTTCAACCGTTTCGGGTGCTCGACTAGGTCACATCCTTTTTTATGAGAAATGGAGCCATTATCTATCCCATCCGCTAGATATTATCAAAACTTGGGAAGGAGGGCTTGCCAGTCATGGGGGCGTTGCGGGGATTTTGATCGGGCTGATTCTTTTCTATAAGAAAAATCGGCAAGATTTCCCCATCGCCACTATTGTTCGGATCATCGATCTAATGGTTGTTCCTGCCCTACCGGCGGCGACTCTTATTCGGATAGGAAATTTTATCAACCAAGAGGTTTTAGGAGTTCCCGGTACGGTTCCGTGGGCGATTATTTTCGGTCATCCGATCGATGGCAGTTTTCCAACACCCCGACACCCGGCGCAGCTCTATGAAGCAATTTTTTACTTTATTGCATTCCTTTTTTTTTGGAGGTTCTTTTCGAAATTGTTACGGCCTGTCGGACGTTTGGCCGGCTGTTTCTTCGTCACAATCTTTTCTTTTCGCTTCTTAATAGAGTTTATCAAGGAGGAACAAAGCCGTTTAGTCGGTGAGCAATGGCTCACCATGGGACAGTGGCTTTCGATTCCGATGATTCTATTCGGATTGATTCTCTTTATCACAGGTGTTCGAAAGGGGCGAGAGGAATCAATCGACCTGAAAGTTTAGAGAGTATTTTCGTGAATTTTTCCTCCGACCATTCGGGGTGCCGATTTTTAAGAATCGCTCGATGCCACAGAAGGAATCTTTCATAAGTCGATGAGCTTCCATCGGAAAAAGCGGTATACCAAAGGTATTTATACAGAATCCATAGACGTCCCTTCAATTGTTCTTGAAAAGAAGAGAGGATGGGGAAGGTTTCCAGAGCTTTTTGCTTCGTCATAACGATAAATCTTTCATGATTTACCGTTTGTTCATCGAGACTTCGATCTTTCCAAATCTTTTCTAAAAGCCGTAATAGGACCGTCTTGGGATCGAAGTGGACGGTTCTGATCAGCATATCGTTTTGAGTCACCCAGGCTTCCACTTTATCTTCGACATCTTGTCGGTCGATAGGGATTTCTAAAACTTTTTTAAAGAACTGTAGCGCATTGTTGATGATCCTTCGGAACGACTGTTGAGGTTGATCGATCAAGACATTTCCGAGTTCTTGTTCGAGAAGGTGACGAATATCGGGAGGGGTATGAGTTAAAAGCCGTCGTTCTTCCTCAATGATTTTCCAGATAAGAAGCTCAAACCGCTCTAGCTGAGATAGGGTGAGGCCGGGAAGAGCGCAAGCTTTCTCATAAGCTTGAATAATGGCGTCTTCTTCTTTTTCACCATAAGATTTTTCTTCGTTCATCAAGTGAATTTCCGCATTGATAAAGACGAATAATCCTTGATCGAGATCGGGCATCGGGGGGTAATTTTCATCGTGATCGAGTTTTTTAATCTGTCGAATGGAAGCTCTAAGAGACCGATCGGTTAGGTTTTTGGGAAGTTCGGCGGCAATGGTATATAAAGCTAAAACCCTCTGAATGAGTTCTAATCGGTGTTCGTCACGTCTGAGAAGTTCATTGCATTGTCCCATTGCGATTTGATGTCGAATGAAGTTTTCGATCGCATCCTTTTCTTGTAGCGAGAGATGTCGGGTAATCAAAGAGCTATTGTAGAGTTTCTCGGCTAGGATCATCGATAGGGTAGAGGTCAACTGACCTTCTTTGAGGAGGTTTTTGATTCCGGAGTACTCTTTTAAACGCTTCAGGACTTGTCGCTTCAAGGATACGGGATCTAAATTTTCTCCTTTTGCTATAATTTCAAGCGTTGTCTTGACGATGATTTTATCGAGTGTATCATACTCCTCATGAGGATTCTTTGCTTCGATAGCGGATAGATCTTTGACGAGATGTTTTTGAACGGACCAAATGACCTTTGTCAGGTGATCGAGTTGCGGTCTTTCTCCTTCGAAGCTAGCGATGTATTTCGAGAGTTCGGTCGCGATTTTTCGGGCAACCGCGTAGGGGGAAAGACGGCGAGGAGAGATACTATGTTTCAGGTTTTCACGGATCATGAACTTTAGGTTCAAGGTTCCGTTTTCCTTAAGAGCTCCTTTCTGCCGTTGGATTTTTTCATAATAGTAGGCAACTTTTTCCCAAGCCTTTTTAAGCGCCGATGTTCCTAAACGGCATTTCGGAAATTTTTGTTTAAATTCCGGGAGAATTTTTGCTAAAAGGGTCGCTTCGATTTTGCCGGACCATTTTGTCGCCGAGCCCGATTCTTGGATCTCTTTTTTGATCTTTTTTGAAAGGAAAAGGTTGAGATCGGAAAAAGGATTATAGCAATCTTCCCCTTCGTCGATAGGGCGCAAGAGAAAGGAGCTTCGATTTTCATCGATATAGGAAGTTTTATCGATTTCATCGTTCGGGTGAGAAAGTTCTGACATGATCACTCTTTTTATAAAATGACGGACTTGCTTCTCCCTATGACAGTTGATTGTATTTTTGTCCAAAAAAATTGGAATATTTTTTATATTACGGAAATACTTTCCGTCGGCTCCGCAGAAAACAGTCGTTATCATCGATGTCGATTCGATATAATGCAGATCGATCATACAATGAAAGGAAAATAAGGTAAGAAAAATATGGCAACTATCTCCACAATAAACACCGCTCCGTTTTCTTCGAACAGTAAGCCGATTGAGCATCGGAAGGGGTTGGATAAAAAGCCGGTTTCACCGTCCGACCTTACCGGTTCGCGACAATCGAAAGGAAAAGGGATAAAACAACTGGAAGAGAAAATCATTCTTCTCAGCGAGAAAGTGAACAAACAAAGGATGACGATAGGAAATTATAAAGGTTTTATAAAAGGGTTAAATCAAGAAGATCCGGAAATTGTATGGAATCGAGAGATAAATGAGAGAATAGCGACGTTAGAAGGACAAATAAAAGGGCTAAAGGGGGAAGTTTGGCAAAAAGATACGGAGATTGAAGGTAAAAATAAGGAAATAACGGATCTAAAAGAGGCGAAGCAAGCAGAGATTGAAGATAAAGATCAAGAAATAGAGGGGCAAAAAAGGGCGATACGGGAGCAACGAGCGGTCATTCGGCAAAAAGATACGGAGATTGAAGGTAAAAATAAGGAAATAACGGATCTAAAAGAGGCGAAGCAAGCAGAGATTGAAGA
>JBCDES010000028.1:0-14563 GCA_039179295.1 Chlamydiota bacterium
AGTTGATCGGAATGATCGAGATGTTTGACACTGTCGCGGATTGCTTGCGATCCCGCCGATGTTTTAGGATGGGACATCGCATACTCGAGGGAAGCTCTTAGAGAATCGATCGATGCTAGGTTTTCGATGATCGTTCCCGTCCTAAAACATCGGCGGGATCGCAAGCAATCCGCGACAGTGTCAAACATCTCGATCATTCCGATCAACTCCGTTCCTATATCGAACAATCCCTTAAAAGACGATGAATATTTCCTACTTAGCCGTTCGCGCCGTTACCTTCCCCTTAAGCTTTTTACCTCTTAAGGTCATTCACTCGATCGGTAAAGGGGTCGGAACGGTTGCCTACTATACGATGACCCGGTACAGAAAACGGACCCTTTCCAATCTCTCTCTTGCCGAGAACTTGGAGATCAAAGACCTGAAAAAAGTCGCCAAAGCCTCCTTCCAAAATCTCGCCGTGACGGCGTTGGAATATTCGAAATTTTCTCGGATCAAACATACAAAAGATGTGATCAGCTGCGAAAACCCCAAACTCGCCGAGGAGCTGATCGATAAAGGAACCGGGATTATTTTCTTTTGCGGTCATCAAGCCAACTGGGAACTTCTCTTCCTAGAGGCAACGCAACGAATGCCCGGAGTAGCGGTGGGGCGCCCGATTAAGAATCCCTTTCTCTATAAGTGGATCGTTTCGATTAGAGAAAAATTCGGAGGGATGATCATCACCCCTAAGGAGACGATTAAAGAGGGATTGCGCGCCTTAAAAAAGGGTAAATTTCTAGGAATTGTCGGCGATCAGGCACTTCCCGAAAATAACTATGCATTCGATTTCTTCGGAAGAAGAGCCTGGACAAGCCCGGCTCCTGCCATCCTTTCCTATAGGACCGGATGTCCTATCATGGTCGCAACCATCCGGCGCGACAAGGGGAAATACTTCATCCATTACTCCGATCCGATTTGGCCCAACCCGGATGCAACGATCGAAGAGGAGATTCATCGGATGACGAAAGAATCGCTCCTTATTCTAGAAGATGCTATTCGAAAACACCCCGGTCAATGGCTTTGGCAACACAATCGCTGGAAACAAGAAACCCCTAAAACCGTCTATTATCGCTACCGCTGGGATACGATTTTGATTATCCTTCCCAAAGATTTCGATCTAAATGTCTTGCAGACGTTTAGAGAGATCTATCCCAAGGCTTTTATAACGGTTCTCGCTCCGACGGCGACATCGATTCCACTGAACGGAGTTGAAGTTCTCTATTATGAACAAGAAGAGGAGCTGTTTATCACCGATTATCGCTTCAAGCTTGTTTTCAATTTCTCCGGCAATAAAAAACTCCGTCGCCATTTCCTGAAACAGAGTGCCTTTGAAGTTCTCGACCATACAACCTTAAAAAACGGTGTCGCACGAGAACACCTCTTTCCCGGCGATGACTTTTCGATGCTGTTGAAAAAAGCCCTCTCACGTCCCAATACCCTTTGGAAAAAAGATGCCCCATGATCGCTTCTATATCGACGCCCCTTTAAAAGAACCGCTGTCTATCGAAGGCGATGAATTCCGTCACCTGTTCCATGTCATGAGGAAACGAGAAGGGGATGAGATCGAACTGGTCAACGGCAACAACACTCTTGCCCTAGCACGCATCGCATCCCTGGATAAAGGGAGTGCCGAGCTCTCCATCGTCGCAACGGAAGAAAGAAAACCGCCCCTTCCCCCTCTAGTCCTTGTCCAAGCGCTGCCCAAACCATCAAACCTGGAACTGATCATACAAAAGGGGACGGAACTCGGTGTTTCTACCTTTTACCTCTATCCCTCCGCCCTTAGCGAACAAAAAGAACTCTCCGGCAACCAAAAAAAACGCCTCCGACAGATTCTGATCGGAGCCGTGAAGCAATGCGGTCGTCTCGACCTTCCCGAAATCCGATGGGGTTTTCCAAAACCGGAAGGAAATCTCTATTATGGGGATCTGTCTGAAAAAGCTCCTCCTCTCGCATCGGTCGGAACCCTTCCCGCAACACTGATCGTCGGACCTGAAAGGGGATTCTCTACGGAAGAGATCGAAACACTCGGAGAAAAAGGGCGGGGGGTTTCATTAGGTCCCCATATCCTTCGCACGGAAACCGCAGCCCTGGCGGGTATTGCGATTCTTGCAAACGGCAACTATTTAAGCGATAGCAATCGTAGTAGATAAAGAGAAAACACCGAAAAGATTGCTAAGTTTTCCGCTAAATAAGGGGTGAAAAACGGATCCAAAGCGACCTTTTTACAGCTGCCGAATCGTTTCCTACTCCGAATCGATAGCCCCCTCAAAGATAAGTCCTTTAGAGGGATCCAGAGTAATCAGCTGGTCTTTTTTGAGAATTGTACAGGCGGCGTCCGCTCTAACAAGACAGGGAAGCTTGAGATGATGAGCGAATTCCCGCACCAGCTCCTCGGACCGAAAGTCATCGGGATGATTCTGCAAGATAAGCCCCAGAGAACCCTCAAGATGGGGTCCGTACTCCGCAGTGCAATCAGACATAACGACAATTTTATTCTTGAAATCATAGGACCGTTCCGGATCAAAACTTAGGAACAGCGCCACTTTTCCCGATATCCGCTCCCCCTTTCCGGGACGGCCTCGGACCAGAACGGCTCCGATACTATCGACAACTATCATATTCGTAGTCCCCGAAACACCGAACGGGGTTCCCGAAGTGATCACGATGAGATCTCCATACCGAACAAGTCGACGGTTTAAGATATAAGAACCTACTTTTCGGACCCCCTCTTCCACACTGTTAACCTTTTCGTGAATCGGAACCGTCCCCCAAACGAATGCCAGTTGGTGGTAGGTTTTTTCATCGGGAGTCACGGCAATGATCGGCATTTCAGGGCGAAACCGCCCCATCAATTTTGCCGTGAATCCCCTTGTCGTCAAGGCGATCAATGCTTTTCCGTCGGCACTATAGGCCGTCTCGACGGCGGATAATGCAACGGAAGACGGGATATCATGAAAAATATGACCCGAAGCATCTCTATGAAAGAACCCTTCGTAATCGAAGTCTTTTTCCGCTTCCGTAATCGCATTTCTCATCAACTCGACCGTTTCGATCGGATATTTTCCGATAGCCGTTTCCCCGGAAAGCATCACGGCGGAAGTGCTGTCATAAATCGCATTGGCAACATCGGACACCTCGGCCCGGGTAGGACGGGGATTCGAAATCATCGATTCCAACATCTGCGTCGCCGTAACGACGGGCTTAAAAGACCGGTAGCACTTTCGTATCATCACCTTTTGCAGCTTGGGAACTTGAGTGATGGGAAGTTCCACCCCCAAATCTCCCCTTGCCACCATGATCCCGTCGGCAGCTTGCAGGATGCTATCGAAGTTTTTTACCCCGAGAGCACTTTCGATCTTTGCAATCACGAGGACATGACCGGCTTGATTTCTCTTTAACAGTTCTTTGATCGTATAGATGTGCTCCGAGCTTCGAATGAACGAAGCGGCTAAAAGATCGATACCGTTCTTGCAGCCGAATGCAATATCGGAGATATCCCTTTCAGTTACCGCCGGAAGGGCTAGCTCGACGTTCGGAATGTTTACCCCTTTTTGGGATTTAAGCATGCCCGGATTTTGAATTTCGATGACTAAACGGTCCCGTTTCTTTTGAACGATTTTACCGGTGATATAACCGTCGTCGAACAGGATGTCTCCACCGACTTTCAGATCTCGTATCACTTGAAACGGCTCTATCGTAATCTCCCCTTCTTTCGGAGCTTTCGTAACGATCAACTCGGTCCCTTTGTCAAGAGCGAGCGGTGTATCGAGAGTCCCGATACGCATTTCAGGTCCCTTCGTATCGAGCATGATTGCGAGAGGAACTCCCCTTTCCTTGCGCGCTTTTTTCAGTTTATCAATCGTTTTCTTATGATCTTCATAAAGACCGTGACTCATGTTGACCCGAGCCACATTCATCCCGGCATCGATGAGCTGTATGATTTTTTCATAGCTGTCGGTCGCAGGTCCTAAAGTGCAGATGATTTTTGTCCGTGTGCGCATATCTTCCCTTTTATACCATGAGTCCGTTTTCTCCGAAACCGACACTCTACATCGGACCGGCATAGCCTTGCCCATCTTAACCGTTTTCAGGTCCCTTCGTATCGAGCATGATCGCGACAGGAACTCCTCTTTCTTCACGCACTTTTTTCAGTTTATCAATCGTTTTCTGATGATCTTCATAGAGACCGTGACTGATGTTGACCCGAGCCACATCCATCCCGGCGGCGGGACTCGGCGAGCAAATTCGCCGTTTTTGAACCGCAGACGGTTATAAAAGTGGATAAGAATCGTTCAACCGTGATACCGTTGAGGATAATCGAGGAGGTCGAAATGCTTAAACGGATCGCTCTTTTTCTCGCCGTTAACTGCTTGGTCGTGTTAACGATTTCCACCGTTTTATCTCTCTTAAATGTAAAGCCCTATCTCACCTCTTACGGGCTCGACTTGCGAGCACTGTCGATTTTCTGTCTGATTTGGGGATTCTCCGGAGCTTTGATTTCCCTGGTCCTCTCTCGAAAAACGGCAAAGTGGATGCTACGTATTCGATCGATTAGCCCTAACGGACCTCAAGCCGAGCTCTATCATATGGTGGCGCGCCTTGCTCGAGCGGCAAATCTTCCGGAGGTTCCGGAAGTCGGAATCTTCGATTCGTCGCAAATGAATGCCTTTGCAACCGGTCCGACGAAACGACGCTCTCTGATTGCGGTTTCAACAGGTCTTCTCGCCAAAATGGAAAAACATCAACTGGAGGCAGTGCTCGGGCATGAAATCTCCCACATCTCCAACGGCGATATGGTAACGATGACCTTAATCCAAGGAGTCGTCAACGCCTTCGTGATGTTCTTAGCACGCGTTTTAGCTTATGCCGTAACCGGAATGGGGCGATCCGATAATCGTCGACCCTCTCACACCAGCTATTATCTCTTTACAATCCTTTTCGAATGTGTCTTTATGATCCTGGGATCGATGGTGGTTTGTATCTTTTCGAGATCGAGAGAGTTTCGAGCAGACCGCGGAGGAGCAATTCTGACACGCAAAGAACATATGGTCGCCGCTTTGGAAAAGCTTCGACTGGATCACGCCCCCCCTTCCGACACCAAAAGTGCGCTCAATACCCTAATGATTTCAACCCGTGGAAAAAGAGGTATCTTAAAATTGTTCACAACGCATCCCCCCCTTGAAACGAGGATCCGACGGCTAAGAGAAATGTAATCGGCTACGCCGGGTATGCCCTTAATTCATCCGGAGCTCTTGCCATGATTCTGAAAACTTTTTTAAGCCGTTAAAAATAAGACACAAAGAGCTCTTTAACCGCACCGATTTTTCATCGTCTATCTCGAAGGTTTTAGGGGCGCTTAAATCAAAAGAGCTTTCGGGTGGGAAACATTGTTTAATGTTCCGTCGCTATTGAGTATATAAACTTTATTCGGCTGAACCTTTTCAGTGAGGCCGGTTAAGCTATCCGACCGAATAACGATGAAATCGACCTCATGGAGCGAAGAGAGGAGGGAAAGAAAATCTTGATCGGGATCGGCATCGATTAAATAAATCATCAGTCTTTCATCGACCGACCGTTTAGCAAGCGTTTGAATATGGGAAAAAAGACCCCTTGAAACCCCTTCTTCGGTCTTGATCCCAAGAATCGTCAGTTTTTTCCCCTCCAATGCTTGTTCAAGGGCAAATAGATGATTTTCATCAAATACTTTGTTACTCACATTCGTCTCTAAAAGACACTCGGCAAGTTCCGACAGCGAAACCCGGACACACCCGAGATGCTGGATAGCAATTCCTGCAGCGATATTGGAAAGCTCGAGCCCTTCCTTAAGGGAAAGTCCCGAGGCAAAAGTCATGGTTATCATCGCTAAAACGGTATCTCCGGCGCCGGTCACATCTTTGACCTTTTTAGGTTTCACAGGAAAATCGAAGCGGCGACGATCTTTTTTAAAAAGAGAGAGTCCTTTCTCCGAGCGGGTTACCATGATCATTTCCGAACCGGTTTGAGACAAGAGAGAATCACCGATTGCATCGAGGTTCGGGTTCGATTCGCTCGGAAGCTGTGAAGCGGCAACCGCTTCTTTATAATTGGGCTTGATCATCGTTGCCCCCCGATATTTGGAAAAATCATCTCCTTTGGGATCGACAATCGTAGGGATTTTTTTCTCTATAGCTAAATCGATCACCCTTTTCAGCAATGATTTCGATAGAAATCCTTTCGCATAATCCGAAATTGCGATCACTGCGATCCGATCTGCTATTTCGGTAATATAAGCGATCGCCTTTTCCTCTATTTCGCTCGAGAGCGGGGTAATGCTCTCTTGATCGACACGCATCAGCTGTTGAGCATCGGCAATCAGACGGTTTTTTAGAGGCGTACTAATCCCCCGTTGGATAAAAAGGGCTGCCGTCTCGACCTCTTGTTGTTCAAGAAGTCGTTTAAGACGGAGTCCTTGTTTATCATCCCCAAGACGACCCACCGCAATGACCTCCGCTCCCAAAGCTTTGAGATTGAGGACGACATTGCCCGTCCCTCCGGGACGATCTTCTATTTTTCGGACATCGAGGATAGGGACCGGAGCCTCGGGCGATATCCTTCGGACATGTCCCGTCGTATAGGTGTCGAGGATGAAATCGCCGAGGACCAATACCGTCGCCGGTTTCAAGCGGCTAAAAGAGCCGAGAAGCTTCACCATCTTGCATCCCGAACGAGGTAGTTTTTAACGTAGTCTTCGATTGCACCGTCAAAGGTATAGTCGTTATCGAACGATAGATTTTTTTCCCCGATCACCCTTTGAAATTTATTCATGTCGGCGCAGGTATGGTTCTGATACTTCCCCACAAGATCTTCGGGCATCGGGACATAGTGGATATTTTCCGACCTTCCCAACGCTTTAAAGACGTTTTTAGCCATTGCGTTCCATGTATTTGCTTGCCCGCTACCTACATTAAAAAGACCGCAAACATCATGATCGAGAAAGAATACCGTCATTTTAACGGCATCTTTTACATAGTAAAAATCGCGACGCTGATCACCGTCGCCATATTTTTCAGGCTCCGAAGAATTGAATAGGAAAATCTTTCCCGTCTTTTGAATTTGATCGACCATCTGCATCACCATCGATCCCATCCGCCCTTTATGGTACTCATTCGGACCGAAGATATTGAAGTATTTGAGCCCTACAACTCTATCTAAAACGCCCCGTTCCCGGAGCCACTTGTCAAACATCTGCTTTGAAAACCCATAAATGTTTAAGGGGCTTAAGGTGTCCAGCTTGGATTCATCGTCTACAAACCCCAGCGAGCCGTCTCCGTAGGTTGCCGCCGATGATGCATAGATAAAGCGGTGATCGTTTTCTAAAGCATATTCTGCGAGCTTGACCGAAAACCGGTAGTTGGTTTTGATGAAATAGTCGCCATCGGTTTCTACCGTACTCGAACAAGCACCCAGATGAATAAAAGCTCCCACTTCTCGCTCTCGCCCTTTCAAGAAATCAAAAATCTCATCGCGTGAGATGAGATCGATAAATCTTTTGTTACGAAGGTTCTTCCATTTGATCGATTGACGGTAGTCGTCGACAAGTAAAAGATTATTATAACCCCGCTGATTGAGGTAGCGGACGACTCCCGAACCGATAAATCCGGCAGCGCCCGTTATAATGATAAGTCGATCGTCGTAGATTCCGGTGTGCATCGCTTTCCATCATCTCATAGCATCGACTATTTGTCACGTCGAACCAAAGTCGCCGCATTCAAAAAACAGACCTACGAATCATCGGTTGAAAACATCGACCGTGATTCGATCCGATGCTACGGAGCCCCTTTCAAAAAAATTTCCGAGAAGCTTCAGTGAGAGGTTGGCCGCTAAAGAAGATTTTCGGACCTTAAATCAATAGTATCGAGGGGTTTTCAAGATATTTCTGTATGGTGATGATGCATTGCGCCGCCGCGGCTCCGTCCACAACCCGGTGATCGCTTGAAAGGGAAATCATCATCCGCTTCCCCGGAACCACCTCGTCATCTTTGATAATCGGGCAATCGCGCACTGCTCCGACGGCGAGGATAGAGACTTGAGGAGGGTTGATGATTGCTTGAAAATCATGGATTCCGAACATCCCCAGATTAGAAATCGTGAAAGAGCCGCCTCGATATTGCTCTAGTTGAAGTTTTCCTCCTTTAGCTAAGGTTGCCAAATGTTTCACCTCGACCGAAATCTGACCTAGGTTTTTATAATCGACATGGCGGACAATCGGTGTGATCAACCCTTCTCGGATACTGACCGCAACAGCGATATCTATCGTTTTAAAGCGGATAATCTTCTCTCCGGCACCGTCATAACCGCAATTGAGATCCGGATGCTCCCGAAGGGCTAAAGCCGTTGCTCGCATCACAAAATCATTAACGGTGACCCGGATGCCCCATTGCTTGAGTTGGTATCGCAAGGTCATGATCGGCTCGACATCGATATCTTGCTGCACATAAAAATGGGGAACAAAGGTCTTGGCGGCTTGGAGTTTTGAACCGATCGCCTTGCGCATCGGGGTGATCGGTTCTTCCGTATAACTTCCCGGTTTTTCCGTCGGCTTCCGACCGACCGAAAAGTTTACCGGAATGTCGGGTTGCCCCCTATCGAGATCACGACTCATCACCCGACCGTCCGGACCCGACCCCTTGACCGATGTGAGATCGATTCCTTTTTCTTTAGCAAGCTTTTTAGCAAGAGGCGATGCCGCCAGTCGCTCTTTCATTTCGGTATCGAATTCAAAGGTATAATCGTCCAAAGGGGGTTCGATCGGGAAATGGACCGGAGCCGTTCCGATTGCAGCGGGTTTGGCGACAACAGCTTCTTTGCCCTCTCCTTCGGGAGGGATATCCTCCTCTCGAGACTCCCCCTCTTTTTTTATTACCCCTTCGGGTCGATACCCTTCAATGCTTTCGTCTTTCGACGCGGTGAAGATCGCAACGGCTTGATTCACTAAGGCTTCTCCTCCTTTCGGAACCAAGATCTTTCTTAGGAAACCTTTATCGAGAGCTTCATGTTCTACCGTTGCTTTATCGGTTGCGACTTCAAAAAGAAGCTCACCGCCGTTGACTCGATCCCCTTCTTTTTTGTGCCACTCGATAATGGTTCCCCCCTCCATTGTCGGTGAAAGTTTCGGCATAGTGAGGGTAAAAGGCATCGTTATCGGCTCCTAAGATGTAATGTTTCCGCAACCGCTTCTCCAATCCGTTCGGGATTCGGTTGAGACTTTCGCTCTAATTCTTTGTTGTAAGGGAGGGGTGTTTCCATTTGACAGACCCGTTTTAGAGGAGCATCTAAGAAGTCAAAACACTGCTGTTGAATTTGAAATCCGATCTCTGCGGCAATACCGGCAAAAATATGTCCTTCTTCGACGAGTACTGCAAAATGGGTTTTCCGAACCGATGCGGCAACGGTGCCCATATCGAGAGGTTTAATCGTTCTGAGATCGATCACTTCAATCTCAATCCCTTTTTGTGCAAACAATCGAGCGACTTCGATGCAATGAGAAAGCATGCGACTGTAAGAGATAAGGGTCAGATGTTTTCCTTGTCGCACAATCTTCGCTTGTCCGATCGGGAGGAGATATTCCTCGGTAGGTATCTCCATCTTCATCCCGTAATCGAGCTCGTTTTCTAAGAAGATCACGGGATTGTTATTTCGAATCGCCGCTTTTAACAGTCCTTTTGCATCGTAAGGATTGCCGGGTGCAATGATAATAAAACCGGGGAGATTGCCGTAAATCGCTTCGACGCAGTGGGAGTGTTGACATGAGACTTGAGCCGCCGCCCCGTTAGGTCCTCGAAAAACGATGGGAACGTTGAAACGGTTTCCGGACATGTAATACATTTTGCATGCATTCGAAACGAGCTGATCGAAGGCAACGAAGGAAAAGTTAAAGCTCATGAATTCAACAATCGGACGAAGACCGGTCATCGCCGCCCCGATGCCGAGTCCTGCAAACCCGTTTTCGGAAATGGGGGTATCGATAATCCGATCGGGTCCCCATTTATCCAGGAGTCCCTTCGAAACCTTGTACGCTCCATTATATTCGGCAACCTCTTCTCCCATAAGATAGACCCTATCATCCCGTTCCATCTCTTCATCGATCGCTTGTCGAAGAGCTTCTCTCAATTCTACCGTCTCCATCCCGCTCATGGCGCAAAAACATCCTCCTCTAAAGTCATCGGTTCCGGTCGGGGACTCTCTTCGGCAAATTTCATAGAATCGATAACGATACCTTGCTGCTCGTTATCGATCCGTTCAAAAGCTTCCTCCGTCAAAAGCTCTTCTTTTTTAAGATACCCCTTGAACAGTTGAATGGGATCTCGCCCCTTGGCAACCTCCAGCTCTTTTTTAGAACGATAAAGACCCGGATCGGAAATCGAATGTCCCCGAAACCGCTCGGTCACCGCTTCGACAAGGACCGGGCGCCCGGTTTTTCGCACCTCCTCATAAATATGTTTAAACCCGCCATAGCAACCGATGAAATCCATTCCGTCAAGGGTATAACCCTTGATTCCGTAAGCCGGGGCAAAGTGTTCGGCAATCGGCTGAACGCACAGTGCCCGATTCGCCGCCGTTCCCATTCCCCATCGATTGTTTTCGACGACATATATACAGGGAAGATTCCAAAGAGAAGCCAGGTTGAGAGATTCATGAACGGCGCCTTGAACCCATGCGCCGTCTCCCAAGAAACAGACGGCGACCCCGTCTTGCCGTTGGTACTTCAAAGAGAATGCCGCGCCGGTTGCGACCGGGAGATGTCCCCCGACAATTCCGAAACCGCCGAGTAATCGGTCTGCGTAAAAATGCATCGATCCCCCTCGACCCATGGCGTTTCCCGTTGCCTTGCCGTAGAGTTCGGCCATCATTTCGTTCGGAGTTGCGCCGTTTAGATAAGCTAGCGCATGACAACGGTAGGTGGTGATCCACCAATTGTTGTCACGACCCATAGCGTGAACGGCGGCCGTTTGGACGGCTTCTTGCCCTATATAGGCATGAAAGAAACCTCCGACCCTCCCTTGTTGGTAAGCCGATTCGGCCCGTATCTCGAAATGACGGATCAAAAGCATCTGTTCGAGAACGCGGATCAACCCCCCTTTTCCAAGTACCCTTTTAGCCTCTTCTACCTCGGGCTTGAAGAAGTTATATTTAACGTGGTGAGCGATTTTTTCTCCCATAGACGGATTAGCCCCCTTTCATGCCATTCATACCGCAATCACCCACTCCAAGTCAATAAGACATCGGTTGCACCGGTCCCAAGTCTCTTTGAGGGGTAATGTTAGGGTTATTTGTAACGGGCACCGCGCGCAGACCGTCCTCTTCATGAGTCTGATAACAACCGCCCGTCAAAAGTAGTAGTCCGATCAACATCAAAATAATTCGCATCATCCTTTCCGCAAGCTATTCAAGCAAACTACCATAAATCATAGAAGTTTTTTTGACAATTTATAATGAATCCGGCTAAAGTAGCGGAGATGGCTAAAAGACCGATCTATTACGACACCGAAACGACGGGGATTCGACCGGATAAAGATCGACTGGTCGAAATCGCCGCTTTCGATCCCGTCAGGGATCGAACGTTTCACGGATTGATCAATCCGGGTTGCCCCATTCCTCCCGAAGCAAGCGCTATCCATCATATCTCGGATGAGATGGTTCGAGATGCGCCCGATTTTGCCGAAGTCGCTAAACGGTTTATCGAATTTTGCAGTGGAGACGGGGCTTTGATCGCACACAATAACGACGCTTTTGACAAACCGTTTTTGGAGCATGAATGCAAAAGACATAGCGTTTCCCTGCCGAACTGGTCCTATATCGACTCCCTAAAATTTGCCAGAAAATACCGCCCCGACCTTCCCCGCCATTCCCTGCAGCACCTACGCGAATACCACGGAATCGAAGCGAATAATGCCCACCGCGCCCTCGATGACGTGATCATTCTCCACCGGGTTTTTTCCCTAATGATCGATGATTTGACGATGGAAACGATTATCGAGTTGATGAATCAAAAACAACTCATCCGCCGGATGCCCTTCGGCAAACACCGCGGCACACCGATTAAAGACATCCCCCCGGGATATGTCCGATGGCTCCATGAAAACGGCGCCCTGGATAAACCGGATAACGGAGCGATCAAAGAAGCCTTCGAAGCTCTGGGTATGCTTCCCGATTGAGTACTACCCCCCCCCTTTTTACAGTGATTGCTCAAATCCGATCGAAGAAAACCGATCGATTAACGGCAATCTTAACCTCTCAAACCCTTCAAAAAAGGGGACGCCGGCTTCGAGGGATTCGATTTATTTTATCGATCGACAAGGGGCGCACCCTCTCTTTCTTCAGTCCTGAAATGGGTTTCCCACAGGCGGCGGAAGTCGAGAGATGTTTCGAAAAGCTCTTCTTTAGTTCCCTCTGCCGCTTTCCGTCCGTTTTTCAAGTAGATAATCCGGTCGGCATACTCGATAGTAGATAGGCGGTGTGCGATAAGAATCTGTGTGATCTCTCCATGGAGTTCTTTAATCGCCTTCTTGATCTTATTTTCACTGACGGCATCGAGAGAGGATGTCGCCTCATCGAAGATAAGAATGGGAGCATTTTTAACCAGAGCTCGAGCAATCGCTAAACGTTGTTGCTGTCCTCCTGAAAAATTCTTTCCCGTTTCTGCAAGCAGCGTCTCATATTTGTCCGGAAGATCTTCAATAAAACCGTGTGCATGGGCTTTTTTAGCAGCTTTCACAATCTCTTTTAAAGAAAAGGGTTTTCCATAGGAGATATTTGCCGCAACGGTGTCGTAAAAAAGGAACGGTTTTTGAGGAACGAATGCGATGTGTTCACGAAGAGATTGCTGGGTATAGGAGTCGATTTCCTTTCCATCGATCCGGATCGACCCTTGCTGCGGCTCATAGAGACGAGGGATTAACTGAGCGATGGTTGATTTTCCAACTCCGGTTTCTCCTACGAGAGCAACGGTTTCTCCCTTCTTTACCGTGAAGCTGAGATCTTTTAAGACCCATTTATCGGCGTAGCGGAAACAAACGCTCTCGAACTCTAAGGCATTTTTGAATCCCTTCAGCGCCGTCGATCCGGGAAGATCGGTAATTTGCGGCTTCAAGCTCAACACTTCATTCATTCGCTCCGCAGCCACCACCCCTTTTTGTATATTGGAATTTTGTTCCGCAAACTTTTTGACAGGTTCATAAAAGAGATTCAAAAGTCCGAGAAAAACGATCAATTCGGCAATTCTCATTTCTAAAATATAAAGACCGACAATCAATACCGTTGCAATACATGCAGTTGTGATCATGTGAAGGATAGGACGGGTCAGGAGGTCATATTTCGCCGTCTTGGACTCGAGCTTTGCCATTTGAACATTTTGTTCTTGGTATTTCTTAAATGAAAAAAGCTCCATAGAAAAAACCTTGACCGTCTGAATCCCCGCTAAAAAATCGATAAGAACCGAAGTGAACCGTTCTTGGTTTTTCTGAAGCTGCCTGGTGATTCGTTTGACCTTACGCGTTACAAAGATTACGGGAACGACTACCATCGGAAGACCGAAAAAAATCACCATGGAAAGTTGCCAAGACATCCAAAAACAGGCAATCAGGGTCGATAGAATCGTAAAAGGAGCTTGTATATAGTTAATCATCAAGGAATTTATCGAGGCAGCGATTTGATTGGCATCGCCCGAAACTCTCGACGAAAGGGTTCCGGTATTGTACTTTTGGAAAAAACTCATCGGTTGATGCTGAAGATGATCGAAATACTGCTGACGAAGGTCTCGACTGATACGGATCGATAAAATCTGGGTTGAATAGCGACTGAAAAAAAGGAAACAAGCTTTGGTCGCGGCAACGAGAAGAAGAAGGGTGATGAAAGCTTTCATATTACGTTCGAAATGAAAGGTTTTTTTTATCCGATATATGACCTTTTTAAGAGGATTATTCCCCCTCTTTTCGATCATATAGCTTTGAGCGTCATCCTTTGTAATGACCCCGTCTCCTCTCCCGTCGATCTTTCTCCACTGCTCCCGAACATCTTCCAAACAAACGTACTCATCCGGTTTTCCCCTTTCATTTTTTGCGGCAAAAAGTGCAAAAAAATCGGTTCCCGTATCCGCAATGATGCCGATAGAAAACATCTCCAATTGACCGGCAACGCTCAATCCGATCAATGTTCCGACGGTTATAAGAAAGAAAGAGAAATGGCGACGCGCACGGAGGACTGCTCTAAGAAGAAATTTCATACCCTTTCATAGTAGTGGATAGCCGGATAATTGTCACTTCGAAGCGGTTCGTTCTCGGGATCGATATTCCTAAGTCGGAGTTGATTCCACGGTAAAGGCTCCCAATTTACGGAATTTTTGATACCGCTTCTCGAGAAGGTCGTCGCAAGGCACTCGGGAGAGTCTTTTTGCTTCTCTAAGAATAAATTTTTTAACCCCCCTGTAGACTACCTTAGGATCATGGTGAGCACCCCCCTGCGGCTCCGGGATGATTTGATCGAT
>JBCDES010000032.1:0-12794 GCA_039179295.1 Chlamydiota bacterium
AGGAGGAGGGTGAGTGTCGTCTTTCCGTTCGTACCTGTAATTCCGATCGCGCGATCGGAATTACAGGTACGAACGGAAAGACGACACTCACCCTCCTCCTAACCCATCTATTGAATTTTTCGGGAATCAAAGCCCGAGCGTTGGGGAATATCGGAGTCAGCATTGCAGACTACGCCTGTCATCCCGATCCGACGGAATTTTTAGTGATAGAATTGAGTTCTTATCAGTTGGAAACGATGGTGACCAAGGGTTTCGACTACGGCGTCATTACAAACGTATCTCCCGATCATCTGGACCGGTACGATACCTTTGAGCGGTATAAAAAAACAAAATATCGATTAGGTGAATTATTAAGGGAAGGGGAAATTATCGATGAGGATTCTTATTTACAACTAACGAAAAACGAGAGATATTGGAAGTCGAAGCGTGATCCTATCCTGCGTGCGGCCTGGGTCGTTTCACAAAAGTTGGGAATCGGCTGGGAGTTATTTTTAGCAGGGATAAAAAGTTTTAAACGACCTCGACACCGACTGGAAAAAGTAGGACAATTCGGGGGGGTTACGTTTATTAACGATAGTAAAGGGACCAATAGCCATGCCGTTCTCTACGGACTATCGCAACTTAAAGGTCCTATCCTTTTAATCGCCGGCGGAAAAGGGAAGGGAGAGACCTTTGAAAACTGGAAAAAACCCTTTGAAGGAAAGGTTAGACGAGTCTTCGCAATCGGAGAAATCGCTTTGGAGCTTAAAGAAAAACTCGAAAATGTTACCGTTTGCGATGGCTTGGAAGAAGCGGTCGGCAAGGCTTATCGTGTTTCTAAAACGGGGGAAACGATCCTCTTCTCCCCCGGCGGCGCCAGCTTTGACCGGTTTCAAAATTATGAAGAGAGGGGAAACAAATTTACAGAGTGTGTCAAACAGCTGAAGGAAAAACAATGAACCGAAGGGATATCATCATCGTCGCAGTGCTGATCAATGCAGGGCTCCTCGTTACCCTCTTTATCAGCGCTTTAAAGAAAGAGAGCGGAGCCGACTCCGATCTTGTCATCTCTTCCGAATCGATTCGAGAGCAAGGCGACATCGGAGCAAAACCGACCCTGCGACAAGAAACCGGCGGCGACCGGGTCGATCGGGTGATTAGCCACTACGCAGCACTGACGAAAGTCGAAGAAAAAAACGAGAAATCCGTCACTCCTCCGCTCCTTACCCCTCCGGAAAAAAGAGAAGAAATTCCCGTTTTCAAAGCTCCCGTCAAGGTCCCTCTTCGGGTCGTTACCGTTGAAAAAGGAGACGTGCTTGAGAAGATTGCCAGAAGTCACGGCGTCAGTGTGGACGGAATCATGAAGCTGAACAATCTCTCGAACTCTTGCCTACGAATCGGACAGGAATTAAAACTTCCCGACAAGAAAGCTCCGAAAATTGAACCGAAAAAAGAAGAAGCGGGGAAGTACTATGTGGTCAAGGGCGGCGATAGTCCCTGGACGATTGCCCGGGAGCATCATATGCAAGTCGAAGAGCTTCTTAAGCTCAATCATATCGATCGGGAAAAGGCGAAACGACTCCGTCCCGGAGATCGTTTAAAGATAAAATGAGAAGCGTTTATTTTCTCCTCTCTTTCGTTACGACCCTCTTTGCGATCGGAATCTTAATGGTTTTCGACACCACCTCGGCCGAGGTGATCGATAAAGGTCTGAACGTCGGCACCCATCATGCCTTGGTCAGGCAACTCGTTTACGGCTGCTTAGGGGTTATTTTCGCTCTCCTCGTCTACTTCTTCGGCTATGGGAAACTCCTCGAATTTTCCCCTTATCTTTTTTACGGCGGCACCGCCTGTTTACTTTCGGTTTTTATTCCGGGGATCGGAACGGCGTTTAACGGTGCTCATCGCTGGATCTTTTTGGGACCGATTTCTTTTCAACCGTCGGAGTTTATGAAGATCATCGCTCCGCTCTACTTTATTCATCTTTACTTAAAAATAGAGAAAATGACCTTAAAGGGGTTTTATCGGATTATTTTGCGCTTGTCCGCTCCGCTGTTTTTGATACTGATCGAACCCGATAACGGCGCCGTAGCAATCATTATGACAACGATGATAGCACTTTTCTTCCTATGTCGTATCAAGTGGATCTATTGGCTCCTTCCGATTTTCTTTTTGGGTTCGCTCGGAGGGTTGGCGGCATTTCGGATGCCATATGTTAAACAACGGATTCGGGTCTACCTCCATCCGGGGGTCGACCTACTGGGAAAAGGGCATCAACCTTATCAAGCGAAAATTGCAACGGGATCGGGTCGCCTGTTCGGACGCGGATTGGGGGAGAGCCTTCAAAAGTTAAACTACTTGCCGGAAGCGCGCAGCGATTATATCGCTGCCATTTATGCCGAAGAGCTGGGGTTTATCGGAGTTCTTTTTTTGATACTCCTTTATCTTTCCGTTGCCTATAGCGGTCTTTATATTGCACTGCAAGCGACGATAAAAAGCGGGTTTTATGTTGCAGCTGTGATGACCTTTCTGATCTCTTTTCAGACCTTTCTAAACCTAGGGGTGGTATCGGGACTCCTTCCGAGTAAGGGAACGAACCTCCCCTTTTTTAGCCAAGGAGGGTCTTCTTTAGTAGCAAATTGTATGGCGATCGCTTTGATTATGAGTGTGCATCGGGTAAAAAAGGGGGAAATGACATGGAAGAAAATAGCAACGACTTAAACATCCTTATTGCGGTGGGCGGGACGGGCGGTCACCTTTTTCCGGCGCGAGCTCTCGCTTTGGAACTGATTCGGAAAAGACCCGCCGTCCGTATTACCTTCATCGGAGCGGGGCTTAAAAAAAACACCTATTTTGAAAAAGATCTTTTTCCCTTTTTAGACATCGACGGCGAAACCCCTTTTAAGAAAGCTCCCATTCCTATCCTGAAAGCCCTTCTAAAGATCTCGAAAGGGCTAAAACATAGTTTGAGGTTTATTGAACAGAAGAAACCCGATCTGATCGTAGGGTTCGGGAGTTATCATACGTTTCCGGCAATTTGTGCGGCCAAGCTAAAAAAAATCCCTATCATTCTCTTTGAAAGCAACGCTTTTCCGGGACGTGTCAACCGTTTTTGTTCCAAATGGGCCAAGATTTCGGCAATCCAATTTTCGCCTGCCCGAGATTATTTAAAATCCGATTGCGTTTGCGTTCGCATGCCCGGTCTTAAAAAAGAGAGAGCGCCGTCACAAAAAAAAGCGCGCACTTATTTCGGCTTAGAAGAAGGGAGGTTAACCTTTCTTATTTCCGGCGGCTCGCAAGGAGCACAATCGATTAATCGTCTGATCTGTGGAGCTTTGGAACCTTTGACTCTAAAGGGGATTCGATTCCAAGTCGTTCATATCGTAGGCGATGTTCGACGGATCGACAAGCTTCGAGCCGTCTACGAAAACTATCGGATTCCCTCTTCGATCAAGGTTTTTGAAAAAAAAATGGAGTATGCTTGGATTGCGGCAGATCTCAGCATCTCAAGGGCAGGTTCGGCAACCGTTGCGGGATTGATAGAATTTTCTATTCCGAGTATTCTTATTCCCTATCCGTTTGCGATAGATAAACATCAATCTAGAAATGCCGCATTTGTTACGGAAGAGATTAAAGGAGCCGTAACTTTGGAAGAAAAAAGTCTCCGAGGATCTATTTTAGCCGATACGATCGGTCGATTGCTCGACAACGATCGAGAAGGATTAAAAAAGATGAAAGGAGCATTGAAGCACTTTAAAAAAGAAGAGAACAAGGAGGATCTTTGCTCCGTCGTCCTCAAAACACTATGATGCAACGGTTTCATTTTTTAGGGATTCAAGGAATCGGAATGAGCGCTCTTGCTCGTATTCTCCTAGATAGGGGGATACCGGTTTCGGGTTCCGATCTTTCCGATATCTCATCTTTGGAAGCATTGGGGGTGAAGCGTTTAGAAACTCTACCGGCTCAGGGAACGATTGTTTATAGTTCGGCGATTCCTTCGGATCACCCTACTTTAACGGCAGCGAGGAAGGAGAAGCGCTCCGTCTTTCACCGCTCCGAGTTGATTCATAGGCTGCTCAAAGGGAAAAAAGGGCTATTGGTTGCCGGGACTCATGGGAAAACCAGCACTTCTTCTCTCTTATCTTGGACTCTGATCTCTGCCGGACTCGACCCTTCTTTTGCCGTAGGAGGTATTCTGCAAAACCTGCAGAAAAACGGAGGATACGGGACCGGCGACCTCTTTGTTTTAGAAGCCGATGAAAGCGACGGAAGCTTTCTGAATTACGAAGGGGAAGGAGCGATTGTAACCAATATTGAACAAGACCACCTAGCCTTCTGGAAAAATGAGACAAGGCTGACAGAAGGTTTTCAAACCTTTATCGCTCGAGTTAGGGATAAAAAACTCCTTTTCTGGTGCAACGATAACCCTCTGTTGAAAAAGATCGGTCCCCCCGGAACCTCGTACGGGAAAGAGGGGGATTTATCCCTTGTATCGTGTCAGCAACAAGGAGAGAAGACGTTTTTTTCAGCGCGGTTTGAAGGAGAGGTTTATCGACAGATCGAACTGCCGCTGATGGGGGAAAAGCTTGCGCTCAACGCTTTGGCCGTTTTCGGCTTATCCTTAAGACTCGGCATCTCCGAAGAAGAGATACGAAAAGCCTTTTTCACGTTTAAAGGGATCAAGCGAAGACATGAAAAGATCGGTGAAATCGACTCGATCACGATTTATGATGACTACGCCCACCACCCGACGGAAATTAAAGCGCTGCTAAAGAGCCTAAAAAAAAGGGGGAAGAAGGGGAGGTTGATCGCTCTTTTTCAACCGCACCGTTTTTCGAGAACTCAAGAACTTTTCTCCGATTTTAAAGGGGCTTTCGATAGTGCCGATCTATTGATTCTCACTTCCATCTATCCCGCAGGAGAAGAACCGATTCCCGGAGTGACCGGTAAGACTCTTTTTAAACGGATAGATAAGGGAAAGGCTCTTTTTTTGGAAAAAGAGTCTTCACTCGATTACCTTGTAAAAATATTATTGCCCGGCGATACCCTCGTAACGATCGGAGCCGGAGATATCACGGAGTTCGGTCCGGAACTTCTTCGTAAACTTTCATGAAATATCTATTCCTTGCGTTATCGGTCTGTTTTTCCCTTCTTTGTATCGGGGTCTTCTACTCTACCCTTGCTTTTTTTGAACAAAGAAAACCGGTAAAAACCGCCGTTCGAGTTATTGCTCAAACAGGTCCTATTAAGGAGGGGCTTAAAACGGATTGTCTTGCAGAGCTTCTCGACTTGTCTTTCGATCGCCCTAAATGTTTGAGCAGTGAAAAAGTGGAAGAAGTGTTACGAAAAAGCCCATGCATTCAAAAGGTTTCGGCTTCTTATCCGAATCCGGAAACGTTGTATATCGATTATATCCTAAGAAATCCGATCTTTGCATTGATTGACCTTGACAATACGGCGCTCGATCTCGAAGGGTATCTCTTCCCCTTAACCCCCTATTTTACTCCGAAAAAACTTCCGGAGCTCTACTTAGGGCTAAAAGAGATCCCCCCCTTTGAAAAACCTCTGCAAGGGAAAGAAATAGCTTTAGCTACGGATCTCTACCGCCTGTTAAAAGAAGAGATCGGTAGGATCGATCTTTCTCGTATCGATGAAACTTCTTTAGGAAAAAAAGAGATCGTTGTGATACTGAAGCTCTCTAACGGTATGAGACATATCCTTCGCCTGTCTACGACAAGGTATAAAGAGGAACTCGATAACTATCAGGCTCTTCGATCGACTCTTCGGGAAGGGGATTTTACTATAGATTTAAGGATTCCCCAACTTGGGTATGTCACGCAACTAACAGACGAAAGAGCATATTTTCAATGAGCACGGCCATAGAAGATCGATCCGCTACTTCAATAGAGAAAAAATCTTCCCTTTAAGACCGTTGATATCCACCTTTTGTCGGTTAAAGCCCTCTTGGAGAGCACGGCTGATCGCTTCTGCTTGGATATTGGACATTTCCGGATTAATCTTTTGTAAAAGGGGTTCCACCAACGCAGCGACATCGCCGGTTATCTCCAGTTGAGAAAGATTGATACCGATTTCAATCTGAGTGGCTTGCATGACGATATGACTTTTGGGGTTATTTTCCGTTAGATGATCGACGATCCGTTCGATCTCATAGGGGATTTGGTCGAGGGTTTTTTTCCCGCAATCGATGTCATCCATAAGAGTCTTGAGTTCTTCACCCGCAACGGTTGCTTCTCTGTCCGTTGCCGTTTTTTTTTCTCCTATTTGCATGATATATTGGAGTCCTTGAAACCCTGCTGCAGGAAAGGTCGGTTGTCGAATCGACTGATACCAAGAATAAAAAGCCTCCGCTTGCCCCTGAAAAGATTGTTTTTCTTGGGCTGAAGCGCTTGCCTTGGGCGTCATTCCCGGCATTTGGTAATCCGGGATCGGATCGATGCTTCCCATATATATTCCCCCTGGTTTTATATTAATATAAACCGGATATTATTTCCCTAGAAAAATAGAATCTTAAGTCTTTGACTATAAATTATTAGCATAAGTTTTTGAAAGCAAAGATTTTCGGGTATCGTCGTATAAAAAAATAAAAGACGGCGTTGCTAAACCGTTCCCGAAAGTGCGGCTAAAGATCGTTCAATAAAAATAAGAACTATTCTCAAGCAAAGTTTAATTTAAGGGTTGCAGTAAATTTTCCATTATCGTTATCCTGCGAAGAATAAGAAGCGATCGTCGGATCCAACCATTTCACTCTGTAATGCATGCGGGAATAAAGATTCAAATAAAAAAAGATCGAGGGGCTTCGATCGTCCGTATCGAAGGGCGAATGGATGCGACTTCCGCCCCCGCGTTGGAAAGGAAACTCGCTGAGGAAATCGATAACGGCAATAGTAAACTCATTCTGGATTTTGCAAAAGTCGACTACCTTAGCAGTGCGGGAATGCGTCTTCTCCTATCGATCACCAAGAAACTTGCGGAAGGAAAAGGGGGACTCCATCTATGCTCCGTTAGCGAAGAGGTGATGGAAATCATCAAGATGGCAGGATTCGAGCGGATCATACGGATTTTCCCCACCGAGCAAGAAGCGATCGAGAGATTTTCAAGCGATTGAGAAATGATCTCATCGATGAGTATACTCCATCAACCGAACCCCTCGCAAAAAATCGACTTTCCGATCTGCAGGAAGCGGGTGATCGTAATCGCCGGTCCGACGGCAACGGGAAAAACCCGTCTTTCCGTCGAACTTGCACGCATTCTCGGGGGAGAAATTATTTCCGCAGATTCGGTCCAAGTCTACCGGGGTATGGATATCGGAACGGCTAAGGCAACCGTTGAAGAGCGGATGGAGATCCCTCATCATCTGATCGATGTTTGTGATTTTTCGGACTCTTTCAGTGTCGTTCAGTTCTATGAAAAGGCGATAAAAATTTGTCGGGAAGTACGGAGTCGAGGGCATGTTCCGATTGTCGTTGGAGGAACCGGTTTCTATCTCCACGCCCTTTTATACGGTCCGCCGCAAGGACCTCCGGCTTGTCAAGAGATCCGTGCAAAACTGGAACAAGACTTGAATAGCTATGGTGTCGAGCCCCTCTATGAGAGGCTGTGTCGACTCGATCCGAAATACGGAACGACGATCGATCGTCGTGATCGACACAAAATTATCCGCGGATTGGAAATCATGGCGTTGACCGGAAAAAGGGTCGGTGATTTTCCGAAAAGGGGTGTTCCGAATCGGTCGAAAGATTTTGATTTCCGGTGTTGGTTTATTTATTTTCCTAGAGAAATTCTCTTTTCAAGAATTGAAATGCGTTGTGATGCAATGATGTCTCGGGGATTTATTGAAGAAGTCGAGGGTCTCCTCGATCGAGGGCTTGAACAAAACCTTTCAGCTTCTCAAGGAATCGGTTATCGTCAATGTATCGCATTCCTTTCCTCACCCAAAAGCGATGACGATTGGGAGCGTTTTGTCCGGGAGTTTAAAAAGGCGTCTCGCCGATATGCTAAAAGGCAATTCACCTGGTTTCGACGAGAGCCTCTGTTTCATTGGGTAGATCTCGACATTTACGGCTATCGAAAAACTGTAGAAATGATTCTTCGGGACTATAAAAGCAACGGTTAATTTTTTGGTAGCGACATATTTTATTGATTCAATAAAAAAACACCGAAACGGTTCCTTCGATTTTGTACGAAACCGACCGTTACGGTCGTTCTCGATTGCTCCGACCAGCAAGGATCGACCGATTGAAAAAACATTATCTCTTTGCATTAATAGGAATTTGACTTACCATGAAAGGGGTCGGAGTCCATGTTATAAGCACCGAAGATGGAATCAAAAAAAAAACCTAAATTCGAATCCGAAACCTTGAAAGTTTTTAAAGCATCTTTCGATAAGGAAGAAAAAGTCGAGGAAAAGATTGCGGTAGCGTTGGAGTTGATGACAACCCTTTTATCCGATCTTAAGCAAGGATCTTTCAAAGACTTTTGGGATGTGAAAAAGCTCGTCGGACCCCTTTTCAAAGAAAAAATGAATCCGATCAAGAGGAATCATTTATGGAGTCGGTATGCCGAACTCGGGGATGAAGCGCGCCGTTTAAAAGAGATCAAGGACGAACAGACGTCCTTTTCGATCGAGCAGGTCGAACTCGCAATCGAGGCATTGGAAGCGGATACGAGTCATTATAACCGTTTAGTCGAGAAAATCGGTCCGTTCGATTTCCCCGAAAGGCTTAAAGAGCTTTCCCTTGATGAGGCAAAGTATCATACGGTTCAAAGAGAGCTTCAGTTATTAAAAACGTTGGTTTCTCGTCTGGACGCACTGCGCAAAGAAACCCTGTCGATCGATATGCGGATCGGTCATAAAAATAGGATCTTAAAGCGTTTATCTAAATTGGGAGATCAAGTCTTTCCGAAAAGGAAAGCCTTGATCGGGAGAGTGAGCGATTCCTTCGTTGCCGATGTCGAAGCTTTCGCTAAAAACCGTTTTCCTAAAGGTGAGGATAAAGTCGGCACTCCATACTACATTATCCGCGACGAGATTAAAAGTTTTCAACGACTTGCAAAATTTCTGACCCTCAATACCCAAAGTTTTACCAAAACGCGAAGAATTTTGAGTGACTGTTGGGATAAGGTTCAGGAAAAAGAGAAAGAACGGCGCGCCGAAATCGATGAGCGTTCTAAAGAGCATAAGAAAAACTTTGAAGCTTTTCTACCGAAAATCGAAGCCTTCGAAGCGTTTTGCGCAAGGGAAGAAAACCGAGAAAAAAGGAAGGTTCTAGAGCGATCGAATGCGATTCGGGATGCGATGAGAAAAACGACTTTGGGTCGAGAAGACGTAGAAATTTTAAAAGCTCGCATCCGCAAAGCTTGTAGCGAGGCTTTGGATAAGTTACAAGTAAAGATTGAAGAAAAAAAAGGAGCTGCGAAAAAAGAGATCGGTGATCTTAAAACAAAGCTTGAAAATTTGATTCAAGAGAGAAATTCCATCGGTCTCAAAGAGCTGGAAAAAGGGGAGTCGGAGCTTCAAGGGGTCTATGAAAGTTTGAATCTTTCTCCTATGGAAAATCACCTATTGGAGCGAGCGTTTGCCGATCTGAGAAGCTCTATTTTTAATCGGCAGGAAAGAGCTCTTAGGGCGGAAGAATTACCGGAGCTCTACGATCACCGCGCAGCTCACGCCGAGGTTATCAAAAAGCAGCTGGAAGAATACCGGAAAGAAATGGGTGGTTCGAACCTTGATTTTGAAAAGGCGATGACCTATCGCGAGCTTTACGATAGCGCCAAGATCCATCTCGAAAGCGAGCTAGAGGCGCTTAAGAATCTTGAAGAAAAATTGATCTAACCTATTTTTGAAGTTTTGAAACGAATCAGTGCTTTCGATCTAGACCATACACTCGTCTCCTCCAACTCCAGCCTTCTCTTCTACCGTCATCTCATGTCCAAGGGATTTTACCGTCAGATTTCCTTGATTCGAACGGCTTTTTACTCCTTGCGTCATCACTTCATGCGTCTTTCTTTAACGGCGCTCCACGAAAAAATTTTCGAGCGTTTTCTAAAGGGGGCTCCCTTCAGTCTGGTTCAAGAGGAGGTCAAGCAGTTTCTAAAGAGGGACTTTTATCGTTTTCTCTACCATCCTACTTTTGAACGTCTCCGTCGCGCTCAGCATCAAGGAAATCATACCGTTATCCTTTCCAATGCCCCTTCGTTTATTGTGGGTCCGATTGCCGATTATTTGGAAGTCAGCGAATGGTATTCCTCACACTACAGCGTAAATGAGGAAGGGAATTTCGAATCTATCGAATCGATTCTTCTGGGAGAGGGAAAAGCCGAATGTATCGATCAGATGGCAAAAAGCTTTAAAATCGCCAGAGAACAAGTCACGGCTTACTCGGATAGCGATCTCGATCTCCCCTTTCTCCATTCTGCCGGAACTCCCGTTGCCGCCAACCCTAATCCGAAGCTGTTAAAAGTTTCCAAGAAAAACTTCTGGGAAATCATCTGATCTGCCGGAAATGTCACCGATTCATACCGTTTTCAATCTGCAATCCCGAACCTCACCGGCTATCTCCCTTTTCATCGATGCTCGAAACGAGCGACCCGTATCTCTATTCGAGCTTCACGGTTGAATGCTAACCGAAGCCGTTGCATTATCCGTAAAATCTTCACCCGAAAACACGATAACGAGAAAAATGGGTGACACTCTCAGGTAAAATAATGCATAAAAGAGACCATGATGGCGAAGAAAATAGGTTTTTTCGGCGGAAGCTTCGACCCCGTCCACCTCGGGCATATCAATCTAGCCGTAAGGATTCTTGAAAAAGAGCTTGTCGATAAAATCCTTTTCTGCCCGGTCCATGTTTCTCCGACAAAGAGAGAGACCCCTCCGATCGCTACGCCCGAACAGCGGCTGAATATCCTACAACTTGCCCTTGAAGACGTTCCCGGTTGTGATCCCTACGATGGAGAAATTTCCCGCCCGCCTCTATCTTATACCATCGATACGATTAGGGGGTTGAGTGGTCAGGTTCGTTTGATCGTTGCCGAAGATACTGCCTGCGGATTTAACCGGTGGAAAGAGATCGATCGGCTGTTGGAAACGGCGCCGCCTATTATCGGAGTACGCTATGGGTTCGATAGAAAAAAATTGAACCGGCTCCCCGAAAAGATAAAATTGCAGATCAAAGCGGGATTGATACGAATCCCGGCACTGGACATCAGTAGTACGGAGATTCGAGATAGGCTCAAAAAAAGGCTCTATTGCGGTCATCTGCTGCAGGGAAAAGTGTTAGACTATATTCATCGAAATACGATATATTCATATCCTTGTGATAAGGAATTTTGAATGACCGACAAACATCGGGGCTTTGTACGTGAAATCGTCCGAACGCTCTTTGATAGAAAAAGTTCGAATATCATCGCTATCGATCTCAAAGGAATCTCTTCAATGACCGACTATGTGATCATTGCCGACGGAAACGTCGAGCGCCATGTCATCGCCTTAGCCGGGGAAGTGGAAGCTATCATGAGAGATGTCGGCGAAAAGCCTACTCATGTTGAAGGGATCGGCAATGGAAATTGGGTTGCGCTCGATTATTTCCAAGTCGTCATCCATCTTTTCATTCCGGAAATGCGGGAGAAATATCGATTGGAGCGCCTTTGGCCCGATGGGAAAGTGATGGAGCTTAAGTTTGCAAAAAAAAGGATTGCCGAGTGAGCGGAAAGAGAAAAGTCGTTGTCACGGGAATGGGAATCGTCTCCTGCTTCGGATCGGATGTCGATCGGTTCTATCGGAGCCTTTTAGAGGGAAAAAGCGGAATCAAACCGATTACCCAGTTTCCCTGCGAAGAATATCCCACCCGTTTTGCAGGCTCCGTCCAAGACTTTAATGTCGGTGAGTACATGGACAAAAAGCAGGCGCGGAGAGTGGACCCTTTTATCCGTTATGCAATGGTTGCCGGAAAAAAGGCGGTGGAAAATGCCGGCTTGACTGGAAAATCGTCGGAGAAACTCGATACATCTCGCTGCGGCGTTCTGATCGGTTCGGGAATGGGGGGAATGTCGGTATTTTCCGAAGGCAATAAAACGCTTATCGACAAGGGGTTTAAACGGATTACGCCGTTTTTCGTCCCGTTTATCATTACGAATATGGCCGGAGGTCTCCTCGCCATCGACCTCAAATTTACAGGTCCTAATTATTCGATTTCGACCGCATGTGCAACCGCTAACTATTCGATTATCTGTGCGGCCCAACACATTCGAAGAGGGGACGCCGATCTGATGATTTGCGGCGGAACCGAAGCTCCTATCAATCCTATCGGTGTGGCCGGATTTGTTGTGATGAAAGCTCTTTCCGAGCGTAATGATGATATGGAGGGTGCTTCTCGTCCGTGGGATAAAACCCGCGACGGATTTGTGGTTGGAGAAGGTGCCGGTATCCTTGTGCTCGAAGAGTACCGACATGCAAAAAAGCGGGGAGCTTCCATTGTTGCCGAATATCTGGGCGGAGCCGTTTCGACCGATGCTTACCATATTACAAGCCCTCGTGAAGACGGTGCCGGCGTTGCTGCCTGTATCGAAGCCGCCATTAAGGATGCAGACATCGAAAAGAACAAAGTGAACTATATCAATGCGCATGCAACCGGAACGGCGGTGGGCGATCTTTGTGAAGTGCGCGGCATACGGTCGGTCTTCGGCGATCAAATCAAAGAGATGAAGATGAATGCCACAAAATCGCCCACCGCCGTTCCGGTTGCATGCGCATTGATATAGTTCACTTTGTTCTTTTAGATGTCTGCATACTTAAT
>JBCDES010000035.1:0-12361 GCA_039179295.1 Chlamydiota bacterium
CGGACGAGACTAAAAATACCGCAGTCGTTTTCAGCGCCACTGAGAACCTTAGTCCCAAATTTTCATGAAAATCTGAGATATGAGGGTATTATTTCAACTCATCGATTTGTCGATTTGTCGTGGAATGCCCCCAAAGTGGCTTACAATGGAAAAATTGATACAATGGATTACACTATAGATTCACAGCTTTATCACAGCACAGCACAGTATCGGATAGTGGGTGTGCCGAACATGGACTCTGGGGCGCGAAAGCGGCATACAGAGATGACCGATGCGGTCCGAAAGAATAAGCAGGGTCGTAAATTTGACAATAGGATGTGAACTGTTTTGGAGTCGAATAAAAACGAATGTGAGGTGGTCCACGAGTAATAACTCGAGGAAACCATTCCAGGGTCCCGTTTAATAAAAGTTGCAGAAATACGACGCAGTTTACACCTCATTCACCTGCAAAGTTACGCCTTACTCAGAATCACGTTTCATAAAGAGCGGTGACATTCACAGCGGTGCCATTCACGCGAAAGTGGCAAATATATGAAATGCAGCGTGAATTACGCCCCATTCCAGAATGAAATTACCCCTTCTAAATCTTTTATATAGCTGTTTTATTAACATTAAGAAGGACTTAGTATTTTTAAGTTAATCAGTTGAAAGAAATTATCTGATCTATTTGCTACAATTTGAAAAAATTATAAATTTTTCATGAACTGTTTTAAATATTGCCGAAGAAAGCGCGCAGATAGCAGACGTACTAAATATATGACACCATTTTTTTGCAACACCCTCTTATTGCTTGCTGTCACCGGTTACCGTCTTGCTGCGCAAGTGAACCCTAGTGGAACTTCAGTGTGTCTATTGGCCGTGGCTTGTGAACCTAATAATTTTGTGAAACTGTGATAGAAATAGTGAGACAACATCTTTGAAGAATACCTAGATGCCAGTACCTAGGTACATGCCTATATCATCATTTTGGCCAAAGGTCTCGGTGGAGATACTTGGATTTTGTAGGTTAGAGCTACCCTAAATTGAATTATTAACATCCATGGACTGGATATAACCATGTCAGTGCCAGCCTATCTAGACTCTTTTTGTCCTTCACAGCTGTAGACGCCAGGAGAATTAACTAAGAGCCAATGTCTTAACTGGTGCCATTATACTGGAGCAACATTAGCACCTGTATGTGCTAGGTACAAAATAACACACTTACTAGGATCTAACACAGCAATCAAAGAAGTAAAGTGGGGATGAGGTGGCTTAGTGGATAGCACCCTTGTCTTCTAAGCCACCGGTCCCGGGTTTAAGTCCCGGCGGAGCCTCTGAATAAGTCGATCTGATCCCCAAAATCCATTCCAACTAGAAACCTAGGATTCCCCCTTCCCGATAAAGTTGCAGTTTCGGATATCCGAAAGGTTTTCGAGCTTGCGAAAAATACCCCTTACGCCGAAAAGCTATCCGTTGCCTATATTCGCAGCCTGAAGCTTGCCAGTTATTCTAAGGAAAATATCGGTCATTACGGGCTCTCTTTAGAAAATTACTGCCATTTTACGAGTCCGATTCGTCGCTATAGCGATCTTGTCGTCCATCGCCTCCTCTTTTCCGCTAAGGAATATCCCCTCGATCAAATTGCAAAGGATTGCTCGGAAAGGGAACGGGTATCGTTTAAGGCCGAAGTCAATGTATGCATGGTGAAGAAACTGCGCCTTCTTGAACTCTATCGGAAACAAGAGCCCGACAGAATCTATTCCGCTCTCGTGAGCAGAGTCAAACCTTTCGGCATTTACTTCGAAGTGTCTCCCATCCGATATGAAGGGTTTCTTCATATTTCAGCCCTTTACGATGACTATTTCGAGTACGATAATGAATCATTAATAGGAAAAAATAGCGGCACAAGTTATAAAATGGGAACCTTCTTAAGCCTCTATCTCGAACAGATCGACCTGATCACGATGGAAAGTAAATGGACTTTAAGTCAACCGAAGAAAAGCTCCCCCTTTCGTTCTTTCGACAACAACAAACGGTCGAAATCGCGCAACAACTCCTAGGTAAATACCTCTTTACCCATTTTGACGGGAAAATCACAGCCGGCATGATCACCGAAACGGAAGCCTATACAGGTGCCGAAGATCGAGCCTGTCATGCCTACAATAACCGCCGGACAAAGCGGACCGAAGCGCTGTTTGCAGCGGGAGGTATTGCATATGTCTATCTCTGCTACGGAATCCACCACCTTTTCAATATCGTCACCCATAAAGAAAATATCCCCCATGCGATCCTGATTCGTAGTCTAAAACCTACATACGGGATAGAAACGATGCTTAGAAGGCGGAAAAAAAATTCCGTCGACAAAACCCTTACCAGGGGCCCCGCCAACACCGCGCAAGCGGTGGGCATCGACACAAGCCATTCCGGTTCGGACTTAACCGGAAACCGTATTTGGCTTGAAGATCATGGGGTGATTGTCGCTAAAAGCGATATCCTCGCCACACCTCGGATCGGAATCGACTATGCGGGAGAAGACAAAAACCTCCCCTACCGTTTCCTAAAGCTATAGCTTTATTTTTTACAATCGGTGTAAAATCGTTTGAAAAGGACATCTATGAAAAAGTACTTTATTACCGGTCTCGTCATCCTTCTCCCTTTGGCGGTAACGATTGCAATCGTCGTTTTCATCGTGAATTTCTTGACCAAGCCTTTCATCGGAGTTGTTTCGGGATTTTTAAAAGACTTCGGAATCTTGAATAAAGGTTTCTTTTTTCTCACACAAGGACAAGTCGTTCTCTACGGTAGTAAACTCCTTATCCTGATTTGCCTCTTTCTGTTTACCCTGTTGCTCGGAATCATTGCCCGGTGGTTCTTTTTCAAAGCCCTTCTCAATCTAAGCGATAAAATCCTCCATAGAATCCCCCTTGTGAATAAAGTGTATAAAACGACTCAAGAGATTATCAAAACGATTTTCGTGACGGACAAAAGCTCTTTTAAACAGGTGGTGATGGTCCCCTTTCCCAAGTCGGGAACCTACGTTATGGGGTTGGTTTCCAGAGAATCGCCGAAAGTCTGCTCCGAACGGTCGGGACAGGAGCTCTATTCGGTTCTCGTTCCCACCACTCCGAACCCGACAACCGGCTTTCTCCTGATGTATAAAAAAGAAGAGCTGATCTTCCTCGATTTAAAGCCCGAGCATGCCATCAAGTACATCGTTTCTTGCGGGGTGATCACTCCGGAATATCAAATCAAACTCGATGCCGAGAATAACGGATGAAGAAAACATTTGTTGCAGGTCTTGTCATTCTCCTCCCCATAGCCGTCACACTGCTCGTCGTCTTTTTTATCGTCGATTTTTTAACGGACCCGTTCGTCGGAGTGATCGAGGATTTCATTACGAATCACGGCGCAACGAAGCTTGCAGTGCACCATAGGTATTTTCTCCTCTTTGCGAGTCGAGTAACCGTTCTGATTCTGCTCCTAACACTGGTCTTGATTCTGGGAGCTGTCGGAAGAAAACTCTTTTTTTCATGGCTGATTCACCTCACTCACCGGATCTTCTATAAAATTCCGATCATCAAGACGATCTATAAAGTGACGCTGGAAATCAGTCACGGTCTCTTCTCGGATAAAAAAAAGACCCCCTTTAAAGAAGTCGTCGTCGTTCCCTTTCCAAGTAACCAAGCTACGGCTTTAGGTCTTGTTTCAGGACCTCCCCCGATTGAGATTACCGAAAAAAAAGAGCATCTCCAAACCGTTTTCGTTCCGACTTCGCCTCATCCCCTATCGGGTTTTCTGCTGCTGTACGATGACCGAGAGATACGAAAAACCGATATCGAAACGGAAGCTCTCTTAAAGTTTCTCTTTTCCTGCGGAACGTTGCACCCCAACGAGCACAAGTCATGAGCCGTGATGTACGGGTAACGTTTTTCCAGGTGAAAAGCGGCGTCGAAAAACAGCAACATATCATCCGTCTTGCCGAGGAATACTTCGAAAAAAAAGAGCCCCTCATCATTCAACTCGCCGATCAAAAAGCGTTGGACTATGTCGACCTTCTCCTTTGGAGCGCTCCTGCAGACAGCTTTCTTCCCCATACGATTCAAGATGAAACCGCCCGAGATTTCATCGTCCTCACCTCGTTCGGAAAAAATCCGAACGGCGCTCGGAGTATCTTCAACCTATGCCCGGAACCTGTTGACAATAAAAATCTTTCATTTTTAATGATTTACGAGCTTGAAGATCTCGCTTCAACCCGGAAAAACCGCTCTGCCCAAGAGCGCTATAAAGCCTATAAAAATGCAGGTTACGGAATCGTTTCGATCTAATCGACCTCCTAACCTTTTACTAAGTCTTTAATTTTCTAATCGCTTTTATCTCTCAATTTAAAAATTAAATTGTAATTAAATTATAATAATATATAGATGATTAATAAAAAAATAAATAGGTTTGGAAAATGGCATCGTTAGTCAATTCAGATGCAGTATCATCCCGTTCAGATGGTAGCTGGGAAGACCTAAGTCTTACGCCTTCAGATCAGCAACAAACTCCGCAATCGAATAGGGCCGCTCAATCTTTCGGCTACTATTTTAAACAATTTGCTTACGGCGGTAGCTTAACCACAAAAGTTGCAAAAGCAATGGTATTGGGAACGGCTGCCGGTCTGATCACCTTTTTTGCAGCTTCAAATCCCATCGGCTGGGCAATCGGAGTCGCTGCCACCGTTTTTACTATTTCTTCAATTGCCATGCAGGCAATCCATACGGCCGTAGATGTAAAGACAGATTTGTAAAGAATCCGGATTCAAAGATAAATTGGGTTTCAAACAAATGGTTGCATTTAAATAGAGCGCTTGGAAACGGTTAGGCAAGAAAAACTTTAACCACGTCTACACATTCACAGACGAAAAGAAAAAGGTTGAAGGGAAGATTATACTTGGAGCGCTCCCAAACAAAAAAGACTACTCTTCTCATCTAAAGCAGGAGAATATCGACGCCGTTCTTTCCGTTAACGAACCTTGGGAACGTCATCGATTCGGACATGCCGAACCTTTTACGGAACAGGATTGGAAAAACAAAAATGCGGAATATCTAGCCATCGACAATCTGGACCATTATTTTCTCGAAACTGAACAACCGATGACGAAGCTGATTTTATCAAACGGCAACTGGAACAAGGAATAAATGTTTACGTCCATTGTAAAGCGGGTCATGGACGCTCGGCAATGGCGGTTGCAGCTTACTGATTAAATATCGAGAAATGACCGCTGAGGACGCGGCAAAAACGATTCGATTCGGAGACGAAAATCAAGAGACTGAAGGGCGCTCTATTTCAACAATTCAAAATAAAATCGCCTCTCATAACAAAAAAGGACCGGGATTAAAAGCATATCAGATACATTGTTGGGAGCGGAATAATGCAATTACAGCAGAGCCGGCAAACAACCAAACTTGCTTAGATCCGAGCTCTTCGTCCGGATTTGTTGGAAAGGTTGAATGAGCCCTTGAAATTATCTCTTTCTTAGGATAGTCTGATTCCCCTATAAGGAGTAAAAAGATGACCAGAATCAGTAAGAAAGACCGACTCAAGCGATGCCCTCGCAAGCCTCGATACGGATCGGTAAAAACAGGTCCTCTGAAGGATCGTTTACCTAAAGGGTTCAAGGAACATACGAACGTTTTTACCGGAAAAAATACCCACTCGGTATTCATCCCGAAGATTAAATAGGAGCTTGATCGATGTCTAGACACCCGAGTTACGGTAAATCGAATAAAGGGGGCAAAAAACGAAACGTTCTAAAACGTTTTGAACGGATCGATGTCCTCAGAAAAATCGGTCGCTGGAAAGACGGCGAAGATAAAAAGGTCACAGGTCTTCCCAAGACGCCTAACATCTAGTGAGTATTCATACGATCAATAGTCAACGCGCCCTAAACATCGATCCCGAAGGTGTGGAGCGCTTGGTCCGATCGTTTCTCAACTGGAAAAACGTCGGGTATGACGAAGTCGTCATCCACCTTATCGATAAAGGAGCGATCAGTCGACTCCACAAGGAATACCTTAAAGATCCGACACCTACCGATTGCCTATCGTTTCCGATCGACCTACCCGACGAACCCTCCGACGGCTATTCGGTATTGGGAGAGGTTTTCGTTTGCCCGGAAGTTGCGATCGATTACGTGCACGAAAACGGAGGAAACGTTTACCGTGAAACCACCCTCTATATCATCCACGGACTCCTCCATCTTTTAGGCTATGACGATCGAGACGATAAAAGTCGGTCAACGATGCGTGCCCAAGAAAAATCCGCTATGTTATATCTGGAGAGAAACAAGGAAATTCTCGATGGAGTTTAAAACGGTTGCGGTCCTGATTTTCACCGTTCCTCTTTTTCTCTTTGCCGGTTCGGAAAGTGATTTTTTTCGCGCCTGTTTGAACGGCGAGATGGAAAAAGTTATCGAACTCTATAACAAAGAAGGGCTTAGACTGACATTTTCCCGCGATAAAGATAAAAACACGCCGCTACATTTGGCATGCTGTTCGAAAAAAGGGGGAAATAAAAAAGAGCTGGTCGATTTTCTGATTTCCAACGGCGTCGATGTTAACGCAACGAATGCAATCGGAGAGACCCCTCTGGTAATCGCCGTTTCTAACGGGAATGATAAAGCGACGGCGCTTCTTTTGAAGGCAAAAGGGATCAAGGTGAACCAAATGACTAAAGGTTTCACCTCCCTTCATCTGGCGGTGATCAACGGATTTATCCCCTTGGTCCGGCTCCTGTTAAACCATCCGGAAACCAACCCCAATTTCGGAACTGCCGACGGAGCGACACCTCTCCACTTTGCTGCCATGATGGGATTAAAGGAAGAAGCTCAACTTTTGATCGATGACCCCCGAACCGATATCAATGCGCCGCAGCACGATCATATCTATTCCGGAGCAACCCCCCTTCATTTTGCAGCGATGCAAGCTCAAACGGAAATTGTCAACGCCCTTCTGGGTACCGGTCGAGCTACAATCGATCCGGTTTTAGATCGTGGAGATTATGAAGGCTTTACCCCCCTCCACTTTGCCGTTTTGAACCCCGATGCTCCCAATGTCTACTCAACGGTCAAGCTACTGTTAAGAGCCGGCGCCAACCCCAAAATAAAATGTCGCGTGGGAAAAAAAGTCGCCGAGCTTACCTCTGTAAAAGTCGTCCAATCCCTCTTAAATCATCCCAAACAAGCTAGAGATTAGGGAAAAATGATCTTTGAACAGTCGATCCTTCCGCTTATTTTCCTCCTCGGAGCAAGCTCGATCACGGCCGTAGCGAAAGCTTTGCAGATTTTAGGTCGTATTCAAAGTAAAAAAGAGTTCAAGAAAAAACCGCACTTTTTTTTTGCTTATACCTTTGTTAAAAAGCTTTTTTCCAAAGACCCTTGGGACTACCTTCTCGATCTCTTCAGCCTGACAAAACACCTCCTCCGCCTCCTCTACTCAACCACTTTTTTCCTTTATCTTCTCCCTTTTTTCCTCGACACAAACCCAACCGAAAGGGGAAACCCTCTTTATCTTACATGTTCTCGAGTCATCCTTTGTATCGCAACCGTTGCGGCGATCAGTCTTTTCTTTGACTTCTTTTTCCACTGCGTCGTGAATCTCAATCCTCTTCTTCTTCTCCGGATTGTCACACCCGGAACCACCTTGTTTCTATTTCTTTTTTCACCGATTACCTTCTGTCTGTTGAAAGCTCAAAAAAATCTTTTTCTCGGGAAACGGCTCCTTCCCGACGGCTATTCTCGTGCTCGGGTTAAGGATAAAATCTTAGAAGTCGTCCATGAATCGGAGCTCACCTATTACTTAGAACCGTTCGATAGAAGAATTATCAGCGCGGCGGCTTGTTTCCGCGACCGGATTGCTCGAGAGATTATGATTCCTCGAATCGATATATTTACCCTGTCGGTAAATCAAACGGTCTCCGAAGCAGCTCAAAAGTTTGTATCGGAAGGCTATAGTCGTATCCCCGTCTACAAAGAAAATATCAACGCCATCATCGGCGTTCTGCTCTATAAAGATGTCATGGCATGCTACCTCAACGGTACCGGTAAGGAAAAGAGTTCTTTATTGGAAACCCCGTTGGAAAAACTTGTTAAACCGATCCTTTATTCACCGGAGACAAAGAAAATCTCCGCTCTCCTTCAAGAATTTAGAAGTGAACAAATCCACTTAGCAATCGTTGTCGATGAATATGGGGAGGCGGAAGGAATCGTTACCATCGAAGATATTTTAGAAGAACTGGTCGGTGAAATCTCCGATGAATATGATGTGATTGAAGACGAAAAACTCCATGTGCGCCGACCGGACGGAGGATGGGTTGTCGACGGAAAAATGACCATCCTCGATATCGAAAAAGAAACCGGTATCGTCATCCCCACCGGTCCGGAATATGATACGATCGGAGGATACATTTTTCACTGCGCAGGAACGATCCCCTCAAAAGGATGGAAAGTTCATAATGACAATTTCGACCTCGAAGTCATAGCCTCCGGTGAACGGGTTATCGATAAAGTTCTGATGATTCCCCCGAAATCCTAGACCTTCCCCACAGTCGGTGCGGTAAAAGTTTTCCATCTATTGAAAAACAATTACATCTGTGGTACGCTAGCCATAAAAAGCTAAAAGTGAGAAACCTAGTGCGTCGTTCAATCAGTTACACAGATCCGAAAGTTGCCCTTGCGGGCGAAACGAAAACGTGGAAATTTATCTATACGCCGGCAAACGACCTCCCGAAAGGGACCCGTTTAAAATTCGATCTCGGTTCTAAAGGACGCGGTTTTGATTGGGAACTCCCTCAAACGAATGTAAAAAATAAAAAAAACCTCATTTGGCTGGAAACTCCGACTAAAAAAGGGATTGAAGCAACACAAGTCTCCATTCCCGATACCGACCTTCCCCAGTATGAATTCACCCTTCCCGGAGATATAAAAGCCGGTGAAGCCGTAGCAATTCATCTAGGGACTCCCGATAAAGCCGGGACCGAAAAAAAGGGAAATCGCGCGCAATCTCATACGGTCCGACGACGCCCGTTCGAGCTTTATATCGATGCCAAAGGAAAAGGGGAATACAAAGAGAGCGAAACCTTCCATATCGATGTGAAGGGAAACGAGCTCCACTCTATCCGTATCATCGTTCCGTCCTTCGTCAACAAAAACCAACGTTTCGATGTCATCGTTCGCTTCGAGGACCGATTCGGAAATCTCACGGGGAACGCTCCCGAAGGAACTCTGATCGAATTTTCTTACGAACGTCTACGTGAAAATATCAATTGGAAACTATTCGTTCCCGAAACGGGTTTTATCAATCTCCCCAACCTCTATTTCAATGAACCGGGGATCTACAAGATTCAACTCAAGAATCTTGCCACTAATGAAATATTTCCCTCTCACCCCGTCAAATGCTTTTCGGATACCGATCATCAGCTTTACTGGGGAAACTTCCATGGAGAATCGATTCTCTACGATGCCGGACGAAACATCGAATCGTGTCTTAGATATATCAGAGATGAAGATGCATTGCAATTTTTCAGTACCTCCTCTTTTGAAAACGAAGTGGAAACCTCCGCCGATATCTGGAAAGGGATTGAAAGCCACGTCGCCGACTTTAACGAAGATAATCGCTTTACCACATTCCTAGGACTGCAATGGATGGGCACTGCCGGAACGGAAGGGCTCAGACAAATCGTCTATACGAAGGACTCCAGACAGATCCTTCGAAAAAAAGAGAACAAAGCCGATCACCTCAAAAAGATTTACAATAGCCATACTCCGAAAGATTTTATTTCCATCCCCACCTTTACCATGGGTTCCGAAACGTTCTATGACTTCGAAAATTTTGCCCCCGATTATGAAAAAGTCGTTGAAATCTATAACGCCTGGGGGTCTTCCGAATGTACGAAAGGAGAAGGAAATCCGCGCCCCATTTCTTCCAAATCGAAAAAAGGGATGAAGGAAAAAGCCGACGGCTCCGTCCGAAAGGCTCTAAATAAAAACCGCCGTTTCGGCTTTGTTGCCGGCGGACTCGACGATCGCGGTGTCTTCCAAGATCTTTTCGATACCAATCAAGTCCAATATTCTCCCGGATTAACGGCTATCTTAGCTACAAGCCACTCCCGTGACGGTCTGATCCAAGCCCTCAATAAAAAATTATGTTACGCTACGACGGGTCCTCGAATCATTGTAGGAATTCAAATCGCCGGAGCTCCGATGGGCTCGGAGCTCAACACTAAAGCAAAACCGGGACTTGCCTATAATCGCCATCTAACGGGGTACGGCGTCGGAACGGCTCCCATCAAAGAAATCCTCATTATCCGAAACGGTAAACCTTTCCATACGTTCAATCCTAAAGACGATACCTTCGAATTTGCTCATGATGACGATCAACCCTTAGAACAGGTCGCTTTGAAACCGGAAGGAGATCGTCCTCCTTTCACCTACTATTATATGCGTCTAGAACAAACGGACGGTCACCTCGCTTGGACATCTCCGATCTGGGTAGATCTTGGGGCTCCTGCGACTCCCGATAAGAAAAAGAAACAAACCTCCCACTAAAATCGATATCGAGGTTCTAAAAAGGGATCCCGAGACCCCTCCCGATCCGAAACAACCGAAAGATGCGGCGTAACCCGAAGCGGAATCTCGGATGCCGCCGAACGATTAGAAGTCTCTGATAACTAAAATCGGCTAATCTCACCCCTCGGTCTTCATAGATAAAAGTCGTTTTCCCCAATCTACGTCTCGAACGGATGGTTATGCCGCCAACGGCAACGGGGTGCTTACGAAACTTATCATCGAATAGGGAAGATAAAGGCAACGAGAGTGGTGGATGGATAGAAAAAATATGAGCGTTTTTCCATCCGTTTAGCTATAAACGGCTGCTAAAGTAAGATCGGGTTCTCATGAAACGATATTCGATTGCTTTGGCTTTGCTGCTATGTACGCTTACCTACTTTAGCTGCATCAAACGAACAAAAGGATTCGGCTATACAAAAATCGATTCTCACTATCCTTATGACCATCGTTGGGATTTCGGTCCTCCGTCACAAGATCCGGCAGCTTTGTTGGACCACATTGCCGAGCAACCTTTGACATTATCGGGAAGCGGCAAAGAATGCTTATGCTTTTGTGAGCGGCAATGGTAAAATCGTCGTGAAACTCTTTAAACAACGGCATATGAGAGGACAATCGGTTCGAAAAAAGTGCTCGATAGAAATCAAGCAAAAAAAAAAGCTCTCTATCAAAGTTATCAACTAGCCCATGAACGTCTCCTCGAAGAGACAGGTTTTCTCTACCCCCATCTCACAAAAACAAAAGAGTTAAATCGGACCGTCCTGCTGAAAATTTCCGAACAAATCTTTTGCAGACAAAGTGGAAAACTCGTCCGTCCGATCTCGGGTAAAACAATTTAATTTATAGAAAAACTCTAAGCTGGTAACCTCTTTTACATGGCAGCATACGAAAAACATCTAACTTTCGGCATTCCTACCGCTCTTCCCGCTCCAAACGGATTCACGCATCATTTTCTCCATCCGGTTAAAGCTTGGATGCTCGCTTTTTCAGCAGCTTTCGCCGACGCCCCATTCTTTACGAACCCGGATTCGGATCTCGCGAATCGAAGCCGTTTTTCTTCAATCCGAAGCTTTTTAACGCTCCCGAGCCGCTCTTACGCAAAATTTTTTAGTCACCGACGACTTTCCCGTCATACTATTCCCGAATCTTTTACTCGAATGAATCGGTTCGCGGGTCGGGGTCATCTTGCTTCGGATGGAAAAAAAGGTTGATCATGATTCCTCTCAAAATTACCCATCTGGAAAAAAAATATGGAAAACTCGTAGCCGCCGACGATATCAATTTCGACATCAAACCGGGTGAAGTGTTCGGTCTCTTGGGACCAAACGGAGCCGGGAAAACAACAATTATTTCCAGTATCGTCACATTGCAAGCTCCGACTAAAGGAAGTATCGAGGTTTTTGGGATAGACATTCGGAGAAATCCCGATCTTGCCAAATCGTTTATCGGATTCATCCCGCAAGAGCTGATCCATCACGGTTTTTTTTCGGTGGAAGAAATTTTGAAATTCCATGCAAACTATTACGGGATTAAGGTCGATCAAGACTACCTCCGGTATCTACTGGAAAAGCTCCACCTTTGGTATCACCGAAAAAAGCTGGTGAACCAACTGAGCGGCGGAATGAAAAGGCGCCTTCTGATCATTAAAGCTCTGATCCATCAACCCAAGATCCTCCTCCTCGACGAGCCCACGGCCGGAGTAGACATCGAACTTAGAGTTTCTCTTTGGAACTTTATTCAGGAATTAAAAGAAAAAGAAATGTCGATCCTATTAACAAC
>JBCDES010000096.1:0-3122 GCA_039179295.1 Chlamydiota bacterium
CGAGCAAGACAGTAGATGAGACGGATAATCGATTTTGCAATCCGGTAACCGGGAGCCGCTTTCCCTCCGAAAATCGCAAACCGTTTGATCCGTTGCGATTCGGGATTTTCTTTCATCTCAAAATAGACCATTAAAAGGTGGAGAGCTGCCATCAGTTGCCTTTTATATTCATGAATTCTCTTGATTTGAACATCGAACAGCGCATCGGACCCGAGAAAATTCTCCTCGGCATATTTTTTACTTGCCCCGTGTCGGCAATCGGCATCCTCTTTCATCGCTTTTAACAGACGCTCTTTATTTTTTTTCTTAATAGCTAGAAATGCTTTTTGAGATTCGAGATCACTTGCATAGTCTGCAATGCGCGCGATTCGTGCAAAATTCGTAATCCAACCGTTGCCGATCCGCTTTGCTAAAAACTCCGTCAGGAGAGGATTGCAGTGCAAAAGCCACCGTCTTTGTGTCACCCCGTTTGTGATATTCACGAACCTATCGGGGTACATCTCGAAAAAATCTTTGAACAGCGAAGTCTTAAGAATCTCCGTATGAAGCGCTGCAACGCCGTTCACTTTATGAGAACCGTAAATGGCGAGATGGGCCATTTTCATTTGCCCTCCTTCCATAAATGACATGCGACGAACTTTTTCTTCATCGTTTGGAAAGGCTTTTCTGATCGCAGAGCAACACTCGAGATTCAATCGTTCGAGAATGAAGAAATGATGGGGAAGAAGTTTGCAGATCCTTGCCTCATTCCATTCTTCGAGCGCTTCTTTTAAAACCGTATGATTCGTATAGCTGCAGCAGCTACGGACGGTTTCCCAAGCCTCTTGCCAAGATAGGTCATATTCCTTTGTCAACAGGCGAATCATTTCGGGAATGATCAAACTGGGGTGGGTATCGTTGATCTGAATCCGGACGACATCTGCAAAAGAGCTCCAGTCCGAGTAAACCTCTTTATATTGATTGAAGATATCTTGAAGAGATGCGGAAACGAGCAAGAATTCTTGTTTTAAACGGATTCTTTTTCCCGCTTCATGATTATCGTTGGGATAAAGAACGTCCGTCAGGCCGGTATTTTCACTCGCCTGTCCGAAATCTCCCGCATTAAATCTTTGAAGTCCGAAATTTCGCGGCGACTCTTTCGTTGACCAAAGGCGTAGCGTAAGAACTGAAAAATCGGGATCGACACTATAGCCGATAATCGGCAGATCGTAAGGAAGAGCGCGAACCTCCTCATAATCGATTAAATCGAAAACCTCATCGCCGTGACTATTTTTTCGCGAGATCGGTTTCCCGGCAAATCGAACCGAAACGGAGGCTCCGTCTCTTCGAAACTCCCAAGGATTGAGTGTCAGCAGCCAGCAATCGGGGCGTTCCACTTGAACGCCGCAGATCAACTCTTGTTCGAAGATTCCGTATTGGTAACGCATCCCGTATCCCATTGCAGGGTACTGCAGGGTTGCTAGAGAATCCATAAAACAGGAAGCGAGGCGTCCCAGTCCGCCGTTTCCAATCCCGATGTCCTGTTCCATATGCGCAATCGTTTGAAAGTCTCTTCCCACCTTTTTTAAAACGAGTTTCACCAACTCGATGGCATGAATATTGGTAATATTATTTCCGAACAACCGTCCGGGCATATACTCCATCGATAAATAATAGAGTTTGCGAAGACCCGGTTTTTTGAACGTATGATCGGTTGCAGTCCAATTGATCATGATCTCTTCACGTAGAGCGGTCGAAAAAGCGCGATAGAATTCCTCATCGTTTGCTTTATCGGCGGTCCGTCCTATCGTAGTGATGAGGTAATGGCGCACTTTTTGTGCTAAGGAATCTGCTTGAGCTTCTAAAGAGTCCATGAACCGATTTTTAGTAAAGAAACCATTATTGTTCTACTTTTTTCTATCAATTTTAAGAATAGAAAAAAATTTAGACGTATCGATGACCATTGCTTTTTCTTCCTCTCTTTGACGACTTGCCGTTTTTGTGAAAGCTTTTCGGAAGTAGCAGAAGCCCGATAGGAAACGATCGTTGCGTTACGTGATTCATTCTTGCTAAAAAATTTGTGATCGATACGATTCGGACTCTTTTAAGTCCTTCAACAAGCTTACTTAATCGAGGAAGCAATCGATCTTCCGAAGGGAACGGAAACGGTTCAAAAGCTTTTACCGGATCATGAAAAAATCACTTGATTTCCAGGTCGGCACTTTACCTACGGTTGAAGAAGAGGGAGATAGTGGCGACGACAGATCTATCAATGAACGCCTTGCAAGGCATGAAAAGAGGGCTTGGATGTCAAGATCTACATTTATCTTAAGCAGTTTAGGAGAAACGAGACGGTTTTTTCCTTGGTTCCGGTGATTTGAAAATAAAAAATAAAGTTGAAAAAGGCTGGTACAAAAATCTTCACAAGATTACAGTTATTCCATTACTTCGGAGATACCCAATGAAGACTTCAATCATCCTTATCCTATCCCTATTCTTAATCAGCTTCAGTCAACAAGCTATCCCTCAAAAGAAAGTATTGAATCTCTCATTCGGCAATCAAGTGCGCACATTGGATCCGAGACTTGGAGGAGAGAATCCGACAACTCACCTAATCCGGATGCTTTTCGACGGGCTGATTCGGAGAGACGAGGAAGGAAATGCAGCTCTAGCTATTGCCGAAACATATACCTTTTCGGAAGACTTCAAAACCTGCACTTTTTATCTCAAAAAAACCTTTTGGAGTGACGGCACGCCCCTTACCGCCGATGATTTCGAATATGCATGGCGAAAGTGTCTCGATCCGAAAACCATCAGTGATGGAGCACAGAATTTTTATTTCATTAAAAATGCAGAACGCGCGGTGCAGAGAGAATGTCCTGTAAGTGAAGTGGGGATAAAAGCTCTCGATCCCTACACCTTCCAAGTCGAACTTGAATTCCCCGTTCCCTATTTAATCGATATCTTGGATTCCACTTTTTTCTATCCTATTCCGAAACACTTGGATCAAAAAGATCCGGGTTGGATTTATCAAGTAGGTCGACCTTTTGTTTCTAACGGACCCTTTAAATTAAAAGAGTGGAAACAAGCGGAATCGGTAACGGTTGAGAAAAACCCCTCTTATTGGGATCGAAAACATGTAC
>JBCDES010000087.1:0-3762 GCA_039179295.1 Chlamydiota bacterium
AAGAAGAGTTCGAACCGAGCGATCAACTCATCGGGTTGATGTGAAGTCGATTGAACGAGGAAGAGATGGTAGAGTTGCTCGTCTTGTTCCGGACTCACCGCTTTTGCGATGTAGGCGGTTTGTTGTTTTGTTCGGAGGGTATCGAAGAAGTCTTCCTGCAAAGCGGCTGCTAAAATGGAGTGGGACGCTTTTCTGGGGAAGGTTAGCTCTCCTTGTTGAATCATCAGAATGGCAGCATTGCCCAAGCTTTCCGTTTGCGCCGGAATTTTATAAGGTCCTTGAAGCGGTGACAGTGTCAGCAGTTGCTTTTTTGCGTGGTTTTTCTTGGGATAAGGGCGGGCTCTAAGTGTTTCATGAACGGTTGTCCATATTCGATGCGCCTCTTTTTCAGTCATATTTCCTGCAACGAGGGCTTCCAGGTAGCAATTATCCAACAGGTGATCGGCAAAGGAAAGGTAATCTTCATAGGTAACCGATTGAAGAGCCGCCATTTTGTCTCGGTGTTTGGGCGCGTTATTAAAAAGGAGATTGCGGTAAATCTCCATCCCTTGGCTGATCGGCATCGCTTTCCCGACATTGGCATAGCGGCTCTCGAGTGCATGACAATAGAGTTTGAACTTGTCCTCGTTGATTTGACAACTTTTGACCGCGTTGAATATTTCATTGAGTAGTAGCGGCACTTTTTCGCTATAGCCGCCGACTTGAAGAGAAACTTTCATGTCACCCGCATTGCAGCCCGTTCTTAACGATGCAGCCTCCGCAAAAGAGAGAATCGGGGCAAGTCTGTCATCTAAAGCGTGGAAAAAGAGATCGAACAGGACGATTTGGCGAGCACTTCCGTCAATCGACGGGGTATAAATGTCGAAGATCGACGAAATCTCGGGCACTCGGTATTGCGTGTCTTCCCAGAAATATAGAGTTCCGTAGTCATTCTCGACCAGTTTTTGAGGGTGGGGGGTTAGGTGAGCGGTATCGCTTGCTCCGGTTGTAACGAGTGTTAGGTTGCTCGGGATAAAGGGGTTCGGTTCGGGAAGGGCAATATCGGGATGGGGGGGAAGGGTATTCCAAGCCGCTAGGGTTTCCGCTGAGATTTTTCGGATCGTATATTCGGCACCTATCCAAGTCTCCTTCTTATCGGGTTGAATCCCGGTCAATTCGGGCGCCGCAAGGAGAAAATATGCGCCGCTTTTAGGGGTAAGGTTTGTTAAGAAGTTTCGAGTTTCTCGTTCATCATAGGTCGTGGGAAGGATTGTCTTTAAAGGATAGGTTTCCAGCGGTTCGTCGATAAGATTGTGGGCATGGTTTTGAACGAAGGCGTAAGGGGTCGTTCTCGATTGAAATGCGTAGTCGATTGCCGCCATTGTTTTCATTTCCTCGAAGATATGGGGGGGAATGCCCGTTTCTTTCAAAGCGTTGAGCGTTTGGAAACACCTTTCTATGACGACTGCAAATTGTTCGGCTCCTTGAGGGGTGAGGTCGAATTGGATCGAGAAAAGACCCGTTTCTTTACCCGGACGGATCATTCCCGAAGAGATATCTTCGATCAGCCCTTCATCTTTCAGTCGCCTATAGAGGCTTGAAGCATGACGCCCTCCAATGATGTAGCCTAAAAGTTTATGTGCCGTGTTGTCGAGATTTTGGACATAGTCGGGGGAAAGCTCCCATTCCATCGAGAGGAAGCGGAGGTCTTTGAAAGGTTTTACCGCTATGATGCTTCCCGTTTGTTGCTCTGAAAAGAGCTTTTCCTTCAAGGGGGTAAGGGGGATTGAGGATTGAGGAATCGAGGAGAAAAGGCGAGCGGTCTCCGTTTTGAGCTTTTCGATCGGAAGGGTAGAGTACAAGACGAGGTGGGCGCGATCGGAGCCGTAATGATTTTTATGCCAACGCTTGACCACGTTTTGGGGAATCCCTCCGAGCGTTTCTCGATTGCCGGTGCTAAAACGGGCATTGGGGTGACGAGGATTTCCCGTTTCTTTAAAAACCATCCACAGGCGAGAGCCGTCGCTTTCAATATTTTTATCATGTTCTTGATCGACGGCGTGGAGCTCTCTTTTAATTCCCGAAGGATTGAAGAGGGGATCGACGAACATGTGGGAAAACATGTCCAGAGTCGTTAAGAAGGCGTCGTTATTGACCGAGAAGATGTAAACGGTCCGATCCGGAGCGGTATATGCATTCAAAGTCCCTCCGTTGTCCCAAATCTGTTTATCGTAGGAGTTTTCTTCCGGGTACGTTGCCGAACCCATAAAGAGAAGGTGTTCTAAAAAGTGGGCGATTCCGGCATATCGAGGGTCGTCATTCCAAGAACCGACTTCCATCGCAAGGGCTGCGGCCGATTGATCGGCTTCGGGATCGGAGATTAGGTAAGCTTCAAGATCGTTATCGAGGCGAATCTTTGCCGTTTTCCTTTCCGAAAGGGAGGGGGTCAGGATGTTTAGATCGGACCGATCGGGGATCTCTTCATACCCTTTGAGGTTATCCGCCCCGATAAGAGATGTGATACAGATGAAAGATAGGATCGGGATTTTCATGATTTTCTCACAGTTGTTCGGGTGACGGTTTTAATCGTTAGGGTACGAGTTCTTGAATTTTGATGACAATACAATAGGAAATTATTTGGGAAATTTTTCGTATTCCCGTCGTACACGGTTCCAGAGATAGTCTGCCCGACTCCGTTTTTTATCCTTTTTATCGGTTGTTTTCTCGGCTCCGGGAAAGTTCTCCATATCTACTTCCTGCCCGAAATGGAGATGGATGGCTCCGCCGCGCGTTACCCGCGTTTCTCCCAGTTCCGTCTCCGTTGTTTCGGGGGGGGGGAGAAGGTGGTATGTCGAAAGGGCAAGGGAGAAAAAATGGGTAGGGGTTTTTCCCTTTTGTGCCATCAGGTAAAACATTTCAATGCTTTGGGGATCGAAAGGGGCGACTTCGACGATTCCTGCGGCGTCGGCTCGATCTCTTCCTCCGCTCGGTGCGACGTAGACGGCGTGTCCCCCTTCGACAAGGAGGGCGACCATCCGTTCCATCGTCCGCTTGTTGTCCATTTGTTTTTGATGTTTTTCCTTCGGAGGATTATCGATATATTTTTTTGAGTGAATGCAGAGAAGATTCCGTCCCATACTGAAAGGGACGGCTAGAGGATCGGATGTTACACGTGTTCCGGCAACGAAGATCAGTTCTTCCGCAAATTCGGGATACGTTTTCTCGAGAAGGATACTGATGGCTTGGGGGTCGGCTTCGATTTGATGGTTGGCGAAGAGGATGACGTTTTCTTTCTTTTTAAGGAAGGCTTCGATCGATTCGAGGTTCGTCGCGCCCGATACGGTGGAATTGGGGAGATCGACTAGGGGGCGGAGAAAATCGATTCCGAATTTATAGTAGTCGAACGGGGTGCGGATTTTTTTGTGGTAAGGTTCGAAGGTAAACGGTTTTTTAAGCCCCTCTTTAAAAAGTTCGATAAAGGTGTCGAAGATGTCTATATAGTTTTCCGGATTTTCTCCATGTCCGATGATCACCTCTTGATAACTGTCCAAAAATTTCCGAAAAATTTGCGGATATTTTTCCGGGATAGCTTTCGAAGAAGCGAGCCCCTCGATTTTGACTAGGAGTTTTTCGAATTTACCATTCAATTTTTTGTCCGTCGGTAAGGGAATAAAATTCAAAGGTATTTAAATGAAGCTCGTCATTTTTTTGGAATGAAAGTTCCCCGTTCCATTTTTTGGCAAGTTTTAAAAGAAGTTTCAGATCGCCCTTGGACAAAAAATC
>JBCDES010000063.1:0-6193 GCA_039179295.1 Chlamydiota bacterium
ACGGCCAGCCGAAATTCGTAAAAATCGTTTCTTAAAATGGTGGCGTACAGCCAGCTGTCCAAAATCGACTCGCTCAGTTCGCACCAGGCGGAATGAACGTAACCGGTGGTCATAGCCAAAGAGTGAGTCTCTATAAATTCGATAAACTTTTTTTGAGGTTCGTCATATGAGCAGCCACAAAACTCGTCATTGTCCGAATCATCATAATTTAAAAAGAAAGAAATGATTAGCGGAATATCTCTATTCGGGCGTTCGTTCCATCGGCCGTCCCTCATCATTCGGATGGCTTCGGTCAACTGGGCGTCGCCGCGGGTAATCATGTTAGTTGGCGAAGAAACTGTCGGGAGGAGGATAACGGTCCACGAAGTCGATACTGCCGGGTCGAATGGTTTCGGCGGTGACCTGGATGGGGGGTGATGGAGGTGCGGAGGCGGGGGCTGGAGGCGGGGAAGTCAGCTTTTGCCGAGTGCGTCTTTTCGCCGCCGGTAAGGCGGGTGGTGATGGCGGCCTCAAGGAATCTAAAAAATGGAGGGGTACCCGCATGGGAAAGGTTAGGTGTTGTTCGCAACGCCGGCAAGTGCAGTTGTCTTCAATCAAAGGCTTTAACGAGTCGATCGCGGCCGCCATGACCGCGTTCAAGTCGTAAAAGTTGACGAAGGCCGCCGTGTCCAAAGTTTGCCCTCCCGTCGTGCTGCCCAAAAGGTGGACGTTGAGCTGATCGTATTGCCAATTGATCTCCTCTTGGGCCAAAGCACGGGGGCACCGCTTATTCCTGGGGCAGGGTTCGTCTCGCTTGACGTGCCTGGCCTCTCGGCAGGAATTGGTGAGGCTATTGCAACCGAACAACAGCTCCTCCTCACGATGCCTCCGGTCGATCATGTCGGGCACCCACGGCGTACGCTGCTGCTTGTCCAGGAGAGAGCTGTAACAGTTGCTGCCGTAGGTGTAGTGGACCCCAAAGGCCGAGACGATGATCTGCATCTTGGCCGGAAAGATGGAAATGACATCGTCATCCGAAATAGCTAGTTCCTGGGCGGCGTCAAAAAGAAATCCTCGGGCCAGAGCCAGGTCGTGGTCAAAAGTGAGGTAGAGGTTTTTTTGAAACATGCCGCCGTAGTCAATGATCGTTTTTTCGACCGCTTCCTCGACGTGGGAAAGAAGGCGAGCGGTCCGGTCGAGAAGGTTCTTAAAAGTGTCCACCCCGGTCCCATCCTCATCCCGCTCTCCTCGAACGAAATGAAGCCGGCTTTTCAGGGTGACGGCGATCAAAAACCGCACAAAGTTCGAGATGGTTTGAATCTGCAGGCACTGCCGAAACGTCCAGTAGCCTACGGGTCTGCTTCGAAAGATGCTCGAAAAGCTGCGAGTGGGGGTGGCGGCGAAAACGCAGTCGCTCGGTTTGGTCAGGTAGGCGGTGCGACTCATGGTGAAAACCTTTTTCAAAGAATTAAAAAATTGTACAACACATTTACAAAATAAGAACTATCCCTATATTTACCTGTTAGGGGATTAGAGTGACGTCTAGACGTGGTTCCAAGATACTGATCGGGAAAAACGGGGCCCGACCGTTTTTATAGCGGCCGGCTGGCAAAACCTAAGGCCGCTAGGGCTAGGGTGATAAAAGTTTTCGCGAACAATCTTGCAGCACTCGCGTGTTTGTGCCTGTTGGAAAAAACGAAAGAGAAACTAAGGATGTGCGATTTACGATTGTCCAATCCTTTTGGCATGCTAGTGGCCGGCAGTAGTCAAACGGGGAAATCATTTTGGGTTCGCGATTTTTTAAAAAGGGCCGATCAACTGTATCGCCGGAAGCCGGGCCCTATCGTTTTCTTCATTAAAGAATGGCAGCCTCTCTTTGAAGACATGAGTCGCACCAATCCGGCTATCGAGTTTCGCCGGGAAATGCCCGATATGACCGTTTTTAAAGGTATCGCTTTTCAAAATGCCACCGTGGTGATCGATGATTTGCTTCATCAGGTTACGGCCGAAACGGCCGAACTTTTTACCGTCGGATGCTCTCGTTACGACGTCAACATCATCTTTATTACCCAAAATCTGTTTGATAAAAATCCTCATTTTCGAACGATCAGCCTCAATTGTAAATACTTTTGCATTAGGAAAAACCCTCGAGATTCCTCGAGCATCATGTATTTTGCTCGGCAGGTTATGCCGACCAACGCCAAGTTTTTCACCAAGATCTATCAAACGGTAACGGCCAAAAAAGCTTTTTCCTACATTTTTTTTGACGCCGATCAGAATACGCCCGAACAGTTGAGGTTGAGGACCAATATCTTATTGGAAGATGACTCGCCGGTGCAATGTTTTTTTCCCGTCAATGTGTAAGTCGGCGGATATATAAACGCGCGCATTTAAAAAATGTCTTTGGCCAAGGAAGCGAGCATCCTTTCGCCGATTTTACATCTTATCCTTTCTTGCCGATCAAGTACCGCTTGCGCCCGACTATTAGAGCAGTTGGAAGATAAACTCTTGACCATTTTTTTCCGGTGGTTGCGTCATTTTATTGAGAAAAAGCCTCGTTTCAGGCTGTCGGCGGAAGACGAATCGGCTACCAAAACATTGCTATCTCCTTACAAAAAAGAGTTCACTTATTTATCGGCCGTTGATTGGACCGTCGCCAAAAAAAGGAAATATCTGAACAGGCTCAATTCTAGAGATTCGTTTTTCCATCGCGTCCTCTCCTCGCTAGCTCAAACGCTGCAGGGCATTGTTATCGGCCTCTCTCTTCCACCCTCATTAAAAGCAGCAGCCTCTAAGGAAATCGAGGCAACATGAAGAGCGATTTTGAATCGCTCTACCTCATTCCCCAAGACGTCTACCAAGACCTTTGTAATAAAGAGGAGGGAAACACTCGGCATAGATTAAATCAGCTCAACCGTGACCTAGAACCGAATCATGCCTCGTCAAAGGCCGAAAAAAGCAAAGTATCTGGCATTGGCCAGGAAAAGAACGGTGCCCCGACCGAAAAAAAAAGAAAAGAAAGACGCTAATGCCGATGGGCCTGCTAGCGTCAAATTACTATCTCAAAGGAAATTGCGTCAAACCAAGAAAAAAGAGAGGAAAGAAACGATCAAAGAAAAAGAAGGGTCGCGCTCGTTATATGTAGAAAAGAAAAAACCCGTAAAGTCGAGTAGGCGCCAAATTCCCAACCTGCCGCAACTTTGCACAATTTTATACGGAAAAAATAATGCCGGAAAAAATTAAGGCGGGTCTAATTTTTACCGTTCTTTTTTAAAACCTCTTTCTCCGGACATAAAAAAGAGTTAGCCGTCTAAACATCCGAAACACGGCCAAGAAAATAAATCTTAAAGACATTGACTAGCGCCAAAAGAGAGCATCGTTAGCGGATATGGGAACGTGAGAAAATCTCCGGAGAGTTTTTTGGCGCCTATCACTGATGTAGTAACGACTCGCTGAAATACAATAAAAATTTAAAAGAGTTTTTTATTGCTTGTTATTTTCGGCTATAAACACGCAATCCAAAAACAGATAAGAGTTCTTTTTTTCAAAAGCTGCCAGGGAGCCGTCTAGAGTCTTCAATCGGAAAGTGAGGTATTCTTGGCAGGGGTAGCAAAAATCATGCTTTTCTAAAGGAGATGGGGTAAACGAAATATAGTCATGTTCATGATGCGCAAATTCTTTGACGGGCATTGTTTTCAATATACTTCCCTCTTCGTTGGGCAAGATAAAATCAACTTCTAATTGCAAATTTCTAGGAAACCAAGTTTTAATTTTTTCTTGGTGTATTGTAAAAGAATAGGTTTGTGCCGCCACCACTTTTCGAGTGATGTCGGAAAACTTGTCTCGAGCCATGTCAACTTCTTCCCAAGACAGAAAATGAGCCAGTATCTTGGGTAAAGTTATTGTTCCCGTCTTTAGCCAAGTCACGTTGATGTTATGTCGCTCTTTTTCGTCGCTTTGGAGCAAGTCTTGCTTATTGTCGATATGGCAAATTGAGGCATCTAACGTCCGATTCTTGACAAACAGGTTCTCGATCAACGACAACCCTAAATGCACCGCTTTTTTACGATCGTCCGTCCGGTTAAACAGTTCGGCATAGATTAGGCGCTTGGTTTCGGTTATTCCTTCTTCCGATGTAAACGAAACGTTATATTGCGGTTCCGAGCCGTCAATAACATAAGGAAATATTCTAAAATAAGGGTTAAAAGTTATAGAGTTAAGAGCCACTTGAAAGCACTTTTTTCGATCGCGCAAATATTCGGGAAAATACGCGCGAAATTCGTGCGCACTCGCCTCGTCGTCGGCCGCCCGGCTGTGGGTGAAAAAGAAACGACGCTCTTCGTCCTCATCTTCGTCTTCGCTCCACACTTTTACCATGGCCACGGAAGGTTGATGGATGTCGGCGTCTCGCGGAGGATAAACAAAAACGTCGATGCTTTTTAAAAGAAATGAATGTACGCAAATGTCCGCCGACTTGTTTTTCCAACAATGATAATACTTTTCTTTGGGTTCGACGGCTTCAATCCAGGCCCGCTTTTTTTCCTCCCCATTAATCGAACAAAACACTAAAACAACGCCGGGCTTAGTTTTTCGTTCGCGTGCGGCGGGGCAGGAAAGCCCCAGCACGGTCACAAATACTTTTTTTCCTTTGTCCAAAAGTAGAGGCTCCGCAAACGTTTTGCTAATAAATCCCTTGTCACCGCCGCTAGACTTTAGCGTAAAATACTTTTTCATCCCGCTCTTTTAACAACAACTCCCGTTGACGCTCATCTTAAGTGTAGATGCCCAAATCTCGCTCTTTTATCCAAGTGTGATATCTTTTTTGAGGATAATCTAACCACTCCACCAAGACTTCTTGGTCACCGTCGGGCCCGATTCGACGCTCCGTAATTTTTTTGACGTGGGACAAACTTTCTTTAGGTTTGACCTTGATCAGTTGTTGGGCATAAAATGCTCCTCTCACCAATGCTCCCAATCGATCGGAAAGTCGGTACATGGGAATGGGCAGATTTTTATCGACAATGCCAACGACGGTAAATAGTTGAACGCTGAAAGTATCTTTATAAGAGCGTTGAAAACGGTTGTTGGTATTCACCATGCGAACGACATCCCCAATCTTAAGCGTTTTCTGCTTTTTGGGGCCCGCGTCAAACTTTTCGACCCAGCGGTATTCTTGCTTTTGATTTACTTTAAAAGCATTCTTTTTTAAAAAAGCATCATTAGGCGACATACCGTGAGCGGAATGAATTCGATTATTATAACTTTCAAAAATCATGGGAAGACGTTCCAAATAGCGAACTAGTCTTTTTTCCAAAAGATAAGAATAAAGAATTCTTTGAAAAGAGCGATTAAAACGTTCGACGTGGGGCGCGTGAAAATTGGGATGCTGCATGGATATCTTTTCGTCTTTTAAAAGTTTTTTGAAATATTTGTTAATAAATTCACCACCCATGTCGCACACTACGCGCTTTACTTCTTTCCTCTCGTTCTTGGACAAGTCATTATTTAAAAACGATCGAAACGCATCGGCCGCCGTGTCACCTTGTTTATTTTTTAGCAGGACACCCCAAGCTTTTCGGGAAAACGTGTCGACAATCATCAAAAGATAGGGGATATCTTCATTGGCCTCGCGTAAACCTCTTACGTCGAGTAAGTCCAACTGCAAGACTTCCAACCTTTGACGCACAAAATAGGGATTATAACGCTTGACTTTTCTAATCTGCCCCAGTCTAGAATAAGCCTCCACATCCTCTAACTTTTCCTCAATAGACTTTTTGCTTAATTTCGGATAGAAACGTTTTAGCGCATTGACTCCGGAAAAAGCGGAAGGATGAGGTGGAGTGGTGTAATTTCTGTAAAATTGCGACATTCTCAGTCGTCGAGCAGCGTCTTTTTCTTATTTTTTCGTTTCGCGGGAGGCTTCTTTTTTTTCTTTTTGGGCTTAGCAACAGGAGAAAGTTTTACTTTGCTCTTTTTGGATTTTTTGGACCCTCCAGTAGCCGGAGGACGTTTTCTTTTAGCGACTTTAACTTTGCGATCAACGCCGTCAGGATATACCTCGTACTGCTCCATGAAATGTTCGTCTCCTAGAGGATTTTCCTTTGCCTTACTCGCAGAAGGCCTAGCTAGCCTCATTTTATCCTCACCCACTTTTCTCCATTTAAAAGGTCCTTTGGCCTGCCGAAGCATGGCGCTCGTTATAAACACCATTTTA
>JBCDES010000083.1:0-4490 GCA_039179295.1 Chlamydiota bacterium
ACTTTTTATTTTGATACCATGAAGTCATGAAACGGTTTTATCTTCTCCCGAACATCATCACCGCTTTCGGTCTTTCATGCGGGCTCTTCGTCATCTTTAAGGTCAACATGTCGGAACCGGGCGCCGGAGCTTACGAACTCCTTTACTCTTCAGCTCTCCTTCTGTTGCTCGCCGCATTTGCCGATCTGTTGGACGGGGCCGTTGCGCGGGTGATTCGAGCTGAAAGCGAGTTCGGTTTGATGTTCGATTCTTTAGCCGATGCCGTTTCTTTCGGAGTAGCGCCCTCGGTCCTTTTTTTGAAAAGTTTAGCCCTTCAACCTGCAACGGGACTTTCCTTTTTTGCCGTTGTAGGAGCAATGCTTTATACGATTAGCGGCGTTCTCCGACTCGTCCGTTTTAACGTCCATGCTCATGAGATTCAAACCGATCGAGACCCGTTAAAATCCTATAAGAAGAACTTTACCGGGCTTCCGATTCCGGCAGCGGCGGCAGGAGCGATTTCGGTAAATCTTTTTCTTCACTCCGTTTTCGCAACCGAGTGGATGCCGATGTCTTTTCATCTCAAAGCGATTATTTTGACCTCATTGATGATTCTGCTCGGCTACCTGATGATTAGTAAATGGAAGTTTCCCTCTCTTAAAACCTTCCATTTTAGGGTTCTCTCTTTCCATTTGATCCTTTTCACCGTCCTTCTGGCGATCTTTATTCTTTACGGAATTTTTTACTATCTACCCCTCGTCCTTCTCGTCTGCTCTGTGGGGTATATTCTCCTCGGATGTGCCTTGACCGTCATTCGTCTCATCGCAGGGAAAAAATCCAAGACGCTGGTCGATTTTGAAATCGATGACGGTAGAGAGTAGCAACCAATCCGATCGTTTTGTCTGCAAGAAATGAAATCTTCGGTTTTATTCTATAGGCGAATCGACTACGATCGGATAGAGTAAATCCAATAAACCTACGGAGTCCGTTTTTTAACGGTAAGGATGCCTTATTTAGTAGCAACGATTCCATTAGCCCTAGCTATTTTCTTCTATTTCAAATGGCAACGGGCTTATGAAGAAAATATCCGTTTCAAGGTTCGTGAACAGGAGCAAACCCGTGCAACACGAGAAAAGCTTGCCTTAATCGGAGCGGCGGAAGAAAAGCTTTCCCGGGTCTTTAAAGGACTTTCCGGTGAAGTTTTGGAACGGAGCAACGCCTCTTTTTTGCAGCTGGCTCAAGAAACCCTCGGAAAATTTCAAGAAAAGGCTAAAGGAGACCTTGAAAAGCGACAGGAATCGATCGAGCACGCCTTAAAGCCTGTCGAAGAATCGCTAAATAAATTGGACAGAGGGATGCAGGCACTTGAAAAAGAAAGGAGAGGCGACCAAGAATCCCTTAAAACCCAGCTTCGAATCATGACCGAAGCTGAAAAAGAGTTGCGCTCCGAAACGGCAACGCTCGTCAAAGCTCTTCGTCGCCCGATCGTCCGGGGGCGTTGGGGAGAAATACAACTCCGTCGCGTTGTAGAATTGGCAGGGATGTTGAATCATTGCGATTTTTATGAGCAAAAGGGAGGGGAATCGGGGCAGATGCGCCCCGATGTGATTATTCGCCTTCCCGGCGACAAACAGGTGATCGTCGATGCAAAAACTCCTTGCGAAGCCTATCTGGAAGCGATTGAAACCGATGACCAACAGATCAAAGAAGAGAAGATGAAACACCATGCGCGTCAAGTGCGACAGCACGTGACGACTCTTGGAAAAAAAGCTTATTGGCAAAGCTTTCAGCCTACACCGGAGTTTGTCGTTCTCTTCATTCCGTCGGATAACTTCTTTAACTCCGCCCTGGAGTTTGATCCGACTTTAATCGAAGTCGGGGTGGAGCAAGGAGTCATTATTGCAACACCTACCACACTGATCGGGCTGCTACGAGCCGTTGCCTACGGTTGGAAACAACAAAAACTGTCGCTACATGCGGAAAAGGTCAGTCGGTTAGGTCATGAGCTCTATAAGCGGATCACCGATATGGGAGGACACTGGAGCCGAGTGGGACGCTCCTTAGCAACCGCAGTCGATGCCTATAATAAAGCGGTGGGCTCTTTGGAATCCCGCGTTTTGGTGTCTGCAAGGAAGTTCAAAGAGATGGGAGCGGCAGCCGATAGCCTGGAGATCGGGGCTTTGGAAGGGGTCGATAGGATTCCGAGAGAGGTTCGATCCGATGACATGAAAATAGGTATCGATAAGAGCGATTCCGCTCTAGAAAAACATCCGTGAGACGAGAGAGACGCTCGAATCCGGCTTGCCCTACTCCACCTCGATCACATAGTACGCCGGAAAGGCAAAGTTGTGATTCGGTCTCGGTGAAACGAGGAGGCTGACTCGCTTTCCAACGAACCGATCGAGATCGACCTGTGTGCTGTAAACATAAGCAATCGTAATATCATGCTCTTTTAAAATGAAATCGCCGGGCTTATTTTTTACAGGTTCTTTGTAGGCCTCTAAGATTCCGGAAACGGTCTGACATTTCATCTTTTGATCGGTATAAAAATCATCCATCGTTTTTGCATGGTGCATCGAAGACCAGCCGAGATAAAGAGCTTCTTCTATAGGCTCCCAAATCTTCATCCGATCGGTAGGGGAGGAGGTTGCTTCACTCGCTCGGTAGGCGGATTCATAGATATCTGCGGAAGAAATCGACCGCCCCGCTTCGGAAGCTTTTGCTTCTAAAAAGGCAATTTTACGGTGCAGGTAATCTTTTTGGATTGCAGAGAGCTCCGTCGTCGCTTGATTGACAAACTTGGGAAGATCTCCGTAATCGGTAATGATCGACCGATAACCGTGAGTGATCCGCTCGATATCGATTTCCGGAAAAGCTTTGTGCATCTCTCCTTGACTTAAAAGTTTTGTCGATTCGAGAAGTTCGGTAACGGTTGCCTTCCGTTTGTCTTGAATCTTTTTGAGCTGTGGTTCTCCGGCATATTCGACATACTCTTTTGCAATATAAAATCGAGATTCTTGCGGGACTTCGATCTCCAGCCATTTGTTATTACCGTCACAAATTTTTCCATCGATTGAATGTCCCGTACTGTAATGCCCGATAATCGGTGCATCTCTGTCGGGGGCGAGACGGATATTGACACACTGACCTTCGACGACATCGTCGATGACGAACCCGCGGAAAATGTAGGCCTTCAGATCGCCGGGCGGCTCGACGGCATAGAATTCGCCCCTTTCATCTTTTACGACGACATAGTCATCGGCGGACAGTTCCGAGATAATATGGCTATCCAAGTCGGCATCTATCCGCATCCGGACATTATTTCCGATGATTTTTCCGGTGAACGCCTTGAATCGGGAATCTTTTCGGTTAGATGTTTGTTCGACCGATGCAATAGGAGCAACGTTATCCGCAAGTGCAAAGAGGGGAAGAGCGACTGCGATGACCGGTGCAATCAAAGCAACTGCTTTTGACATATTCTACTCCTTAAAGATGAGACAATCTAATTACCGATCTTAGGAGACTTACGATTTAAAGGCTAGGAAAAATCAACTGTTTAAAACGGTGCGAATATGTTCGCAGTTTTTCTGACCGCATGTGCAGCCGATCGGGCTACCCAGGTAGACTCGATAGCATTCTTCCTTATTTAACGGATTGGAAACTATATAGAGCTTGTCTTCTTCTTGTTTGATATCCCAATCACGAAACTGCAGATCTTTGTCGGAAACCTCTTCCTCGACCGCTTCTTGTTCACCGTTATCGGATGAGCCTTGGATAATGCGAGCAATTTGGCAGTAGGGACAATTGCAGTGAGGTTCGGCTTTCGGAATATTCATGTGTTCCATATCCATACCTAGAGCTTTCGTAATAGAGGTGATTCTTTTAATCATTTCGGGCGGTATCGTGGGAGTGTCGGCTTGACTCGGGTTGTGTTCGAGGAACGCATTGGGATTAAATGACGAATTGCCGCCGCTTATCTGCGAAGGTAGATCGATGAGGAAAGAAAAATTCGAATCTTTAGAAGATTCGGATTTCTTTAAAGATTCGACTTGGGACTCTTTTATTTCTTGCTCGACATACTTCGAATGGGTGTCGAAAATTTCTTCGATCAAGGGTTTTTCCAGACCGGGGATATCGATCGATGTCCCGTTGTGGAGAGCGATCACCAAAATAGGCTCTCTGTCGAGCTCTTTCATGTGGAGAGTGTTGATATTCTTCCAGGATGTGGAGATATAAGGGGGGATACTGAGGATCTTTCGATTAATTTTTTTCATTTCTTCCTCCATGGAGGTGAGTCGATTTATGTCCTTATTATAATCGCTTTGACAATCAGCGTCAAGAATTAGTTAGCGCTTGAGAGCTTTGATTGCTAATTAATAGATTAAATCTATTATATTTAATGACTTGTATTCTCAATATTTTTTGACCCCTATCGGAAGGTTTTCTTTGGAAGAAATAAAAATTCCCTTATAAAGTAAAGGAGTAAAGGGGTATGGCGCGCCATCGCTTGC
>JBCDES010000103.1:0-2306 GCA_039179295.1 Chlamydiota bacterium
CCAGCCAATTGAGATCGGTCTTAAGGTTCCGGCTATATTTCCCGACCCATAAAAGCCCGATAGGGAGCAGACCGTTGAGAAAAGCTTCTCCGAATCCCCCTGCAACGCCCAAAGCCGCGGTAAAAATTCCGGGGTTAAGGGTGGCCAGAACGAAAGGAGGAGTAAAGGTTAACAGGGTTAAACCTACCCGACTCAATCCTTTTCTTTCTTGAATTTTAAAGCCGTCGCCGAGAAAATCGACCATCGAGAAAGCGACGCCGAGCGTTGAGGTCACGATTGCAAAAAAAGCAAAAAAACGACCGACCCTCACAAACATCGGGTTTCCGGTAACGGCGCCGAAAGCCGTCGTAATCGGTGTTCCTTCCTCCGAAGTCTTGGACAAAATATCTTGAGGAACGGTTCCGATTACAAGCCATTGCCAAACGATATAAACGATCAACGGCAGAAAAGAGCCCCAAAAAACGGCAACCCGAAGAGCTTTTTTATCTCGCTTTAAATAGGTACAAAGAGAGGGAATCACATTGTGAAATCCGAAAGCACTGAAGAGGATGGGCATCGCCGATACCATTGCCGGCCATTTTGCAAATGTGAGACGGACGCGATCCACCTCCTCTCCACCGCTACAGATCAAGATCAACCATGCCGCCGCCATTGCACTGCTCATGATGATATTCACCCGATCGATCGACTTCGGACCGATCGCAACGATCAATCCGAATACGAAACCGAAAAGAGCAAACGCCTCCCAGCCGATCAGATGAAGACCGAGGATAGAAAAAGTATCCGCAAGTAGCGGGGCTCCTGCTACGAAATAGGCAATCATTAAGCAATAATAGAGAAAAATAAACATTGCCCCCGAAACCAAACGTCCTCCCCTGCCGAAAAAACGTCCGGCAATCGACAAGAGATTGCTCCCATCCGGCATCCATAGGGTCACTTCCACAAAAAGAAGCCCCGTACAATACATGAAGAGCCAAACAATGATTGTGATTAAAATGCCCGGCCAAAAACCTGAGGCTCCGGTGATGAGAGGGATGCCGAGCATTCCTGCTCCGATCATCGTTCCGGCGATTAGAAAGGTGCCGCCAAGCGCACCTGTTGAATCGGATTTTTTCGTCACGGGTTTCTTCCTATCTTGAAATGAATGATAAACGATTGGAACGGGTTGCCTTCAGTGGCGATGGTGATAGGAAGGGTGGTGGGGGAGCAGGTAAAAGTTTATCATATAGCTGCATAGAATACGGAAGGCTATTGATAAGTGTCAATATGAAAATTTATCTTCGGGAGAGTATTTCCGATCGAAGATCTTGCAGTAGGTAAGGCTTGATCGCTCCCTCAGCCAGACTAAAATCCATTCCGGCGTTTCAAGAACTAAATACTTAAGATAAGGGAGCGACGATCACGCCCCTTCCGCGAAGAAAAAGTTCGGAACCGTTCGGGGTAAAAACGACTGAAGCTAAGCGGTCATCGTCGGTTTCCGATAGCGACAGGACCTTTTCGACCCAACGATCGGTTCACGAGAGAGGGTCAGGACTCGGGTGGGGTGTAGTCGATACCTTGCCTCTTCAGTACCGCTTGTTTTCGAAGCTCTAATTTATCGATTTCTTGCTGATAACGTGCAGCGATCTCTCGACTTGCATCGGCTTCATTCCAGTATCTTCTCGCATCTATTAAATTATAGGACTGAAATTGGAGCCGATCGCCTTGATTTTGGGCCCATGCGGCATTAGCCAATGCTTTATTTCGAAGATCGGTCAACTTGACAACCGCTTTATCGATGGTTGCCAACTCCTCCTTCCATTGAGAGGTCGGGAGCTCTTTTACCAATGCCAGTTCTTCAGCTCCATATAGAGTTCCGAAACATAAAATAGCTATGACCATCCAAACGCTCATGATTGCTCCTCAGGGTTCATTGATTTTATATTTACCCGATCTCTTTTTTGAAGAAAACCCTAGAATTGTTTGCGATGAAAGAAATTGACCGCTAGGAAAAAGTCTCGTTTCTATAAATGACAATTAGGGGTATGATAATAGTTCAGCAAACCGAAGTACCGATCGATGAAAAATACAATCTTCATCCTACGACTCTACAAATCGATCGTAAAAATTCCTGAAACGGGTTAGATTGACCGGCAATGAACGTTTGGCTTATCTGTTTTATTTTTATCGGTCAAAACCTCTTGGCTTTTACCCTTCGAGAAAAGCTTGATCAAGGAGAGCCGGGAAGCTACATCGTTACCGAACAAAACGGACACGTTTCTCTGCTTCACCTCCATTCGAAAAAAGAGCACCTCTTCCTGTTGGAA
>JBCDES010000066.1:0-5834 GCA_039179295.1 Chlamydiota bacterium
CCACACTGTGTCCACACCGTGTCCACACGGCGTCCACTCCCGGTCGGTTGGTTAAAGTATGAAAGTCGCTTTGTTTTAACCGGCGCTTTAAGAGTGATTATGAAACAAATGGGAAAGACCGAACTTGTTGGAAAAAACGCAACGGTTCTCAAATCCTTTCCCGCTCTTGACTACGAATACTATACTATTGCTAAAGAAAATCAAAGAGAAACGGCAGGAACTTTAATCTTAGTTGAGAACGTCTTGTATAAGGTTGAAATGACATATCCCGTAGAACTCGGTAAACAAGTCCGAGATCACCTTGCCTACTTTATTGCAAGCTTTACCCCGGAGAAAGGAGAAGTTATCTCTTCTCAGCCCGAGAATTCAGAATCTGATACACCCCAATCGCCACAATAAACAAGGTAGCCGATAGTAGCACGAGCACGGGATAACCGATTTTAGTGACATCCTGTTTTGCCACTTCAATGGTCAGAACAAGTCCTTCTAAAGATAGAGCCGTAGCAATGATAATCGCAAATTTTGTTAACGTTTTGCGCATCTCTTTTGGAGCTTTTTCAGCTTGTCCTTTTCGAATCACTTCTTCAAGCATCAGATATTTGCCAACATCGATCACGGCCATAGAGAATACGATAAGACCCACCTCGTCAAGAAGCTTATAGACCGTATAAGTTCCCGAAGTCATATCTCCTATGATTCCATAAACAGAAGAGATAAGGATGCAAAGGGCAATGAGATAGAGGGAAACACAGGCTGCGATATACCCGAAGTTAGAAAGGGTCATAATGGTTCGAATATTTTGAGGCTTCATTTACGATTCCTTCAAGTAAAGAATACTTTTCTCTCTTCATAGAAAATGCTTTAACTAAACGCAAGTTTTTTTGTATTTTCCCATCACTCACCCGATAAAATGGAAGCATACCTTTGTAAGGTGAATCAGACATTCTTCATCGACAATTTTCATCCTGCCGACGGAATCCCCCTCGGGGGAAGGTTTTTTTGCCCATACGGATCAAGAGAGTAGGCTCGAATCATCCCTTTTCTTCCGGGAATCTCTATTTCTTTTAAATCTTCAAAAACAAAATAATCTTTGACTTTTTCATAGACCGCTTCGGAAACAATGACCGACTTTTCCAGCTTCTTTGTGAAACGCTCTAATCGGAAAGCGACGTTGACGGTGTCCCCGATTGCCGTGTATTCCATCCGAAGTTCGGAACCGATCGTCCCGATAACCGCGAGTCCGGTATGAATACCGATACCCATCCTGATTCTTTGTCTTCCTTCTTTTTCCCAATGATCGCAAAGTCTATCGAGATGGAGCTGCATCTGAACCGCGGCAAGAACGGCATGAAGTTCTTGCAGTTTATCCTCTAACGGGGCACCGAACCCGACCATTATTCCGTCGCCGATGAATTTATCGAGCGTTCCGCCGTGATTGAATATCACCTCGATCATTTCAGTAAAATACTCGTTTAAAAGGGTTAATACTTCTTCCGGCGGAAGCTGTTCAGCCAGTTTCGTAAAATGTCGAATATCGGAAAATAGAAGGGTTACCTTTTTCCGCTCCCCTACCAATGAAATCGGCTGATCCGTTTTTAACAGCTCTTCTAGGGCGTATTGAGAAACATACCGAGCAAAACCTAACTTCAGTCGTTTTCTCTCCTCCAACCCTTTTGCCATTTTGTGAATCGCTAGAGAAAGCTCATTGAATTCATCCCGTGTATCGAGGTGGCTAAGTTTAGAAAAATTTCCCTTTCCGATACCCTTTACCATATCACAAAGTATTCCTAATGAAGAGGAAACAATCTTCGATAGGCAATGGGCAAAGATGATTGCCACAACAATCGAAACGGCAAACGCCACAAGAATATAAAGAAAGAGCTTCTCCAGCTCTAAGTAGACTTCTTCGGTCCTGACATCCACTCCTAACAGAGCAATCGTATTTCCCTCATGATCGTAGATCGGAGCATAACCCGAGAGCCATGTTCCCCGTTCATCGGAATAGATACGAGGTGTGACAAAAGCTTTTCTAACGTCCGACGGGACGGCTACCTTAGAAGGATAAGGGAGACCATACCGAACTCTACCCTCACGGCTCTCAGGCTGAATATCCAATAAAAAATAGTAACGGTTCGAATCGTCATATTTTTTAATTAAATAAACGGATTCAACATAAATATCGGAGCGACGATTTAAGTTTCCGATTTCTTGGAGCTCATCGCTTAATCGTTCGAATTCGGCGCTATCGGTCTCACCTCGACTCCTTATGTAAGCAGCCAAGCTTTCAGTACTGATCCGTTGCCCCGAATCGATGACTAGTGAAAAGATTTTAGTTCGAATTTCCTCAAAAATAAGTCGGGAAGCTCCTCGATAAGTAATGAACAGGGATAACAGGGTACTCGTCAGCCCTAAAACGATCAGTGAATAGAATAACTTCGTACGAAATTTCATTAGGATTTTCCCCCATTCCTAATCTCGGACGATAGAGGTTCGTTTTTTTTTCTTCAATTCATGAACCCGAACTTAGTCCCCTCGATTCTCTAAAGAGAATCGGAATTGTCGCGTGTCTTTTTAAACCTAAGCGACCGTGATTTTATCATCGAGATAGACGGATTGGATCGTATTGAGAAGCTCCACGCCCTCCTTCAAAGGTTTTTGGAATGCTTTACGCCCCGAAATCAGACCCATACCGCCGGCACGTTTATTGATGACTGCGGTTTCTACGGCAGCTGCCAGATCATTCTCTCCCGAAGCTCCACCGGAATTGATGAGACCCATCCGCCCCATGTAGCTATTGATGACTTGGTAACGGGTGAGATCGATCGGATGATCGGAGCAAAAGTCGGTATACATCTTTTCCGTCTGCTTACCGAAATGTAAATCTTTGAATCCTCCATTTCCGACGGGAAGCTTTTGTTTGATGATATCGGCTTGAATCGTCACTCCGAGATGATTGGCCTGACCTGTCAGATCGGCAGCTGTGTGGTAGTCTCGTTTGTCCGTTTTGAAGTTAGAGTTACGTAGATAACACCAAAGAATCGTCACCATTCCCAGCTCATGAGCTCTGTCGAAGGCTTGCGAAACCTCAACGATCTGTCGATCGCTTTCGGCAGACCCGAAGTAGACGGTTGCCCCGACTGCTTTACATCCCATCTCATAAGCTTGTTCTATCGATCCGAATAGCACTTGATCGTAAGTATTGGGGTAAGTCAGAAGTTCGTTGTGGTTAAATTTTAGTATAAAGGGAATCTTGTGCGCATATTTGCGGGCAACGGAACCGAGAACTCCTAGAGTCGATGCTACGGCGTTGCAGCCCCCTTCAATGGCAAGCTTGACGATATTTTCAGGGTCGAAATAATCGGGATTGGGAGTAAAAGATGCTCCGGCGGTATGCTCGATTCCCTGATCAACGGGAAGGATGGAAAGGTAACCCGTTCCTCCCAATCGCCCCGCATTTAAGATTTCCTGCATACTTTGGAGAACACGTATCGGACGATCCGAATTCACAAAGATCCGGTCCACCCAGTCAAAACTAGGGAGATGTAGCCGTTTTTTTTCTACGGTTTCACAACGATGTCCCAAAAGGTCCTTAGCCTTTTCGCCTAAGAGTGATTCGATTGTTGAATGATCCATCGTATTTCTCCATGTTATGCATTGACCTTCAATCTTAGGATATAGCGCAATGCAGTCATTTTTTTCAGCAATAAACAAGCAACTAGGTAGTAGCGGCGCAAGATTGACGGCTGTGCGGCAATCTTCTAACGGATACCTTAATTATTTATCGCTTTGTTATAAGTTCTCTTAATCCAACCCGTCTTTTTCGGAAAGGAACCATCTTTCGGGGACTCAAGTAAGGCGGTGATCGGTCTGCCGGCTTCTTTGCGAACAACAATCATCATCTTGCAGCGGGATACCGTGCACAGTGCGGAAAAGATCCGATTGCAAGCGAACCGTTCTTTCGTTCGACCCATATCCCGATAAAGTTCTATCCGATCCTTTATCGGCGTATCCTTTCAATGAATCCGTTTGGAATCATGCAACCGGGCGGGCGTATTAGAGTTTTATTTCCGGAACAAAGGTTAAACGAACCGTAAAAATCGGCTACCTCTGTCTAATTTTTGTACAATCAATTTTATTGGCTTTTTTATCGACTTTCCGCTAAGGTATGCTCGATTATCCAAATTGTTGTTATTAGATTATAGGTTGAAAAGTGTCCTATCAGGTACCGAAAGACGTAATAGCCCGATCCGATACAACGAGGTTTTGCATCACTCATCGGTGTTCCGGCTTATGAAAAAAAAGTATTTAATCCGAAAGATCTTCACGTTTGCCGGATCTTTATTCATCATCGCTACAGTCACTTTTTTCTTAATGCAAGCCGTTCCGGGCGATCCGTTCATACAAGAGCAAGCCATTCCCGAAGAGATCATGAAAAATATGTATGCTCACTACGGGTTAGACCAACCGTGGTATATCCAGTATGTAAAATATCTGAAAGAGATCGTTACTTGGAATCTGGGTCCTTCTTTCAAATACGAAGGACGGACGGTGAATGACATTATTCGAGAAGGATTTCCCGTATCTTTCATCTTAGGTTTAGAAGCGATCAACCTCTCATTATCCATCGGAATTGTTTTAGGAACCGTGGCAGCCATTCGTCGCTCGAAATGGCAAGATCACGCATCGATGATCGTTGCAGTGATCGGAATTTCCGTTCCGAGCTTTATTATGGCAACATTTCTGCAATGCATTTTTGCGATAAAGCTCGATTTATTTCCCGTTGCAAGGTGGGGTAGTGTAGCCCATACGATCCTCCCGACTCTTTCTCTATCAGCACTCCCAACCGCATTTATTGCCCGCTTAACGCGCGCTAACATGATAGAGGTTTTGGAACAAGACTATATTCAAACCGCACTATCGAAAGGACTTTCGACAACACGCCTTGTACTAAAGCATGTGTTAAAAAATAGCCTTCTCCCCGTTGTCACCTATATGGGTCCCCTTTCGAGCTCGATTTTAACGGGGAGCTTTATTGTGGAAAAGATCTTCGGAATTCCGGGTCTCGGCGGATGGTTCGTCACAAGTATCACAAATCGCGATTATACCGTCATTATGGGTATCACGATCTTCTATAGCGCCCTATTAATGGTCTGTGTCTTTTTAGTCGACCTGTTATATGCTTTTCTCGATCCGAGGATCCAAATCGAAAACACCAAAAGGTACTAGGTGAACCTATGAAAGAAAGTGAAGTTTTAATCGATGCTATGCCTCCTGTTGCAGAAGACGTCTCTTCTCAAGGCGTTTCTTATTGGAAAGATGCCTGGATCAGACTGCGCGCCAACCGTCCGGCAATTATCGGTCTTTGTGTTTTAACGTTTCTGATCATCTGCGCGATTATTATCCCTCCCTTGAGTAATCATACCTATTATGAAACCCATCTTTCTCTTAAAAACAAACCTCCTTGTAGCAGGTTTTGGTTCGGAACCGATGAGCTGGGTCGAGATCTTTTCACTCGTATTTGGTGGGGAGCGCGCATTTCTCTTTTCGTAGGGATTACGGCAGCTCTGATCGATATGGTTATCGGCGTTTTCTACGGCGCCTTTGCCGGTCTTGTCGGAGGAAAAATCGAAGAGTATATGATGCGCCTTGCCGATATTCTCTACTCACTTCCCTACCTTTTGATCGTCATTTTATTGATGGTAATCATGAAACCGGGAATAACGACCATTATTATCGCTTTGACGATTAAAAGGTAGGGAAGTGAGTAGAGAATATCGGCAAGGCGCATCATATACTCTTCGATTTTTCCTCCGACAAGACCGGCAAAGGCGCCG
>JBCDES010000013.1:0-24839 GCA_039179295.1 Chlamydiota bacterium
GCCTCAATGTCGGATCCCCGATCGAAATAGGGAAATTCCCAAAGATCGGCCATCACTTTTCCCGTCTCCCCTTTTTGCAGCAGAAGTTCTTTTCCCGAATAAATCACCGCAACGTCTCGATGGAGATGAACGGTCTTTTCTCTCCTACTTTTATTGGGAAGTAAATGCGCTTTACTTTTTCCCGAACATCGGCGGCTTAAGGGGCATTGATGACATTTTGCTTTTTTTTGACAAACGAGTGCGCCCAATTCGATAAGAGCTTCCATGATAATCCAGGGTTCGTCATCGGGAAGGATCGATAGGCAAAGCTCTCGAATTCTTGTTTGCGTTTTCCCCTTATCTATCGGATCTTCGACAGCAAAAAAACGGGAAAGAACACGGAGAACGTTGCCGTCAACGGCGGGAAACTTTTGCTTGAATCCAAAGCTTAAAATAGCTCCTATAGTGTACGGTCCCAGCCCTTTAACCGCTTGCAGCATCGAGTAACTGTCGGGAAGTTCTCCCCGATGCTCCCGGCATAAATATTCCGCTCCTTGCTTAAGGTTACGGGCTCGAGAATAGTAGCCCAAACCTTCCCAGACTTTGATAACCGTTTCAATCGGAGCCGCTGCTAAAGACGAGACGGTCGGGAATCGGTCGATCCATTTCTTGAAGTAAGGGATCACAACATCGACTCGGGTTTGCTGGAGCATCACCTCGGAAACCCAAACCTCGTAGGGGGAAGGATTTTCCCGCCACGGAAGAGAGCGACGGTTTAAAAAAAACCATTGCCGAAGCTTTTCGCTAGCAAAGGGGGGTCTTGCGGAATTTTTTGCTCGGGACATCGCTTCGCAGACTTGCTAATTCTTAACTGCAGTGAAAAGCTTATTTCTTTGGCATAGGTTTTTCAAGAAAATTAAGTGAGAGCTGTTGGGAAATCTTCGTTCTCACGAAATCTCTCGAAACTCAGGGGGTGTTATGAAAGATTGGACCAAATTACAAGAAGAGATGCAAGCTGCTTTATCTAAAGAGATAAAGCTTAGGCAAGAGATTCTCGGCAACATGAATCAACAAGAGTATCTTCTTTTAATCGGCGATATGGAATTGAAGCAACAGCTTTATAATGAGCGCAATGTGTTGGTTAAAAAGCTAAAAGAAGTGATCAAACTTCGAGGAATGATTACACGGAAACTGTTCGATCATCTCCCGTCCGATACCGAAGAGACTCTGCTGGATGAAATCTTAAACCCTTTGGTCGAAAGCGAAGGAGAAACCCTTCTTCTCTATCGAAAAACCAAAGAACTGACCGATAAAATCCATTCACAGCAGCTACGGAACAAGACCCTCGACGCAATGATTTCCAAAGAAGGTCCCGTTCAAGTCGATAATTTTGCTTTACAAGCCGAATCTATTCCCGTCAAGCAAGGGAAAAGATCTCCTCTGATCACGATCGATTACCATTCCGAAGATCGCCGCCACGGTTCTGTCGAAGGCTAAAAGCCGTTGTTGATTTTAAGTGAAAGGGGCTCTATAAAAATCGTTATGATGCCCCCTCGTCTAGCGACCGTTCTTTCCGATCAAGATCGGCAATTTATCGACCATCTTGCCCCTATTTCTCAGATCCTTAACATCCCTATGATTGTCAATCATGAAGAGACGGAGTCCTCGATTCAAAATTACTATCCCCAAGTCAAAGTGATCTACAAAAATTCCCTCGATTTAGGCCTCTATATCACTCAAAACTTTGAAATCATTTACAGCTGCCTTCCCAGTCCCCTATTCAGAGAGATTGTTTTCGCAGCCGAACTGACGTTTGAAAAAACCGTTTTCAATGTCTGGTGTCCTCATGGAAATTCCGATAAAGGGCACCGTTCAAAATATATGGAGTCCCTTTCCGAAGAACGCTTCGCTCTTGTCTACGGACAAAAAATGATCGATTTTCTGTCGGAAAAAGGGAGTTTGCACCAACTTGAAGGGGTCGTAAGAACCGGAAATTATCGTTTAAAATATTACAACGACAACAAGGGTTTTTACCAAAAAAAGCTCGGTCGACTCATCCGTTTCAATCGCAATAAAACAATACTCTATGCCCCTACTTGGAAAGATAACGAAGATTCCTCCTCTTTTGAAGGAGCGATCAAACGGATCATGAAAACCCTACCCGACCACTTCAATCTCCTGATCAAACCCCACCCCCACTTGTTTTCGTCTCCGGAACTTTTCGAACTCTTTTTCTATCGATTCCGAACCAAGAAAAACGTAGCCGTTCTCCCCGACTTCCCCCCCGTTTATCCCGTTTTAGATTTGGCGGATATTTATCTCGGAGATATGTCATCGGTCGGCTATGACTTTTTATCCTTTAAAAAGCCGATGTTTTTTTTAAATACCAATAAGAGAAATCCCGAAGAAGATAAAGGGCTTTATCTCACTCAATGCGGAACCTTGATCGAAACCGAAGATTACGACAACATCTTTTCGATCATTGAAAACACCGACCCCTCACCATTTGAAAAAATCCAAACCGCCGTTTATGGTCAAGTTTTCGGGAAAGAAGAAGATTTTAAAGAAAAAGTCATGAAAGTTTATGAAAGACGATGCACATATTCCTAACGCCTGCGGCGTCTGCTTGGCTCCGGGCGATTCGGTCAACCATTTAGACCATTTAGCTCCTATCGCTTACTTTATGAACGTCCCGATGGTAATCGATGAAGAATTTCTGATCAAAACAATGGAGAGATATTACCCTCAAGTCGAACATGTTTATGTCGACCATCACGCCAAGATTTTGGAAACGATCGCCACTCATTTCGACTTCCTTTTCATTTCCTGCTCGAACTACCGCGCAGACCTCTCTCCACTTTTTGAGATCGTCTTCAGAAAAAAAATTCATTTTTGGTACTGTCCTCACGGAAACTCCGATAAGATGTACAAACAGTTCGAAAACCAATCCTTCATTTTTATTTACGGCAACCAGATGAAGGAGCGATTAAAAGAGGCGGGATATTACGACACCTATGACGGAATTGTCAGAACGGGCAACTATCGCCTTTCGTTTTACAAAAAATATGAACGGTTTTACGACGACCTAGTCGAACAAGAGGTCTTTTCCAAATTCGGAAAAAAACAATCCACCGTTCTCTATGCCCCCACATGGGTCGATCAGGAGAAAAACTCGTCCTATTTCGACGTCGGTCTTTCGATCATCGATCAGCTTCCCGACCGTTATAACCTAATCATTAAAATACACCCTTGGATGGTCCATCAAAAAGCGGGGCATGTCGCTCACATCGAAGAGCGCTATAAAGATAAGCCCAATGTCGTCATCCTTCCCCTGTACCCTTTGATCTACCCTCTCCTCAAGCGGACGGACATTTACCTGGGAGATTTTTCTTCGGTCGGATACGACTTTCTCTACTACAACCGCCCGATGTTTTTCTTCGAGCCGAAAAACCGTATTAAAAAGCGCTCCTACTCCAACCATCTCCATCATTGCGGGGTCGTAATACCGGAATCCGCCTACCCGTCTCTGTTCACTTTCATCGAAAACCGTTTAAAAATCCAACGGAGATTCACGGAGGCGCGCCGAAAAACATATGATGATGCTTACAGCAACGAGCGCGACTTCGATGTGATCAAACGGGAAGTGTTGGATGTTTTAAGTAGGTCCGATTAAAACCTCGATTCGGCTACGGTATCTCCGAGCGAAGCAGCGTCGCCGGTATTCGATAGCCGATAAAAAAATCGTCCCATATATTCCTCCTATGTTATAATCGAATTTCTCCGGAAAAAAAATAGTTTATATCATGGAAATAAGTTTACCCCGTTCTAACGACAATCATGTAGAGAAGCTTACCGATAAAGGTAGCCCCGACGATGGAAGTAAAGAACTATTCGATATAGCGACAAAAACACGTTTTGCATATGTGGCAACCGTTGCTGCAACGGCAACGGTCGCCGCAGTAGGTTGTTATACTATGGGATCGATCGTCTCGATAGAATGGTTAACCGTTATAGGGATAGGTTGCGGTACGGTTGCTTTGAATTCCGCAATCGCTCTATTTATTTTAGACGTAGCGGCTCGATATAAAGCTTGGAAAGAGGCTAACGCGAAAATCGCCGTTTCCGAACTTTCCGATCAACCGATTAGGAAAGAGTAAAGCTCTCATAGCAAGCGATTTATCTACTCGGAACCGATCCTGTTCATCTTTCCGATAGCCGTTTTAATAAACATTCCTACCGCCACTTTAACTATATTGTCAGTCATTCCTTCGAGAAGGGTTAGATCAAGCTCCCTCTCTCGGCAAGAAAAGGTGTTAACGATGATTCCGATCAGATAAAGACCGACGATGATAGAAGCGGCAACCGTAACAAAATATATGATATAGGTAGCAATCCTTAAAACGGTCCCGTGGAAGTCGACTTCAATCTTATTCTTCCGCTGTATAGCCTCCCTCTTCGTATATTTTGCTTTTCTTTCTTTCCGAGCTTGTTCTACAAACTTACGAGTCTTCTCTTCTCTTCTATTAGAGATCATCTAAAATTTTTCCATAATATTTTTTTAATACTTCTTTATCGATAATTTTTTTCCCTTCTTTGTCGGCTTGATCCCAAGGACTCCCCTCTTCATGGGTTTTTTGACTAAGACCCCAGGCGGAATACCGTTTATATCCTTTCCAAACGACATCTAAAATCTTGATGATCCGCTCTCTTTTTTCTTTATCCTTTATTTTCTCAATCGATTGCCGACCGATTTCGAAACCGCTAGCCTCTTCTGCTATTAAAGTAACGCTCCTTACATCGATCGGCTCTCTGCCGAACCGTTTGAATTCATGGTAAACGGAAGGGATAACGGGGCCGTGCTTCCACGCCTCTATCTCCTCATCCCCTAAAATATCTTCGTCATAGACCGCCAAACAAAGACCGCAAGCGATGTAGACGAGTTTTATCAGCTTCATCGGCGAGATCGGTATCCCTTCTTCCTCCCCCTTTTGTAAAAAGAAATTTGAAATCAGACTCGAATCGATAGTCATGGCTCAGCTCCTAACGCTTTATATATGAACTTAACACAAACTAAAAATGTTCTATTTTTTTTCTTCGGCAAGCAGCGGCGGAAGGACCGTTACATCTAAAAGATGATTTAAGCTGCCGGCGCAAAGCTCCGCTTCGATCTCAAACGAAGAGCTCCCCTCTTTTAAAGGGGCGATTTTTGTCACATAAGCGACGGCGATATCTTTCGGAAACACCCCATCCATTCCCGTTGTCACAAGCAAATCGTTTACGGCGATCAGAGGGATCGAATTTTCCTCGCTTAACCGATCTAAAGGCTTTCCACTCCGTAGCTCCAGAGGAGGACCCTCTTCATCGGCGAAATCATAATTGAAGCCGACTCCTTTCAGGACCTCGGAACGCCTGCTGCAACAACAGCCGCTACTTCCCATCAGCTCACCTTTTGCCAGCAAGCGCTCGCTATCTTGTTGTCGTAAACGGTCCGAAAGACGGTTGAGGACGACCAACGTTTCCGGCGGTTCTCGGCGCAAAGTCAATCGGTGTAAGATTTGCTCGACAAGGGTCGCCAGCTCTCGATCGTCTTGCCCGCCGCGAGCCACTCTGACGGAGGGGACCAACGACGGATCGGTCAGTAGACGGACCAGACTTTTACGGCTCCCGACCGATTCGACCAGGCCGATCAAAAAAGGTCCTTTTAATACCGGACTTCCGACGGCAACGACCTTTTCATCGAGTGTAGTATTTTCTACCTCTCCCACATCAATCCACAGGGTAGAGCTCCACTTAGAAGGGTCTCGGTAAATCACCTCGGCGGGAAGAGAAAAAAGCTCCAGCTCCAATCGCTTTTCGGCAGCGATTTTTCGCCGCCGATAAAAAGAAAGACGTTTCTTCTCATCGATCGCCGTGATCTCCTCGAGCCGTCGTAGTTGGTTCTCGATTCTCTCCTGAGAAAAAAGGTGTCGACGTAAACGGTCGTTTTGTTTTTTTAATAATAGGTTTTCGACTTCGAGAGACTCTACCTCCCGTTTAATTTTGCGAGGAACGGGAGGGGGAGAAAAGAGGGTCCGCACGGCAATACTTCCTCTCCAAAAACCTCGGGAAACGACGACGGCATTGGTTCGCATTCCTTGAACGAGGTTTGCAGGGAGGAAAAAAAGGGAGAATAAAAAAAGCCCTAAAAAAATATAGGGACGATACCTTTTTTTTTTCATCCTGCAGTCTTAACGATCGCTTCGATAACGTAGGGCAAATTCTTTTCATTCAGCCCGGTAAGATTGATCCGCCCGCCTCGGGTTAAATAAACGCCGTACTCATCGATCATCCGGTCTACTTGTTTTTCATCGATTCCCGGCATAGAAAATAAACCGTGCCGTCTTCGTAAAAAACCGAATCTATCCTTTCCGAATCGTTTCTCTAAAGCATCCGCAAGCCCGTTTCTCATCCGTGTGATTCTGGTACGCATTTGGTTAACTTCCCCTTTCCATAGCTGCGACAGTCCGAAATCTCGGAGAATCGTCGTAACGATTCCCGCTCCGTGGCGAGGAGGGTTTGAATAGCCGATCCGTGCAAGGCGCTCGAAAGCGGTTGCCAAATTTTGGGAAAGTTGCCGATTTTTTGCGGTAACGGAAAGGCATCCTATCCTTTCACCGTAAAGACCGAAATTTTTGGAGTAAGAAGCGGCTACGAACATCTCATGCCCTTGAGCTGCAAAATGACGAATAGCCCAAGCATCCTCTTCAAGACCGCGACCCAATCCCTGGTAAGCGAAATCGAAGAAAGGAATCAGTTTTTTCTCCAACAAGAAGGTGGAAAGGGCTTTCCATTGAGCCTCTGTCGGATCGCATCCGGTCGGGTTGTGACAACATCCATGCAGAACGACGACACTGTTTGCCGGAGCGTGGGAAAGAGCCTCGAGCATCCGCTCGAAATCGAATGTATGCCTTTCGCAACCGTAATAGGGATAGAACTTTATTTCCATGCCGCACCCCTCAAAAATCCCTCGATGATTCGACCAGCTGGGGTCCGAAAGGTAAACCCTTTTCGTAACCTCGCGCGCTAGGAAATCTCCTCCTAAACGGAGCCCTCCCGTTCCCCCGATCGTTTGCACACCGAACAGAGTCCCTGTTGCCTCGTTACAAAAATCTGCTCCGAAAACCAACTTTTGCGCTTCCTCAATAAATGTTTGATCGCCAACCATCGACAGATAAAGCTTATTTTTCTCGACTTTCTCGAGAACTCTCTCGGCCTCTTTGACCGAGCGGAGCGTGGACGCTCCTAAATCTTCATCACGAAAAATCCCGACCGTCAAATCGACTTTATGGGGATGCGTATCTTTTTTAAAACGGATGCCGAGACCGAAAATAGGATCGGGCGGGAGAGAAGGAACGTTTTCAAAAATACTCATCAAAGCTTTTCCTTATACTTCAAAGATCACACCTCATCATGCCTTGTCGTTGAAAAAAACTCCCGAACATTTTACCGTAGAAAGAGCTCGGGGTGTTAGCTCAGTCGGTAGAGCGCAACGATGGCATTGTTGAGGTCAACGGTTCGACTCCGTTACACTCCATTCCGACCCCTTTAAAACCCTATTTCCGCTCTAAATAAGAGTTCCGCCGTCAAAGGTTAAATCGTCAGCGTAACGGACGGGTTGAATACGGATAGGGATTTGAGACGTTATTTTCCATGACTAGGTTAGGAAAATCCCGTTGAAGCGCTGGAAAAAAGTGGAGCGTAGGGGTCAAAAGATAGAGCTCCGTTATTACATCCGTTTCATTTTCCCTCCTATTTTCTCTTGCCGAAATCGCAAAACACCCTGCTGTAAGGAAGATCAAAAACGACAAAAGAAAAAATCCGATCCGGCTAGCTTATGATCAAGAGAAATAAACCGACAACCGATTCCGGGCAGCATGACCTAAACGATCGGATCCGATCGAATAGGATATTTTCTGCCGCTAAAAGAGAAGAGTACCGTTGCGATTAAACAAAGAAACGCTCCACAGACAAGAACGCACGTCGGGCTGTCCGATTTCAGAAATAAAAAAGATCCCAGATAGGGGAAAATAACCCCTCTTATCCCCACGGCTAAAATATTCACGGAGCTGTAGGGGGAGCTATCTTCCTCTTGAGAAAAAACGGGACCGGACATTTTCCAACTCAACTCACTTCCCCCCTGCATCACCCCGTAAGCAAGATAAGCGATATAAATAATCGAGCTCGATGACCGGGCAAAGATGAGAAGAAGGGGAAAGATTGCAGCGGTAAGGGTTACCATGGAGCATAAAGCAAAAATTCTGGAACGGTTGAAAAATTTTACCCATAGAGGAGAAGAAAGGACGAACCCGATTCCTTTTAAAGCGGCAACGGCTGTTAAGATATCGGAATAGGAAAGACGAAGAACGGTATTAAAGTAGACGGGCAGTACCGGTTGTAGAATCATCAGCCCCGCTCCCCCTAAGAAAAAGGTCCATTGAAACCGAGCGAAATCCGACCGTTTTCTTAACAGCTTCCAGCTACTTTTCCAGGGATTGATCAAGTGAGCAATTTTTTTTTCCGTCGCTAACGACCCTTTTCGATCGGCAGGATGTATCTTAATCTTTTTGATCGGCAACGCCGATAGCATTCCGCAACAGGCCGCGACGGGGAAAAGGATGCGCCAAGATTCCGTCACGCGGTCGAGGATTCCTCCCACAAAAAGGGGCAGTAATGCAACGCCTAGATAATCGATAATCGATCCCATCGCACAAATTTTGCTTCTCGATTCCTTGGGAACCTTTAGTTTCAACACCTCCATCCAAGCAGGAATCGTCCCCCGACAAAAGAACATATGAAAGCCGACGGCAAAGATATAAAACCGAGGGTTGCTGACGAAGGGGAATAAGAGGAACGGACCGAACTTCAAAGTAGTTCCGAGAATCAAGTTTGAGATCAACCTCTCCCTCACGGCATGAACTCTTTGACTCCAGTAAGGAGAAAAAAGGGAAGCCACGGGTTTGATCGCTATCAGAGTGGCGAGTTGAAACGGGGTTGCCCGGAGATCTTTATGTAAAATCACCGGAAGAAGATAAAAAAGCCCCCAAAACGGAAACGAAAAAATCCGAGAGGTAACATAGGCAACGACTGTGGGATCTTTTAGTGAATGTGACAGCCTTTTATCCATATAGGGATCTTAGATTCTCCACCAATAAAAAAAAAGGGAGGAAAGATTTGACGACTCGAGAATTAAGGGATGGATTCGATAGGCTCACATGATATGTTTGGCATAATACATCGATCCTAAAAGGGCCGTTTTTTCATTCAGGACAATCCGAACGGGTATCGCTCCGAGAAGGGAAGAAAAGCGCCCTTTTCGCTTAAAAGAGTCGATGAAACCCCCTTCTTTAATCAGGCTTAATAGCTTAGGGGCAATCCCGCCGCCGATATAAACCCCTCCCAGAGCGAATATTTTTAGAGCGACATTTCCCGCTTCGGCTCCATAGATTGAAACGAAGAGTTCCAACGCCTTTCTGCAAGCCGCGGAGCTGCCGCTCAATCCTTTCTCGGAGATCAGTCGAGGAGAGTCGCCGGCAACGATTTCTCTAACAACCTGTTCCCTCTCTTTTTCTATCCTCGTCTCGACGATAAACCGATAAACATCATACAGTCCGGGTCCCGATAAAATTCTTTCATAAGAAACATGCTCGAACTTTTTTCTTAAAAATCGGAGCAAGCTATCTTCTCTTTCATCCCTAGGAGCAAAATCGGTGTGTCCTCCCTCACAGGCAAAAGGGATATTTCTTTTGCCGTCAAAAAAAACTCCCGCTTCGCCCAGTCCCGTTCCTGCGGAAACGAGTGCTTTGTTTCCCACAGCTTTTTTATCCCCTTGATTGAGGATAAAAAACTCATCTTCCCGCAGCATGTTTAAGCCGTAAGCATTTGCTTCGAGATCATTGATAAGAGCAACCTCACCGGTAGAAAGTTCGCGGGCCAGAACCTCGCTTTCTACCGACCAAGGGAGATTCGTCGCTCGGCTTTTCCCTTCTTTTACGGGACCGGCAATCCCGAAACACCCCTTCGTAACCTTTTCATTCACACCTTTTAAAAACTCTTTCAGAATCAGTCTTAGATTCGGGTATTTTCGACTCGGAAACTTTCGTTCTTTAAGGCAAACGACTGTTCCTCGCTCCTCTTTAAAAAGAGCCAGACGAGTTTTAGTTCCCCCCACATCAGCTGCTAAATATATCATCTCTTACCGTTAACATCCGATCGGGAAATTGTCATTGAAATTTTACAGATGATTCTAAAGAAAAAAAGAGGTATAGTGAGAAGAAAAAATTTATAAGGAAATAGGTATGACTGAACAAAATGAAGCAGCAAAGAAAAAAGCTCTGGAACTTGCCATTGCACACATTGAAAAGCAGTTCGGCTCCGGTTCCATTATGTCTCTGGGAGACCATTCGGCATCTCGGGGAATCAGCGCCATTAAAACGGGCGCTCTTTCCTTAGACCTTGCCCTAGGAATCGGCGGCGTTCCCAGAGGACGGGTCGTCGAGATTTACGGACCCGAATCTTCAGGTAAGTCCACTCTAGCAACGCACATCGTCGCAAGTTGCCAAAAAGAAGGGGGTGTTGCAGCTTACATCGATGCAGAGCATGCAATGGACCCGGCTTATGCCGAAAAAATCGGTGTCAACCTCAACGATCTGATGATTTCGCAGCCCGATTGCGGAGAAGATGCGTTGAATATCGCTGAAATGCTATCCCGGTCCAATGCCGTCGACGTGATCGTTATCGACTCCGTTGCCGCATTGGTTCCCAAATCGGAGCTTGAGGGTGAAATCGGAGATTCTCACGTCGGACTCCAAGCGCGTCTGATGTCCCAAGCATTGAGAAAACTGACCGCAACCTTATCGAGAAGCAATACCTGCGCCATTTTCATCAACCAAATTCGAGAAAAAATCGGTGTCATGTTCGGAAACCCGGAAACGACTTCCGGCGGAAGGGCTTTAAAGTTCTACGCATCGGTCCGTATGGATATCCGTCGCACGGCAACCATTAAAGGAGCGGAAAATAGTGACATCGGAAGTCGCGTCAAAGTAAAGATTGTGAAAAATAAAATGGCGCCCCCTTTTCGCCTTGCCGAGTTCGATATTCTGTTCAACGAAGGGATTTCAAGAGTCGGATCTATCATCGATTTAGGGGTAGAGCATGGAATTGTCGATAAAAAGGGAACATGGTACAGCTATAATGACCAACGGTTGGGTCAAGGAAAGGAGGCGACTCGAACGGAGCTTAAAAACAACCGGGCGGTTGCCGATGAAATCGAGCGAAAGATTTTCGAAAAGGTGCAGGGGAAAGCTCAAGAAGAGCTTGCTTCGGCGTAGTGTTTGAGTAAATCGGTCGTTTGTCGAAACTCGGGAGTGAATAGCCCGAGTTTTTTCATCTTGAGAGAAAACATCTCCATCTCCCGGGTAAATATCTCTTTCGCTTCTTTGATCCCGACTAAGTGGACAATGTTTAACGACTTCTCACCATCCCGATCGGTATCGCCCAAGTCGTCAAGGATTTGAAACGTCATTCCGAAGTGGTAAGCGAGTTCTCTCGTCTTATCCAACCGGTCGATAGCTCCTCCACCGAAAATCCAACCGAAGGCAAATGAAATTTCAAAGAGGGAGATCGTTTTCTTGCGAATGATGTCAAAAGCTTCGTCAACCGTTCTTTCTTGAGAATAAAGGTCTTGAAATTGACCTCCGGTAGCTCCGGAAATTCCCGAACATCGCGTTGCTTCATGTAAAGCGATCACACAAGCTTCATCTGCGCGGTTTTTAAAAGGCTCTTTTTGCATCGAAAGAGTCCGAACGCTCCGGAAAATCTTTTCATAGCCGGCAGAAATAAGAGTATAGCTTGCTAAAAGGGCAATCGTCTCTCCGAACCGTTTATGTAAAGCGAGTTTACTCCTTCTGTAGTCATCATTATCCATGCAGGGAAGATCATCGGCAATCAATGATGCCGTATGAAAATATTCAACGGAAAGACAAGCCTCCGAGACATCCAAATGATTCCCGAGCGCTTTCGCAACCATCATAACGATCAGAGGGCGTATCCTTTTTCCCCCATTTAAAAGTGCATACTCACAAGCATTGCGGAGGATGTTTCGGTCACCTAAACGAATAATATTTCGTTTCAAAAAGAGCTCGAAATCTTCTTTTAAAGGTTTGATCAAAGACTCATCGGGTTCGATCTGTTGATTCGGCATGATCTATTTTCCTAAGATTGGATTTTTGAATCGATCTGCAAGCGCTTGAATAGGTCCTTTTTCTCAATAAAACACCCGGGTTGATAACGGTATTGCAACCGAGTCGAGAGTCATCGCCTACAACGGTTCCGAATTTTGTGATCCCCGTCCGATAGGTTTGACCTTCAACCTTCACAACCACCTCTTTTTGGTCTAAACGGAAATTTGCACAGATCAATCCGGCTCCGATGTTGACCCGACTTCCCAATACGGAGTCGGCGACATAGTTAAAATGGGGAGCTTTGGAATCGTTTAAGAAGATGGCATGCTTTACCTCCGTCGAGTGACCGATCACACAGCCGTCTCCCGTCAAGACATAACCTCTGAGATAAGAGCCGTGTCTGATTTGACAATCCTGACCTATGACGCAGGGTCCTTCGATATAAGCTCCGGATTCGACGACCGATCCCTTTCCTATGGAAATTCTCTCGATGTTGACAAGTGTTACGGTCGAAGGAATCGAACAGGCGATGTTGCCGAGGGTTAACGAGTCCAAGTAACCTTTGAGATTTTTTAAGCTTTCCCAAACCGGCAGGTCCGTAATAAATACCTGCTTATGAGAAAAAGCTTTCAGCTCAAAAAAGTTTTCGGGTTTTAGCATCGAGTCGAACCTATCTTACTATAGATAAAGAGAAGAGAATAGATTAATAAGGATTTTTCTTCATCTTCTTCAGCTGTGGATTTGTCGATAACCCGGGATTTTTATAGAGAAAAAGAGTTGTTCATAAGCTGTTAAAAAAAGGGCATTTTGACGATTTTCGTTCGATAACTTTTGAATGAACGGTTTTTAATCGGTTTGTCGACCGTTTATCGACAACATTTTCCACAAAGCTTCCGAAAAAATCTGGGTGAGAGGATTCGAACCTCCGACCCCTTGCACCCCATGCAAGTGCGCTGACCAAGCTGCGCTACACCCAGATCGACACGGTAGGTTAAAGAGGGTAACCCCTTTCTGTCAATCTTGTGAGAAAAAATCACCCATGCTAATCTTTTTTCATGCTGTTGATAGAAAAAAATTGGCATCACTTTCTAAGAGAAGAGATCGACAAACCCTATATCCTCGACCTAAAGAAATTCTTGGAGGGAGAAAGGCTAAGGGGTGAAACAATCTTTCCACCGGAAAACGAGGTGTTCAATGCATTTAAGCAAACCCCGCATGACCGGGTTAAGGTCGTTTTAATGGGACAAGACCCCTACCACGGTCAGGGGCAGGCGCACGGTCTTTGTTTTAGCGTTCGAAAAGGGGTACCCGTCCCCCCGTCGTTAAAAAATATCTACCGAGAAATGGAACGGGACTTGGGGATTCCTCCGGTCGATCACGGCTGTCTTATCGATTGGTCGAAACAAGGGGTGTTGCTGTTGAATGCTACACTGACCGTGCGCAAAGGTGAGCCGAAGTCTCACTACGGTAAAGGATGGGAAATATTCACCGACGCCGTTATTCGAAAGCTTTGCCGGAGAAAAGAGCCCCTCGTCTTTATTCTTTGGGGAAAATCTGCAAGGGAAAAATGTGAGAATATTTTAGCCTCTTCGGACCATCCGCATGCCGTTTTAGCCTGTGCACACCCCTCTCCCTATTCCGCTACAAACTTTTTCGGATGCAGCCACTTTTCAAAAACGAACGAACTGCTAAAAAAATGGGGCAAGACTCCCATCGATTGGTCACTGAATGGATAAAGAAGGTTTAAAGCGCAAAAGCTCGCTGTTTTCAGTCTTCTTTACCTTTGCCGTAGATAATTTGGGGGCAACCGTCGTCTTCCCTATTTTTGCCCCTTTATTCCTGGATCCGTTACAAGGTCTTTTAGGTCTCGACGTTTCCCGATCATATAAAACGACCCTGTTAGGATTTTTTCTGGGAATCCATCCCCTAATGCAATTTATTTTCGCCCCTATCTTGGGCGAGTATGCCGATCACTACGGAAGAAAACCGGCTTTTCTTTTGACAACGTCTTTAACATTTATCGGTTATGCTCTAAGCGCCTTCGGAATTCATCACCACACCCTTTTTTGGATCTTTTTCGGTCGTCTGATCATGGGGGCGGGAGCCGGAAATTTATCGATCTGTCTTTCTTCCCTAGCCGATCTGAGCCCGAGTAGGCTGAAGAAAATGCGGCATTACAGCTACGGCTCCGCAATCGCAGGTCTCACCTTTATTTTAGGTCCCTTTATCGGAGGTAAGCTTTCGGACCCCTCTATCTCTCCCCTATTTCACCCTTCATTTCCGATGGTTATCGGAGCGATCTTGGGATTGATCAATGTCCTCTTTATCCTTTTTACCTTTGCCGAAACATTAAAGAGACCCTCGAAAAAACCGTTTGATTTGACTAAAGGAATCGGCAACATTCAAGCCGCTCTAAGGACGGAGTCGATTCGCCTGCTCTATTTGATCTATTTCTTTTTCCTTTTTTCGTCGAATATTATCTTCCTCTTTATCCCGGCATTTGCCTTCGAAAAGTTTCATTTTTCCAACTCGACGATCGGAAATATTTGCGCCTTTTTAGGGGTGTGTTGGATGTTCGGAACGGTCGTTCTTAATCGGATCTTTTATCATGCGATCGACCGGAAACCGATTCTTCTAACCTCTTTCTTACTCTTTTCCCTCCTCGTCGTTTTGATTCCTTATTCCCGTTGTTTGAAAACGTTTCTCCTTTTACTAGGGAGTTGCACCCTATTATCGGGGCTTATTTGGCCCATTTGTACAAGTGCCATTTCAAACCTAGCTCCGGCTCCGATGCAAGGAAAAGCGTCGGGGCTGAGTCAATCGACACTTTCGATGGCGATGGTCCTCTCCTCTATTTTAGGGGGGCTTTTTCTTCATGCACACTTTTTGATTCCTTTTCTATTGTCCGGTTTATCATCCCTCGTTGCCGCGATCATTCTTCTCGGGATAAAGGTTGTTTAAATTCTCTTGATCCCCTCGTATTTCCCGAACGATCTTCAACATTCTCTGCGGTTGATGACGGGGCGATACCTTTGATGAGGGCGATCTTTTTATGCCGAATATGATCTTGCTCATCCCAAAAAGGGACGACTTGTCGGTTGAGTGTTTTCTTAACCGTTCTCGAGGCTTGAAAGTGGATGAAGAAGGAGTTTTTAAGCTCGTCTTCGTCGTGAATTTTTGTGAAAATGCGACAGTAACGACTATCGAGAAAGTGAACCCTGACATCGGTTTCAAACAGGATGTTACGGAGTGAAATCTGATCCCACGGTTCCGGCTCTCGTTGCAACAGCCGCTCCGTTTCTCGGTCCCAGTTTTCGAGCAGCGTAAAGGTTGCCGGAGTCGGATAAAATAAAAGAGTTCCCGAATTGACCTTCGAGGGGTGGTTTTCGGGAAGGTTCGGATTGCTATGAAGGGCGACATCGGTTTCCAGGGTTTCGAATCGTGTAGGCTTTCGGTAAACGATCGCATCGGCATCGAGCCACAGGACCGGTCTTTGTAAATCGGAGAGTTTTTTTAAGATATACTTGGGTTTAAAACAGCAGTTTTTTTCCCATGAACCGAAGTGGGGCATCGGGTCGATCTCGTAAGGGAGATGAAACCTTTCGCATGAGGCGGCAAGATCTTTCGCTTCTTGTTCGTAGGGGGTATTTTCGGTGTAGAATGAAATGATTGTGGGATACATCGCTCTAAGCCGTCTCTTTCTTCCGTCGTGATTTTTCAGTTGCAACGGTCTGTCGTCAGTTGCTCCGAATAGGCCGTTTACGGGGTGACGATTTATTTCAATAGCGTATCGAGCTCTTTAACGACAGCTTTAAGTCGATCCTTTTCGTCCCGATTGGGAAGAAAGAGGTCTTGTTTCATCAATTTTTTTGCCCGGTTTAAAAGGTCGAAGACGGTTTTTGTTTGATTCGGGTTTCTTTTATCTTGTTTCGCCAAGGGATAAGAGGTGCGAAGTTTTTCTAACAGTTCCGTTTTCGACTCACCTCGATACGCTTGAACGAATGCCGCTTTTTTTTCTCGAGGGATATTGCGACTTGAAAGGCTATAGATTGCTTGCCTAGGCATTTCATCGACGGTTTGTTGCAATTTTTTGGGTAAAGCGGTGTAGAGTTCATAATATTGCATAAAGTTGTAGGGGGTCTGACGGTTTCCATAAGTCTTTAAAAGCCAATTGCTAAAAGCTCCTTCTCGATACTTTTTAAGGAGCTTTTGCGCTCTTTTAATCCTTTCGCCATGTAGTATTACGGCTTGGTTATCAATCGCTTTGACTTCGGATGTAATGGTGGCAAGAAAGTTCACATCTTCGGAGATATTATTTTCATCCGGTCGATACTTTTCCAAAAGGGATTGGAGAGAAGCCCGCTCGCGATCGCTGATGGGGCTTACCTGAAAGGGGGCGGAAAAATTTGTGAACGGTGTCGAAGATGAGCGCTCGACAAGCTCGTTCATTTTTTCTTTTTTTGCATCGTTTTTAAAACGTCCCATTAAGAGAGAGTTGAATTTAGACATTTTGACTCCGTTTTCATGGTCGTCCGTTAGGTTTTCATCCCTCGTGAGACGGGGCGCCCATTTTAGCTGCTAAGTCATCATAGCGCTTTAGTTATTAAGTCTTTGAATAAGAAGGGCTATCTTCTATTTCCGCTAGGGTATCGGTCATTTTAGCGAATAATTCTTTTGTGAGCTTCAAGTAATCTTCCGCCGCCCGGCTTTTAGGCTTTGTCACGAAGACCGGTTTGCCATGTATCGAGGCCTCGGAAACGGCGATATCTCTTCGTACTTTCGTCTGCAAGATTTTTTCGGGGAAGGTTTCTGCAACGACCTCCAAGAAATCCCGATTGCTTCTTCCGCGCGCATTCCAAAAAGAAAGGGCGACCCCGAGGAGATGAAACGGATGCCTTTCCGAAATATAATGCATAAAATAGGAAAGGCGTTGAAGTCCTTTAATGCTATAAAACTCGGGGGTTGCACAAACCAGGGCATAGTCACAAGCGATCAGAGAGGATTCCGTAAGCCAACAAAGGGACGGAGGTGTATCGATCATCGCAATGTCATAGTTTAGCGGTTGCAGAATCTGTTGCAACTTTTCATGTGAATAACGATCGGAGGCTAGAATACCCGTCATTTCCACTCGTTCAAGCCAGGTATCGGCGGGGATCAGATCGACCAGCGGTTGATCGGTAGGGACGATCACCTCTTCGATTGTTTTATTGTCTTGCAACACGGCGGCCATACTATCGTGACTGTCGGGATCGAACCCTAAACCGGAGGTTAGGTTTGCTTGCGCATCGAAATCGACCATTAAGACCCGCTTGTTATGAAAACGGGCAAGGGCGGAACCGGTATTTAATGCAATCGAAGTCTTTGCCGTTCCCCCTTTAAAGCTACAGACCGCAATCGTTTTCATAATGCCTCCTTTTGATGAACCTATCCGGAATGAGAGCCGTTTTTTTATTCGAATCGATCCTTTAATTCCCGATCGATCGATAAGGGGATAGCGCTCGACGCTCTCGGTCTTCTATCATGCAACTTTTAAGGAAATGATCGATCGAGACTCCGCCACGGACCCTATTATCGCGCGTTCTTAGGGAAATCGTTTTGTTTTCCACTTCTTTATCTCCGACCGTCAACAGGTAATTCACCCGGTCCGTTTGTCCCTTGCGCACCCTTTTTCCGAGAGAGCCTTCCGATGCATCGCAATCACATCGCAAGCCGACGTCTCGAATCCTTTTCATAACCTCTGTTGCGTAAGGGATATGACTCTTTGCAACGGGGATCATCCGTATGGGAAGAGGACTGATCCAAAACGGGAATTTTCCTCCGAAATGTTCGATCAGAATCCCTAAAAACCGCTCGATAGAGCCGAAGACGGCGCGATGAGTCATGATCGGTCTTTTCAAGACGCCATCGCTATCTTTGTATTCGAGCCGAAACTTTTCGGGTAGGGTCATATCGAGTTGAACCGTTCCGCACTGCCAACGACGACCGAGGGCATCGTGGACATGAAGATCGATTTTAGGACCGTAAAAAGCTCCGTCCCCTTCATTGATTCGATACGTTTCTCCCCACTCATCGAGAGCTCTTTTAAGCCCGGCGGTTGCAACTTCCCAATCTTGATCGGTTCCGATCGATTTTTTAGGTCGTGTCGAGAGTTCGAAGGTATAATCTAAACCGAAGGTGCGATAGATCTCTTGAACGAGTTGCAACACTCTTAGAATTTCACCTTTAATCTGACGGGGTGTCATAAATAGATGGGCATCGTCTTGATGAAAGCTCTGGACGCGGAAAAGTCCGTTCAATGCCCCCGAAGGTTCTTTTCTATGGACGTGACCGAGTTCGGCAACGCGCAACGGCAGTTCTCTATAGCTATGGGTGCGAGATTTGAAGTAAAGCATACAGCCGGGGCAGTTCATCGGTTTGACGGCATAGGCCCGTTGATCATCGGTTTCGACGGTAAACATATTTTCGCGATAGTGTTCCCAGTGTCCCGACAGCTTCCAAAGCTCTTGTGTCATCAGCTGAGGGGTTTTGATCAGCTCATAGCCCGATTTAAGATGGGTCTCCTTCCAATAATCGATCAGCCGATCCCAAACGGCTATGCCGTTCGGATGAAAGAAAGGCATTGCCGGAGCTTCTTTCTTGAATGAGAAAAGATCGAGCTTTGCTCCCAAAATCCGATGGTCTCTTTTTTTTGCCTCTTCCACGAGTCTTAAGTAATCTTTTAATTGTTGCCGGTCGGGAAAGGAAATTCCGTAGACCCGGGTGAGCATCGTATTTTTCGCATCCCCTCTCCAATAAGCACCCGAAGTTTTTAACACTTTAAACGCTTGAATTTTTCCGACTGTCGGAAGATGGGGACCGCGACAAAGGTCGAGAAATTCTCCCTGTCGATAGGCAGTAATCGAGCTTGCCTCTTCAAACCCCTCGATAAGCTCTTTTTTAAAGGGGTTTTCCCCAAACGTCTCGAGCGCTTCTTTTTTCCCTTGAAAGGAAAGGCGCTCGAGCTCGAGCCCTTCTTTGACAATTGCTTTGATCTCTCGCTCAATTTTGTCAAAGTCTCCTTCAACCAGTTCCAGATTGGCAAAGTCGTAGTAAAAACCTTGTTCAATCGGCGGACCGATCGTCGGTAGAGCGGCGGGCCACAGCCTTAAAATCGCTTGGGCCAAGACGTGAGCCGAAGTGTGCCAAAAAACCTTTTTCCCGTCGGAAGAATCGAAGTCGACGAGAGCGACGGCGTCTCCTTCCGTTAAAGGGGCGGTTAAATCTCGAAGCTCTCCGTTGATCGAGGCGACCAGGGACTGATGGGGTCGGCATCGGTTCATTTTCTCAGCTAAATCTTTAGCCGAACCCCCTCTGTCGAGTTCCAGCTCTTCCGTTTCATATTTCACTTTCATCAATAAAAATCGTCCGTTATCTCGTTTTCCAGCTTACAAGACGTTGCAAAAAAGGAAAAGCAATTGCTACAACTACGAATCTACCCGGAATCGAGAGCGATTTTTTTATTCGACTCTTTTTGTCTTCTTAATCGAACCGGTTTTCGGATTAAAAAAAGGGTGTTTTTATTTGGAAAGGAAGCTATTTCTTAATTGGGATTGAGAGTTTTTCATTTAAATCCCGGCGGATGGTAGGAAGACGGCAGCGATGGAAAAAGGGTTTTGATGCTTCTTAAATATGTAGAGCTGGCGCGCAAATTTGTTGCCGGCAAAAAAATCGATGTCCCGCTGCGCAGCCTTGCCTACCTCTCTTCAAAAGAGGGAAAAATGCTCCTCGATCGGTTCAAACTTCCCGTAGCGAATCTTTACATCGAAACCCTGATTCGAAAAACGTTGAAGCTACCCGGCAAGCAAAAGCTTGAACATTCAGACGTAAAAGAAGCGGTTGTTGCGGCTATCTTGTTTCCGTTAAGGCAAATAATCGGGTCTTGCTTTGCTACGGCGCCGGCGATCTATATTCAAAATGAAAAACCGCAGCGCCTTCTTCTCGATCTTTACGATCTGATGATGACGGCGAGAATGAAGCGGACTTTCGGTGGGGAAGAATATATCGTTCCCGTCAGTCCCAAGTGGGGAGAGAGGGAAAACGATCATCCCCTGTTGCGCGTTTGGGAATATACCGTTGCATCTTTTTCAGACTATAAAACGACATTCAGTCATTGGAATCTCTATTCTTCTCTAGGACTCGATCCGAAGTGTGAAGGAGGGTTGGGGCAATTGATCTATAAAGAGCTCCAAGAAAGCCTTGACGGATACAATCGACGGGTCGAAGAGCTTGATGCCGATTATAGTCGCGCCATCGATGAAGCGCGCGTTTCTCAAGCCCTTTTAAGACAAGCCGATTCTCCGGACCGTATCCGGCTGCGCAAAGCCGAGCTTGAAGTACGCGCCCATCATGCAAGCGTTTGCAAGGATATGCGAGATGAAGTGCACGAAAAGGCGGAAGACCTGTCTCGGTTTTTTCCTTTCGTCATCGAGCAATATTCCGAAAGATTCCAAGAACATTTTCTCGAAATTTTCGATGCCGAAGCCGAAGCCGTTCACGGAGCCTTGTACGAAGATAGTCCCGCCGGATTTCGGCTCGTTTACAAACATGGAAGGAGCGATCCTACGGCTTGGACCTTTATACGAGATGAAAACGCTTTTTTCGACTCTCTCCGCCATTTCTTTATTGCCGTCGAACCGCAGCTGGTTGCCGCTTGTGAATGGGAAGGGGGCATAAAAGAATTGGAAGCTTTAACGACGAAACTGGTCCACTTTATCGATACCGATACTTTTCATCGGTTCGTTCTCAAGGAGAAAAAACCTTGGAGTTATACCTCGGGGGGTTCTCTTCATACCTTATTAAAGGGATACTTCATGATCGAAAAGACGATTGCGGAAGAAAAGCGCCCGATTGAAAGTCCGACCGATCTTCTAACCTTTCTTCTCGAACTTCTTAAGAATCTTCCCTACTCGGTCACCAAACCTTTTGAAACCGATGCCGACGCGAGTCTGCTGATGTATTCTCCAACCCATGCTTTTTTATTAAAGCCGGGGCTCCATCCTTTCAAAACCGGCTGGCTTGACACGGGCTTTACCTATACGTGGATTCGAGATCAGGTGATCGATCCCGCCAAAAATTATTACGAATCGGTCCGTATCGATCGTGAAGCTCAAACCCGTTTAGCCTCTAAAATTCTCGAAGAAAAATTTTTCTTTCGCGGTCCGTCCCTTACCCTTCCCGAATTTCGGACCTTTCTCGCAACAGCCGCTCCGGACAAACAAGACGCGATCGATCATCTCCTCTATCGATCATTTCCCACCCACCCTCCTCTTACTTTTGCAGACACGAACTGGCTCGATTATGCCTTTGCTTTTGCCGTCAATCCCGCAACACTCGAACTCGATCTGTACCGCGTTTCTGCCGACGGCATGAGAATTTACCCGATGAATGTTTGGCGCTCTTACCTCGACGGAACAACAAAACAAGAGTGGGGAGTTCTTACGAATCCGATCGATTACGCCGATGCGCCTCTTTCCGATCTCGCACTCAAGCTAAAAAGAATTTAGCAAACGGGAGGATGGTTTTTGATCTTTTCTTCTTCGGAGCCGTAGGATTGTTCGAATGTTTTCTATGTAGTATTTTCAAGCTCTTCCATAGGTAGGCTCACCCCGGAAGCTGCCGTTAACAAGGATAAAATTTCATAAAAGTTAAAGAAATACTTGAACAATAAATATAACTTTCTTTAGACTTCGAGTTCCTCAAAACAGAAGAACAGGAGAAATTGATGTCTATTTCACTCAACACTCGATTGAATCCCATTGCACGACAAACCGATCAAAACTTCGAACCGAAACCTTCAAGGAAAGAGCTCCGACGGCAGATCATTGAAATCGGAAAGATAGATCCGAATAGAGCTTCAAGGTTATCGAATAGGATTGTAACCTGGAACGGCACTCAAAAAGAATTGGATAGGTTAGGTGCCGAAGGGCTCGATGTCTCAAGTCTTATTCCGTCCAAACTTCTAGGCGGAATGCAATCGCCGACGGATGATATTTTAGAAACCCTGAGAACGAATCTCGAATGTGATTATGAAGGGGATTTGTCGGAAGAGAATATGGAGATCGCTTTAACCATTTTTAAGCAGATGATTGAAAATAACGAGAAAGGAATCGAAGAGGATGAAAACCGGGATGTACTGGTCGCCGAACTGACAAAATATGAGGAGAACGATAGAGAGGAGTTAGCTTTGGCATTGAAATACCTCTCCGGTAGAGCGGAAAAAAAATATTGTACGGGGATTGAAATCCTCGCGGTTATCGTTGCATGTGTCGCCATTATTCCTCCGGCCGTCGATACGGTTATCGGTCTTATAAAGAAGAAGCCTAAAAAAGCTGAAAAATAAAATGTCCCCATCCTTTTTATCTCACGAACGATAGCATCTAAGGAAGATGGGAAAAAATCAAACGACCTCCTTAAACCGGATAGCTCCCGAACCATGATCTCTTTAACCGATTATCAACGATCAAAACATCACGAGAATCTTTTAGATACCGTTAAAATCAATCTGGAAAGCGATTATGATTTTGAGTTGACGGAAGATCAAATTCAAACGATCTGCAATCTCTTTTATCTAATCATTCAAAAACCGATAGCGGAATCCGAGGAAGAACCGCTCGGTTGGATTGAGGAAAAAGTCGAAGACAAACTCGTTATCGCCGGGATCGAGTGGTTGATGGCTGAAAGATTTGATAAGTACCATCCGGATAATCCGGTAAACGCCGTAAGAAATTCTCCCGTTCGGGAGGTGGTACCGGTTCCCATCTCTCATCCGAATCAACTCAAGCCGTCTCGTCTACTCGATAAAATAAATAAGGTATTCTTTTCCACAATCGATTATTCAATTCCGGTAGAAATAACAAAGGGTGAGAGATCTCTACCCTTTTGGTTGGAAGGTAAACGTCTGAAATGTAAACGAAAAAGAGTCATCGATACCCTATGGCTGAGTGAAAAGACGAAGGATGACAGATATATTTGGCGTTCGGATCATCAAATCGACAAAGTCGATGTAGAAAACCTCGTCCGATTCTTGGTAAAAAGAAGGGACGATCTAATGCCCTCTATCCATTTAAATTCCGGCACACATGGAAACAGACTCGGTCAGGGTGTTGAAGGGGGAAATAAGGAATTGGCCGACTTAAGAATCAAAGAAGAAAATGAGCAGAGCATTGCCTTAGCATGCGAAAAAGAAGGGATTGACGCAGCACTGGCAAAAAATAAGTTCTCGATCCATGTAGTGAGTACTTATTCCTCTCATATTTATCCGACGGAAGCCGATCATGTGATCGATACCCTATGTTCGGGAGCGAATAGCCCGATCTATCAAGGAGAAAACGGATTGGAAGAGGATTTAAACTTCCTTTCCGATATCGGTCGAAATAAAAAAGTATTGGATAAAGAAAAATTAATGCTGAGTTATTTCGGATTAAGCGATTGGGGGAAATTGCTCTATCTGCCGGTAGAAAAGGAAAAGGAACTGGAATCGGAAGAAATTCTGCAAATACTCGGTCAACCCTGTCCCTATTTTAAGGATAAAATGGTTTATGAAACACACATATTATTCTACTTACCTAAAGAAATAAACCTAAATTACCTAAATGAGATTTTAATTGAAAACGAAATAAAAGATGAAAAATCTTGGTTAACTTGCAAAAATAAAGAGATCGATTTCTATTTGAATGAATCCTCAAACCAATCCTACTATGCTTTATTGACCAAAGAAACCATTCCCGAAAGCGATTATAGTGCTCTTTCAGATCAAGAAAAATTGATTCGAGAAGACTACGGCGTCCCGACAGTACTGGAATTAGTAATAGGCTCCATATTGCATTACGTAAAAACGGATCAAAGATTATACTCCTACGGTTATTCGAGATGCAAAGAAGTATTCAAGTCCGATTTTTCCTTAGTCGTCGGTTTCTTCGGGAAAAAGGGTATCCGTATTACGACGAATCGAAAAGAAGAGGCTTATGAAAACCAAGGGTTATCGGTTGTTAGAAAAATATACAGATCGTTATTCAAAAAAAGGAGATTCTCAAAATTCATGTGCGGATTAAGCGACCGTTACCGAGAGGTAAGTTGCGAATGAGAGCGAGAATTTTGAGTTCTTACGCCGACGTAGGCGAAAGTCGATTTTTGAATCACGATATGCATATATTTGTCAAACCTTAAAAAAGTAGTTTAAATTATGTTAAAGATAGAGCAAAAATCCAAACCGACATCCTTCATGGACTATCAACCTCTCAATACCAAAAATGCGAACGGAATAAGTTTATCGGAATTTATTCATTTGAATCTAGATGAGTTGGAACGGATCTATTCTTCGATAGAAGACAAAACATGGAGATCGAGCGTTCCGTTACAAAGAGGAGAAGAAGCCGATATTACGTTTAATTGTGAATATTTAAGCGAGGTAACGGAAGGGAAAGAATTGGAGAATATTTCGATTCAAGAATTTGCAAAGTATTATTTGGGAAGCGGTATCGAAGAATTCCCTTCGATTTTCAACCCCCTAGAAAAAGGGATGCTTTGTTCCGACGGAGAAAAAATCAATGCTACAAAAATCTCCCTGTCCGACGACGAGTTAGGTGTTATCTCGGAGATTCCTCA